>NZ_NCUI01000025.1:0-300000 GCF_002096435.1 Streptococcus oralis subsp. oralis
TTTAGCCACAATACACCATAGTCCGTACGGGATTCGAACCCGTGTTACCGCCGTGAAAAGGCGGTGTCTTAACCCCTTGACCAACGGACCTTGAGCTTTTCAACTCTTTCTATTATACCTACTTTTTTACCTTTGTCAAGGACTTTTTTCAGTGAAGTTAATTTTTTCTTTTCTTCACTAACTTAACCACTGCTTCTGTCCGTGCAGTGTGGGGAAACATATCGACCGACTGGATATACTTGAGATCATAGACTTTTACTAGTTTAACCAAATCTCGTGCCAAGGTTGAAACATTGCAGAATACATAGACCATTTTGTCTGAAACATAGGTCAGAATGGTATCCAACAACTTATCATCTAAGCCTGTACGACGAGGGTCGACTATCAAGGCATCTGCTCGGTAGCCATCACATTAGAACATAAAAAGAGAGGTTGAACCTCTCTAAATTTATTTTTCTTCACTCATTTTTGATTTTACTTCATCATAAGATAGTGCATGGGATTCCTCTTCTACGGTCTCAGGCATTTTACCTGTTTCGTAAAGAGATTTAATCTGTGTACTATCTAATGTTTCGTATTTCAACAATGCTTCTGCAATCAACTTATGTGTTTCACGATTTGATTGGATAATTTCAGCAGCTTTGTTTCGTGCCTCATTTAATAATGAACGAACTTCCTCATCAATCTCATAGGCTGTTTGCTCTGAAATTGATTTTTGAGGACTTTGTGCACCAAACATAGCATGATTACCTTCGTATTGAACTGGGCCAAGTTTTTCACTCATACCGTATTCAGTGACCATTGAACGCGCCATCTGTGTAGCTTGTTCAAAGTCATTTGAAGCTCCTGTCGTTTGGACATTAAAGATAATTTCTTCAGCTACACGACCACCCATCAAACCTGCTAATTGTTCTTTCATATCTTCTTTAGAAAGAAGCATTTGATCCTCTTTCGGAAGCGCAATCATGTAACCACCTGCACGTCCACGTGGTACAATGGTAACTTTATGAACAACACGGGCATTTGACAAGACTAAACCAACAATAGTATGTCCAGCCTCATGATAAGCAACCAATTCCCGTTCTCTTTGTGATACTGTTTTATCTTTCTTAGATGGTCCAGCAATCACTCTGTCCTCTGCCTCATCAATATCTGAAGCATCAATGATTGATTTGTTGCGACGAGCAGCAACCAAGGCCGCCTCATTTAGAACATTTTCCAAGTCAGCACCAACAAAACCTGGGGTTTGTTGAGCAACTAGTTTCAAATCAACATCGTCTGCGAGAGGTTTATTTTTAGCGTGAACTTTCAAGATTGCTTCACGACCTTTAACATCAGGGCGACCAACTAAGACTTTTCTATCAAAACGTCCTGGACGAAGAAGAGCTGGATCGAGGACATCTGAACGGTTTGTCGCAGCGATAACGATAATTCCTTCATTACCCTCAAAACCATCCATTTCAATTAAGAGCTGGTTCAAGGTTTGCTCACGTTCATCATTTCCTCCACCGAGGCCGACACCACGTTGGCGACCAACAGCATCAATTTCATCGATAAAGATGATGGCTGGTGCTGCTTTTTTTGCATCCTCAAAAAGAGAACGAACACGACTTGCACCAACTCCGACAAACATTTCTACAAAGTCAGATCCTGAAATGCTAAAGAATGGAACGCCTGCTTCTCCGGCAACCGCCTTAGCAAGCAAAGTCTTACCTGTTCCCGGAGGTCCCTCTAAAAGAACACCCGCAGGAATACGCGCACCAAGTTTGGTAAATCGTTTTGGATCTTTTAGGAATTCAACAACTTCAACTAATTCTTGTTTTTCTTCCTCGGCACCTGCAACATCTGAAAATCGTACCTTGATATCTTCTTTGTTAGCGGCCTTGGCCTTGCTACGTCCAAAACTCATTGGATTTCTACTATTGTTTCCTCCCATATTTCCCATCATAGAGAATAGGAAAAAGAAGAGAATAGCAAATGGTACAACAGAAACAAGGATATTGATCCACATACCGCTTGAACTCTCATGTTTGACTGTTACCTCTGCCTGATGTTCCGAAGCAAGTTTTTGCAATTCTGAAACTGTTGAATCAGACGGAAGAATAGTACTTGAGAATCTTTCTACTGTTGTAGCTGTAGGAGGGAAAAATTGAATTCCTGTTTCTTCTTTACTAGTCTTAGGATTTTTATAAACACCAGACACTTCAATGACGCTACCATTTGGCTGATAGGTTAATTCTTTTACATTGTCTGCTGTAATTTCTTTTACCAGTTCTGTATAGTTAATTTTTTCGCTTCGCCCAGCAGTATTTCCAGAGTAAAAATACTGGAATCCTGTCACTAGGAAGAAGATAATTAACAAGTATAGAAATGGATTTCTAATTAAACCATTATTTTGTTTTTTCATTAAAGATAAATCTTTCTAATTTGAATAAACTTCTTCTTTCAAAACTCCAACATAAGGAAGGTTACGATAATTTTCTTTATAGTCCAAACCATAACCTACTACAAACTCATTTGGAATAGTAAAGCAAGTATAATCTGCCTCAATTTCAACAACGCGTCCCTCTGGTTTGTCCAACAAAGTCGCAATTTTAACAGAAGCTGCTTCTCTTGCAATAAACATATCTCTCAAACTCTTCAAAGTTTGACCTGTATCAATGATATCCTCTACAAATAAAACATGTCTTCCTTTGATATCTTGAGTCACGTCTTGCTTGATATTGATCACACCACTACTTGCTGTTCCACCATGGTAGCTAGATACCATCATGAAGTCCATCTCAATATGCGTATCAATATGTTTGACCAATTCAGCCATAAAAGGAATCGATCCTTTCAAAATTCCAATAAGAATTGGATTTTTCCCCTCATATTCTTTTGTTAGTTGCGCACCTAGCTTTTTAGCTGCTTCTGTAATTTCATCATGTGAAACGAGGATTTTTTTAATATCGTGTTCTAACATCTTTTTACCTATCTATTTTTTCTATATAAATCACAGTGTTCATTATATCATTTTTCGTGTTTTTACTCAAATCACTGGTCGCAATTCCTAAAATTGAGACAATTTCTCCAAATTGCTCAATAATAGGGGTTGTTTTTCGTTTTTCAATAGGGATTTTCAAATCTATAAATAAGCGTCTCAGTTTCTTTCGATGACCATTTAGGGTAATAATGTCGCCAGGTTTTCGACATCTAATATGTACAGATGTTTCCCGTGAAACCGTTACTTTTTGAACAAAATTCCCTTCAATAGGGATGCCAAAGGAAAATAAATAGCCCTTATATCGAACTTGATTTTGATAGTGTAACACAAGTTCATCTTCCTTTTCATCGGCCTGAGGACTGATTTTACAAACTCGAAAATTCTGATACTCTTTTATCAATTCATAACCATTTTTCAATGGGTGACGATACTGGCTTTTCCTTGCTAAAATCTGTCGAACTTCATCAAACTGAGCCTTCGTCAGATTTAAGTCTGGAAATTGATTAAGATAGTTTTGGAGCAAGATTCCTTGAGTTTGTTGAGAGTATGAAAATAGCTCATTCAAATCTTCCACATCAATTTGTTTCGAAAGTTCC
The DNA here is from genome assembly GCF_002096435.1 of Streptococcus oralis subsp. oralis. Classification (GTDB taxonomy): domain Bacteria; phylum Bacillota; class Bacilli; order Lactobacillales; family Streptococcaceae; genus Streptococcus; species Streptococcus oralis_AA. The sequence goes on from NZ_NCUI01000025.1 coordinate 3,583, forward strand.
GTTATTGTTGCCTGGTAATCTGAAATTTCCCTTCCTAAATCTAAAAGGGCGGATTTAAGACGAGGATTTTCTTTTTCAAGCTCTGGTATATACCTATTCCGAATGCGATTGCGAAAATAGGTGCTTTCCTGATTTGTTTGATCTTCGAAATGAAAAATTGGTGAAAAATCCTTTTTATGAAATTGCAACAAGGGACGGATGATTTCAATATCATCAACTACTTGACTTTCTTTTATTCCTGTTAAATGACGTAGCCGACTTCCTCGAATCAAGCGCATCAAAATCGTTTCAACTTGATCATCTGCATGGTGGGCGGTAACCAAGGCAGTCGCTCCAACCTCTTTCATAATTTTCCTAAAAAAATCATAACGAAACTCTCGAGCACGCGCTTCTGAAAAGTCTCCTGAAAAGCTTGTGATATAAATAGGAAGTTCAGCTGCATCAGCTAACTTCCTTAGTTCATTTTCCTCCCAATCAGATTCCCTTCTCTGCTTGTGATTGACATGTGCTAAAATCAACTCAATTCCCAACTCATTTTGATAAGTAGACAATAGCTGGAATAAAAACATTGAATCCAGTCCGCCAGACAAAGCTAACACGACTTTCGAATGTTTTTTGAAATACTCTTTTCGGAGAAAATGATTTAAAAAATCCTGTTCCCTCATTTTAGAACCTCATAGACATCCTTAGCTATCTTAGCAATAGTATCATAATCAGAATTTTTGGTAAAAATAGAAAGAACGAAAGGAGAATCCGTATAGACAATGGCAGTGTCATGTTTAAACTCGTCGGCATCTCCAATTTTATGAGCTACCTTAACTGAAACACCTTTTGCGATTCGTTGGTTGTCAAAATCAGTCTTACCTAGAGACTCTAGGACAAAACCATTCTGATTATAAATAGCTTCCATGACCTTTCCAGCCATTTTTGAAGAAGTCAATTTATCATTCACATCCCAATCTTCACCCATAATGGTGGACATTTTTTCTTTGAAAGCCCCATCAGATTGATTGGTCACGTAATAACCTAAAATATTATGAGCAACATTGTCAGACTCTTTTGTTACCTTGGTAATTAACTGTTGAAGACTGTATTCTTTGTTATCTTCTTTTTTAGGTAAGCTACCACTACCTTCTGGTTTATAGGACCCAGGGAAACTATTTACTTCCGGGACATACTTGAAGCTACTGTCTAACGTATATTCCCCTTGATTTATCTTATCTTGAGCGTAATAAAGGTAGGCTAGTTTCAAGATACTAGCTGCATAGAGTTTGCTGTCTTCATTCACCCCAGCCTCTTTACCTGTACTCAATTGTTTAACATAAATAGAATAATTTTCGTTCTGATAGTTGTTTGATAAAACTTCTTGAACCTTCTGGATGCGATTGTCTTCTTCTGAGGTGAACTCTTTTGATACCCACCCAACTTGATCGATATGAAGAAATTCTTGTCCCTCAGCAAAGAGAGCTCTATCCACCATTACGCGTTGATAGGGAGAGAGGGATGAAGAAATTTCTTTCGCATCATAGGGACTGTTATAGATAACAAACCCCTGCTCCAACCATACTTGTCTATTTTGAGTTTGAACTTGACTTTGATCATAGACCAAACGCTTATCTGCAAGGATAAACTGGTGATTATCTAATTTAAAAACAGGAACACCTTGTCTATTCAAACGCCATTCTACGATTTTAAAGGTGGTTCCAGTAGTCAATTTACCAGACTCCTTAACAAGATCCTCATTAGCATAGACGGCTGTTTCTCCATATACCATTGGGGATTCCAGAGATTCTTTATAGTAGAATCCATAATCAGACTCAGTTAGATAATAAATTTCTTGCGAAGAGTAAGGAAGCTGTTTTTCTGTGCTAACTACTCTTGAGGTTATGATAAAAGCAGGTAGCAATAAAACTACTAAGAACTTACGCATTCTTCTCTTCCCTTTCTTCTTGTAATCGTAATAAATGGTTTTTAGCTGCCAATTCCTCTAATTTTTCATCTGATAAACTTAAAAATTGCTCAACAACTTCCAATAAATTTTCCATGACATTACCTCGGAAGCAAATCAGGAATTGTGTAAATTGCTTCTCGTTTCTTTGAGTAATAGTACTTGGCGCGTGCATATTTTGCTACATAGTCTTCATCTTTCAACTTTGCAGCAAAGGCGGATTCCTTATCCTTTTCATCACTAAGAGTTTGGTACTGCTCTTTCAACTCTGTTAATTGCTGACGACGTTGCAGTAACTGATCATAGCTTTGAGCCAAGTTATAAGTTGGTAAAATAAACAACAAGATCATCAAAATAAGGACCCAACCCATAAAACGATTTCGTTTTTGTCTCTCCTTCATCAGGTAACGACGACGTTGATGTTCATTTTGAATAAAAGAATTATTCATCTGTACAATATTTTTAGACATTTTCTTCTACCCGTGTTTCACTGAGAATTTCATACATGCCTGCTGCGTCTTCTTTTTTTGTACTATCTTTCATTTCTAGTACTTTAACAAGCAACAACTTATTTCCAAAGCGAATTTCAACTTGGTCATCAACTTTCAAATCCGTTGAACTTTTGGCCAAGATTCCGTTCACCTTGATTCTACCTTTATCTGCTACTTCTTTTGCGACTGTGCGGCGCTTAATAATTCGTGATACTTTTAAATACTTGTCTAATCTCATTTTTATTACCTCAAATTATTATTGTACCATTTTTATCCTTTTTATAGAAGAAAAATGTTAAATGGGATTTGCTTCCTTTGATTCTTTTATCTCTAATAAACTTTCTCCAAAAATCAGCAAACCTTCTAAAATTTCATAATCCTTCTTGTTTCGGACATCGAATACAACTTCCATTAATCCCTTATTCTCAGCTATGGCTGCTTTTAAGTTCGTTGCGGATAAAGCTTTAAAATAATCTTGAGCCAAGAATAGTCGTTGAGTGACTTTTTCAAATTGAACTGTAATCTTATTTTCTTTTCTTTCCACACGTTCTACAAATACCTTGTCAAAATATGACTTGACCAAACCAATCTCTAAAAGATATGCTACTACATCTGGGTATTCTCCAAAACGATCCATCAATTCTTCTTGTAGTTCTTCATAGTTTACACGATTGTCAATTTGACGAATTTTCTTGTAAATTTCAATCTTATGTCGTTGATCAGAAATATAAGTGTCAGGAAGATAGGCGTCGATTTGTAAAATCAACTCAGCATTTCCTTTGATTCTTTTATTCCCATTACCGTTCCGTTTAGCGATAGCTTCCTCTAATAACTGTGAATACAATTCAAAACCAACAGAATCAATGAAACCAGACTGCGATTTTCCTAGGAGATTTCCTGCTCCACGAATCGAAAGATCTCGCATCGCAATCTTAAATCCTGAGCCTAATTCTGTAAATCCCTTAATAGCTTCTAATCTCTTCTCAGAAACTTCACTGATTGATTTTTCTGGACGATACATGAGATAGGCATAAGCAATACGATTACTACGACCGACTCTTCCTCTTAACTGATATAAGGTTGACAAACCCATATGATCTGCATTTTCAATAAATAAGGTATTGGCATTTAGAATATCTACCCCTGTCTCAATAATAGTAGTCGTCACCAAAATATCATACTGACCTTCAATGAAATCCAATAAAGTATTTTCCAACTGAATTTCACTCATTTGTCCATGAACAAACACAATCGAAGCTTCTGGAATCAACTCCTGTAATTCTGAAACCTTCTGGTCAATCGTGTCAACTTTGTTGTAAAGATAGTAAACTTGACCTCCACGCTCCATTTCACGCAAGACAGCATCACGAATGACACTATCATTCTTCTCTAATACATAGGTTTGCACTGGATAACGATTGGTCGGAGGTGTTTCAATAACAGACAAATTTCTGATTCCCAACATAGACATATGAAGAGTACGTGGTATTGGAGTAGCTGTCAATGTTAAGACATCCACTTGTTTCTTCAGTTCTTTCAATGTTTCCTTATGCTTGACACCAAATCGTTGCTCTTCATCAATAATCATCAAGCCTAGATCTGAAAAGACAACATCTTTTGACAAAACACGATGCGTTCCAATCAAAATATCGACTTGACCATTCTTTAATTTTTCAAGTGTCTCTGCCTGCTCTTTTTTACTTCTAAAGCGACTCAACACATCAATATTAACAGCAAAATTTTGGAATCGTTCCTTAAAATTCGTATAGTGCTGTTGCGCTAAAACCGTTGTTGGAACTAGAACGACCACCTGTTTGTGATCATTGACTGCCTTAAAAGCAGCACGCATTGCTACTTCAGTCTTCCCAAAACCAACATCCCCAACTAAAAGTCGATCCATGGGATGAGAATCCTGCATATCTCTCTTGATTTCCTCAATACTACGAAGTTGATCATCCGTTTCAACGTAAGGGAAAGCATCATCAAAAGCATGTTGCTCATCATCATCAGCCGAGAAAGCAAACCCCTTCAACTGACTACGCTCAGAATAAAGCTTGATTAAATCGTCAGCTATATCCTCTACTTGGTTCTTAACTTTTTGCTTGGCCTTTTTGAAATGACCATCATTTAATTTATTAAGTTTTGGCGCTTTCCCATCACTTGAAACATATTTAGACAGTAACTGAATCTGCTCTACTGGGATGGAGATTTGGTCACCATTTTGATACTGTATACTGACATAATCACGGTGAATACCTTGGATTTCAATTGTTTCGATTCCTAAATATTGACCAATTCCATGGATATGGTGAACAACGTAGTCCCCTTTTTCAAGTTCATTATAATCTTTTAATCGCTCTGCGTTTGAAGCATGTTGTCTTCGAAAACGACGTTTTAATTTCTTTTGAAAAATCTCATGTTCAGTAATCAAGAGAATTTTTTCATCTACAAAATGAAAACCATGTCTTAGATTACCCTCAATCAAGTTTACAGATTCTTTACAGATACTTGACTTATCTTTGGAATCCAATTTGATCTGATATTCCTCTAAAACATCCTCCAACGTCTTACTTCCCATTGAATTGCTAGACTGCAAAATAATAGTGTAGTCCATTTTTTTGTATCGCTCAATTTCTTCTTTTAAAAATGAAAATTGATTAAAAAACTCTTGCATGGGGTATTGATTAAATTGATAAATGTGATCAAACTTAAGATTTCCTAAGCCCTTTTGCAGATTGGAGAAAAAGGTAACTGGACTTTGTTTTTTATAGGTTTGCTCTGTATCTGCAAAATACTGCATCTCAGAAAATGATTTACCATTCTGTAAATCTTCTGTAAAGTATTGCGCTAACTCTCTTTCAAAGGCTTCATACTGATTCATCAATTTTTGATAGTCATCAAAGAATACTGGTGTATCTTTTTCAATATAATCAAATACAGTCCATGTTTTATCGTAACATAAGGACAAAAACTTTCGACTATCTGAATGTACTTGTTTTTGATGAAAACTTGACAAAATCTCTTCCAAATATGATTTTAAAATTGGTGATAGAGTCTTTGAAATTTGCTTTTCTAAAGCTGACTGTCCTCGTTGATAATCTTTTTCTCTCAAAAGTATGTCGCTAGCTGGAAAGATAGTGAGGTTTGTCTGATTTTCTTTCGATAATTGTGTTTCGACTTCAAAAGTACGAATACCATCTACTTCATCGCCAAAAAACTCGATTCGGAAAGGTTCTAACTGAGACATCTCAAAAATATCTAAAATGTCTCCTCGAATACTAAACTCACCTTGTGTCTGTACTTGAGTAACTTTTCGATATCCAATTTCCTTTAATCGGTGAAGTAGCTCGTGTTGGTCATATTCTTCACCAACTGCAATTTTTATAATACTTTCTTTAAATCTAGTCGGAGAGGGTAGAATCAATCGACTCGCTGCGATATTACAAACTAAAATCCCTTTCTTAGACGGATCACTCAAAAAACGCAAGGCCTCAACCCGCGAAATGATTTTTTCTTGCGAAGACATCAAAAACTCTACCATAGGAGAGTCATCAACCAAAAATGGATAGACAAGTTCCTCTCCTAAAAGAGAAAGAAGATCACTGATAATTCGTTCTGCTTCTCCATAAGTTGAAGTCAGTAACACAATCTTATTTTCTTTTTCTAGACTGCTTGCAATTGCAAGAGCCTTGGTAGAAGTTGATAAACCAAGTATTAGTTGTCTTTTCTTATCTATCAGATTTTGATGCCATTTTTTTATCTGGTCATTTTCTGAGAATAAATCTAATAAAGTCACCATTTAGCCGTTATACCTCTGCATTGTTTTCTCAAAGTTTTTCTCTTGTAAATAGTAGTTTACAGCATCGTCAACCTTGTCAATAGACTGTAAAATACCCACATAGTCATCCTGATCAAACTTACTTAAAACATGATGAACAACTGACATGCCTTTTTTAGGTCTTCCAATACCTATTTTAACACGGTTAAATACCTGAGTCCCTATATGTTGAATAATAGACTTGATACCATTATGACCACCTGCTGATCCCTTTGCTCTTAAACGAATTTTCCCGACTTCCATGTCAAGGTCGTCGTAAATAACGAGTAAATCTTCAATATCCAAACCATAGTAAGTCAATAAAGCATGAACCGCTTTCCCACTTTCATTCATGAAAGTCGTTGGTTTAACAAGATAGATTTTTTCTCCATTTAAAAAAAATGATGCTAGGTCAGCTTGAAATATCTTGTCGTGTGTAAAGGTGACATTTTGTTTTTTAGCTAGTTGGTCAATCAACATAAAGCCAACATTGTGCTTGGTTTCAAAATATTTATCCCCTGGATTTCCTAATCCAACAAGTAATTTTGTCATTTATTTTTCCTTTCAAAAGCCAAAAGGGTTGGAATTTTTTTCCAACCTAATTGACACTATTTATTAAATGTTATTAAACGTTAAAGCGGAATTCCATGATATCGCCATCTTGAACGATATATTCTTTTCCTTCTTCACGCAAGCGCCCAGCTTCTTTTACAGCCTTTTCAGATCCGTATTTCACTAGATCCTCATATGACATGGTGACTGCACGAATAAAGCCTTTTTCAAAGTCTGAGTGGATAATACCAGCTGCTTGAGGAGCTTTCATCCCTCGCTTAAAGGTCCAAGCACGGACTTCTTTTTCACCAGCTGTAAAGTAAGTTCCGAGTCCTAGTAGATGGTAAGCAGCTCGAGTCAACTTATCAACGCCTGATTCTGTCAATCCAAGTGCTTCAAGAAACTCTTGCTTATCCTCATCGTCTAACTCAGAAATTTCTTCCTCAGCACGCGCGGAAATAACTACTACTTCAGCATTCTCTGTCGCTGCGAATTCTCGAATTTGTTTCACATAGTCGATAGAATCTGGATCTGAAACTACATCCTCATCCACATTAGCAACATAAAGAACTGGTTTAGTAGTCAAAAGGAAGAGACCTTTAACAACCTTTTGTTCCTCATCTGTGAATTCAATGGTACGAGCTGATTTCCCGTCTTCAAGGACTGGTTTAATTTTTTGAAGAACGTTAAACTCTGCTACTGATTCTTTATCTTTTTGCGTACGTGCCATCTTTTCTACACGCGCATAGCGTTTATTAACTGATTCTAAGTCAGCAAGAATCAACTCTAGGTTAATGGTATCAATATCTGCAAGTGGATCCACAAAGGCGTCTTCACGTCCTTGCTCGCGCATAACATTTTCATCATCAAAAGCACGCACAACGTGAACAATCGCATCTACTTCACGGATATTGGCCAAGAATTTATTCCCTAGACCTTCTCCTTTTGATGCTCCTTTTACAATCCCTGCAATATCTGTAAATTCAAAGGTTGTTGGGACTGTCTTTTTAGGTGTAATCATTTCCGTTAGTTTTTGTAGGCGTTCATCTGGAACTTCCACCATCCCAACGTTTGGATCAATAGTCGCAAATGGGTAGTTTGCCGCCTCTGCTCCTGCTTTTGTAATTGCATTAAAAAGGGTTGATTTACCAACGTTTGGCAAACCAACGATACCTGCTGTTAAAGCCATAGTTTCTCATTCTCCGTTCTCATTTCAATCCCTAACATTATAACACAAAAAGGGAAAACTTGCTAACCCTCTAACTAAGGGTTCTTAGTCAATAATTTTATTCATTTTTCGTTCAAAATCATAGCGACTCATCATAACAACGTGATCACAATTGCTACATTTGATTTTGATATCTGCCCCTACGCGTGTAATTTCCCAACGATTAGCTTTTTTACCTGTTGATTTAATTGTGCAAGCATGTGGTTTTTTCATCTCAACAAAATTTCCAACTTGATACATACTACTCTCCTTTTCTTTTTTGATTATATCATAAAAGAGGCGAGCCAGGCTCAACCTCTTTCACTTAATTTGTACGAACTGGTGTAATGAGCTGCGTGAAATCTTCGTCAGTATCTGCTGGCACAAGAGTAAATGGACGAACTGCTGAGATAAAGCTAATAGTCACCTTTTCGCTATTTAAAGCCTTGAGGGAATCAATCAAGTAAGTTGGGTTGAAACTAATAGTCAAATCATCCCCGGTCACCTGCTCCGTATCGATTTCTTCGTTTACTTTACCAACTTCTGGAGAGTGAACATGGGCGCTAACAACTCCACCTTTAATTTCAAGCTTCACAGTACCATTTTGAGTCGCACTTGATAAGAGACGTGCACGTTCCATAGATTGACGCAAATTGACCACATCAAAAGTAATTGTAGTGTTAAAGTCTGTTGGAATCAAGCGATCTGTATCAGGATAATTACCTTCTAGGAGACGAGTGTAGAAGCTAATATTTTCGCTTCTAAAGAGGATTTGATTATTTGCAAAGAAAATCTCCACAGTTTCAATATCATCCGTAAATACAGCTGAAAATTCTCGTAGAGAACGACTAGGAATCACCACATCAAAATCATCACCATTTTTTTCAAGAGTCAATTTCTTCTGGCTAAGGCGGTGTGAGTCTGTCGCAACTGTTTTTAGTTCCTTGTGTTGGCTCAATACGAAGTGGACACCTGTTAAGATTGGACGACTTTCTTGCGTACTTGCAGCAAAGGCTGTTTCGTTGATAATTTTCTTGAGCAGTTTTGTTTCAAGAACCAAAGGAGTACTTGCTGAAATTTCTTGGATTCGTGGATACTGTTCGCTATCTTTTCCTTTTAGAGTAATTTCTGATTTGCCACTGGTTAAGACAATTTGTTTTTGTTCAATCTCTTTGAAATCTAGCGTTACATCTGGAAGACTGGATACCACATTGATAAAGAAAGAAGCTTCAAGAAGAATCGAACCCAAAGAAGTGATCAAGAGACCAGCATCTTCATTCTTTTGAGAAATGAAATTTTCAATAGAAATTTGACCGTTTGATCCAATTAAAGTAATTCCTTCATTGGTAACGTCAATTTTGATTGTTGATAAAATTGGAATAGCATTTTTAGAGCTTATTGCTCGTTTTGTGGTATTTAAGGCTTGTAGAAATAAATTTTTATTAATTGAAAAATGAATCATGGATTCTCCTTTATTTATTTTTAGTATTAGAAAGTTAATAGTAATAATAGAGTGTGTGAATTCTGTGGAAAACTGAGTGCTATTTAGTAAACTTAAGCTTCTAAGCTTGTTTAAAAAATGTGGATAAAAAAGATAAGAAAGGAAAACTTATCCACAAGCTACTTAATTTTCTTTTTGATTGCTTCTATTTCTAAACGTAAATTATCGTCTTCGTCAATCAATGATTTGATTTTAGCATGGGCATGAATAACGGTGGTGTGATCCTTTCCGCCAAATTCTTTTCCGATTTTTGGAAGACTGTTATCTGTCAGTTCTCTAGCTAGATACATAGCAACCTGACGTGCCAAAACGATGTTCTGAACTCGTCTCGTACCTTTCATTTCTTTAACACTCACTCCATAAAAATTACCAACTTCAGTTTGGATTTTCTCAATTGGAATAACAAGTATCTGGCGGGCGTCTTGCTTACGTGCTCTAATAGCTTCCGCAGCAATATCAATAGTAATATCCTTAATCTTCTTCACTCTGGCAATTAAAGTGATATCGTTGATTGCTCCTTCTAATTCTCGAACATTTGAATCAAATTGGCCAGCCAAGTATTCTAGAGTATCATTTTGGAAATGGTAATCCAAGTGCTCTGTTTTACTTTGAAGAATGGCGATACGTGTCTCAAAGTCAGGAGGGGTGATATTTTGCGTCAATCCCCAGCTAAAGCGTGTAACAAGTCTTTCCTCAAGGCCTTCTAGGTGTTTAGGACTTCGATCACTGGTTAGGACAATCTGTTTCTGCTTATCATGAAGAGCATTGAAGGTATTGAAAAATTCTTCCTGGGTCGCGACTTTTTTGCCACTGAGAGATTGGATATCATCGATCAACAAGAGATCAAGACTACGGTAAGTCTTTTTGAAATTTTCCATTTCCCCAAGTCGCAAGTGTTCAAGAAAGTCATTGATAAAGCTTTCGGCAGGAATGTACTTGACACGCGCATCAGGAATATTTTTCAAAATCTCATTTCCAATCGCATTGAGCAAGTGAGTCTTTCCAAGACCAGGTCCTCCATAGATGAAAAGAGGATTATAGGTCAGAGCTAAATCTTCAGATACAGCTAGTGCAGCAGATACCGCCCAAACATTCCCATCACCTTGAATAAAGTTATCAAAGGTATATTTTTCTTTTAATCCTGTTTCAGAATAGAGAATCGTTGGTAGTGAAGGTGTGTAATCGTAAGTAGAGACACTATTCGTATCATTTACTTGAGGAGATTCTGTACTCTGAGGTTTAGTGAAAATATAGTGAGGTTTGATTTCAGAATCATAAATTTCAAAACCAGCAGCAACAATAATATCTTTTAATTGCTTTTCCCACACCATTTCCATCTCTGATCTCGGTAGAAATATAGTAGCTGTGTTTTCTTCTACTTTGACGAGTTCAGCAGGTGTAGCATAGAAATCATACATAGATCGTGTCAATCTTTCTTGAGCAAATTCTAAAATACGATTCCAAAATTGCTTTTCTTTCAACTAATTTTCCTCCTTTACTATGATTTTAGTAGTTTAGTGCTAGACTTATTTTACCATAGATAATAGGATTTTTCCACAGATTGAGGAAAAGAATCCACAATGTTAGTAGTATTTATCCACAGGTTGGGGATAAATAAGAGAATCCTTGATTTAGTAGGCTTTTTGATAAAAAAATTGGTGGATAAATTTGTGGGTTGAGAAAATAAAAGAACAGCCTTATTTCAGGCTGTTAATAATTCTATCGTATTCTTCTTGACTTGAAAAGGAGATAATAATCTTTCCAGTACCTTTTTTTGAAAGTTTAATTTCTACACTTAAACCGAGTAGTTTTTTTAATTTATCTTCTTCGTCTTTGATGAAAGAATCACTTTTTTTTTGCTTCTTGTGTTTTTTCTCTGTAAGAAGTGCTTCTAACTTTCTCACAGAAATATCTTCATTTTTGATTAGTTGGAAGAAATAGTCTTGCTGCTCTTTGTCCAAACCAACTAGTGAACGTGCATGCGCTTGAGAAATTTTTCCATTTTCTACTTCAGTTAAGATATATTCTGGTAGGGAAAGCAAACGAATAAAATTAGTGATATAAGGACGAGATTTCCCCATTTTATCCGCTATCTCAGTGTGAGTAAATCCTTTTTCTACTAAAGATTCGTAGGCGCGTGCTTCTTCAACAGGATTTAAATTTTCTCTCTGCAAATTCTCAATGATTGACTGGATTATCATTTCCTGATCTGAGAGGTGCTTTACAACGGCTGGAATAGAGGTCAGACCAGCCAAGAGAGAAGCCCGATATCGTCTCTCTCCTGCAAGGATTTCATAACCAATTACAGGAGATTGACGAACGATGATTGGTTGGATGAGCCCATTTTCTTTGATTGACTGAGCTAATTCATTTAGTTTATCTGTATCAAATTCTTTCCGAGGTTGGTAAGGATTCTTTTGTATTTCAGAGATAGAAATCATTTCAAATTTTTCCATGATTCTACACTAACATATCTTTTACTTTCTGTAAAGTTTTCTTTACACTGATGTCAATTAAGACTCTAAATCACCAGAATTCTTATCTAGTTTAATTGAGGTTGTTTCCTCCTTACCGTTACGGTAGTAGGTTACTTTGATAGTATCTCCGATAGCATGATTGTAAAGAGCATGTTGTAGGTCTGTTGATGAGGTAATCTCTTTGTCGTCAACTTTGGTAATGACATCGTATTTTTGAAGATGTCCATTTGCTGGCATATTGTTTTGAACGGATCGAACAACTACACCTGAAGTGAGGCCACTTGGAATGTTAAGTTTTCTAAGATCACTAGCTCCAACATTTGATAGATTGACCATTTGAATTCCAAGAGCTGGACGAGTCACTTTACCATCACTTTCAAGCTGTTTAATGATATTTTGTGCATCGTTTGAAGGAATTGCAAAACCAAGACCTTCTACAGATGTTCCACCATTACTTGCAATTTTACTTGATGTAATACCAATTACTTGTCCTTGAATGTTTACAAGTGGACCACCAGAGTTACCAGGGTTAATGGCTGTATCTGTTTGAATGGCTTTTGTTGAAATAGCTTGACCATCTTCAGATTTTAGAGAAACATTTCGATTAAGACTTGAAATAATCCCCTGTGTAACTGTATTAGCATATTCTGAACCTAGAGGACTACCGATAGCAATCGCTGTTTCTCCAACACTAAGTTGACTTGAATCCCCAAATTCTGCTATTGTTGTAACTTTTTCTGAAGAAATTTTAACGACAGCAATATCAGAGAAAGTATCAGATCCGACAATTTCACCAGGAACCTTAGTACCATCTGCCAAGCGAATATCAACTTTTGAAGCTCCATTGATAACGTGAGTATTAGTTACAAGATAGGCATCTTTATCATCCTTTTTATAGATAACACCTGATCCCTCACTTGCGATTTGTTGATTGTCTGAATCAGAGTTAGTTTCGTCAGCATTAAATACACTACTTTGTCTACTGCTAGAAGAAGAATAAGTAATGATTGAGACAACAGCATCCTTAACTTTATTTACTGCTTGAGTGGTTGAATTTTCATTCTTATAGGATGTTTGAGTGACAGTGCCAGAATTATTATTCGTAGCTTGATTTCCTTGTTTTTGATAAAGTTGTAATGTTACGAAACTTCCTAAGGCACCACTTAAAAATCCTATTAGAATGATTACAAGAACTTTAACTCCCTTTTTGTAAAATTTTTGTAAGTGTTTCATAAACGCCTCCGTTTGTTATTTATTTACTCAGATTATAAACCTATTAACTTAATCCAAACTTAAAAGCTTAAAGTTTTACACAAGTTGTGGATAACTCGTTTTATTCTGTGAATTCACTAGTAATTTTGAATGATTTTTGTGTGTATAAGATGTGAAATGAAGTGTGGATATGATAGAATAGAAGAATGAAAATAAAAATTGTAACAGTGGGAAAATTAAAAGAAAAATACCTTAAAGATGGTATTGCTGAATATACCAAACGAATTTCACGTTTCGCCAAATTAGAAATGATTGAGCTTACTGATGAGAAGACACCTGACAAAGCCAGTGAATTAGAAAATCAAAAAATCTTGGAAACAGAAGGTGAAAGAATTCTTTCTAAGGTTGGAGAAAGGGACTTTGTCGTTGTACTAGCTATTGAAGGAAAAACACTCTCCTCAGAGGAATTTAGTAAGCAACTAGAGCAAGCTTCTATCAAAGGATATTCAACACTTACTTTTATCATTGGAGGGAGTTTGGGTCTAGCTCCTGTTGTAAAAAATAGGGCCAATCTTTCTGTCAGTTTTGGACGTCTGACATTACCACATCAGTTAATGAGATTGGTTTTAGTTGAACAAATTTACCGTGCTTTTACAATTCAACAGGGTTCTCCTTACCACAAATAGAAGATTGACTTAGCTCTTGTTTTTTGATAGAATGGTCATGTTAGGTCTCATAGCTCAGCTGGATAGAGCATTCGCCTTCTAAGCGAACGGTCGCAGGTTCGAATCCTGCTGGGATCAATTTTAGATGCGAAGCTGGGGTAAATCCCAGCTTTTTTCTTAAAAAAGTGCGTTTCAGGTGCAAAAATGTACAGTTGGGAAGAATTTTTTCTTACATGGTCTTCATTTTGTATAATAGATGTGTAAGTTAACTTACAAGAAAAAATAATACAGGAGATTTCATTATGAAAAATACAGTAAAGTTGGAACAATTTAAAGAGGTAACAGAGGCAGAATTGCAGGAGATTCGAGGTGGAGATAAAAGACTACCTTACTTTTTTAAACATCTTTTTTCAAATAGGACAAAGTAGTAATATTATAGGGTGATAGGATGAGTTTATTAGGATTTGGAATAGTTATTCTTCATATTTTTATTTTAACAATAAGCTATGAATTAATTTGTAAAGTAACTAAAAAAGAAAGATATTTATTTATAGCCTGTATATTTATATATCAGTCTGTAGCTGAATTTTTCTTTGACTTTATTTCATTAGCTGGGTTAGGGATTGAAAAGTTTATATTTCCTTTTATTCTATATACTTCTATAGTAGTTTTAAAGAAGTATGATAAGCATAAAGGAATGTTTATCAGTTTACTATTGTCTTTATTATATCATAGTACACATACTTTTTTATCAGTAACCCTATCCTCTATAACAGGTGATGCTTTTGTGATAGAACATGAAGTGATGTTTTATTTAGGAGTACTATTACTAACATATTTTATTATTAAAAAAATTATTACTTATTTCCATTTAGAACTTACCTATTTTGATAAAGATTATCTGTATCCTTTTTTAAAAAAAGTAATAGTTGCTTTCTTTGGTTTACATATCTTATTGTTTATTTCAGATATAGTAAGTACAACTCATCATTTAAATAGCTTCGGAAGTATTTTATCAACCATTGTTTTTATTTGCTTGTTATTGATTTTCTTTGCAATGAATTCTCACAAGGTTCAAATTGAAAAAGAGATTGCTCTAAAACAAAAGAAATTTGAACAAAAGCATTTACAGACTTATACTGATGAAATTGTGGAGTTGTATAATGAAATTCGAGGTTTTCGTCATGACTATGCAGGGATGCTTGTCAGTATGCAAATGGCGATTGACAGTGGAGATTTACAAGAAATTAACAGGGTTTACAATGAAGTCCTAGTAAAAGCAAATCAGAAATTGAGGTCAGAAAAATATACTTACTTTGATTTAAATAATATAGAAGATTCTGCTTTACGAAGTTTAATTGCTCAATCGATTGTCTATGCACGAAAAAATGATGTAGAGTTTACATTGGAAGTAAAAGATGTTATTACTAGATTGTCAATGGATTTACTTGATCTTGTTCGCATCATGAGCATTCTATTAAATAATGCTGTCGAAGGTGCCACAGATAGTTACTTGAAACAAATGGAAGTTGCAGTCATTAAAATGGATTTTGAAACAGTTATAGTTATCCAAAATTCATGCAAAATCACTATGACGCCTTCAGAGGATCTATTTGCCTTAGGTTTCTCTACCAAGGGAAGAAATAGAGGTCTAGGACTTAATAATGTCAAAGAGATTTTAGATAAGTATGACAACATTATCTTAGAAACAGAGATGGAAGACAACACATTTAGACAAATTATTAGATTTAAGAGGGAATTCGAATGAAAGTATTAATTTTAGAAGATGTTATTGAACATCAAGTGAGACTAGAGAGAATATTAAATGAAATCTCGGAAGAATCGAATATTCCTATTTCATATAAGACAACAGGAAAAGTTCGTGAGTTTAAAGAATATATTGAAAATGATGAAGTAAACCAGCTTTATTTCCTAGATATTGATATTCATGGAATCGAGAAAAAAGGCTTTGAAGTGGCTCAATTTATCCGTCATCACAATCCTTATGCTATTATTGTCTTTATTACTAGTCGATCTGAATTTGCTACCTTAACGTACAAATACCAGGTATCAGCCCTAGATTTTGTTGATAAAGATATCAATGATGAATTGTTCAAAAAACGCATCGAGCAGAGTATTTTTTACACTAAGAGCATGCTGCTTGAAAACGAAGATGTTGTAGACTATTTTGATTACAACTATAAAGGAAATGATTTGAAAATTCCTTACCATGACATTTTGTATATCGAAACCACAGGAGTTTCTCATAAACTTCGGATTATTGGTAAGAATTTTGCAAAAGAATTCTATGGAACTATGACAGATATTCAGGAAAAGGATAAACATACCCAGCGATTTTATTGCTCCCATAAATCTTTCCTTGTCAATGTGGGAAATGTGAGAGAAATTGATCGAAAGAATTTAGAAGTTGTCTTTTATGAAGATCATCGTTGTCCAATTACTCGTTTAAAAGTCCGCAAACTAAAAGATATTCTAGAGAAAAAATCTAAAAAGTGATTGACAATTAGTAAGAAATTGATATAATGGTTATATCTGCTACAGATAGATGGTCCGTTGGTCAAGGGGTTAAGACACCGCCTTTTCACGGCGGTAACACGGGTTCGAATCCCGTACGGACTATTTTATCCGCCATAGCTCAGTTGGTAGTAGCGCATGACTGTTAATCATGATGTCGTAGGTTCGAGTCCTACTGGCGGAGTCAGATAAAAAAGAACACCATTGGTGTTCTTTTTCTTTTAGTTGACATCACCTAACATTTTCATAAGGAAGTCAGTCATTTCTTGCGGACTTTCTTTTTTTCCGTGAGCAATCCAAGTCTGGCAAACACCAAATAGGGCATTTGTTAGATAAATACTGCTGTATTCTAATTCTATTGGAGTGAGTTGTAGTTTCATAAAGCGTTTCTGAAGGTCGGTGCTAAGCATAATGTGAAGCTTATTTCTCAAGAAATTTTGGATTTCTTTTGTTCCATTTTCAGACAAGAGAGCAGCTAATAGTGGTTCAGACTCTAAATATTCAAACACTTCTAAAATAGCATCTCTTTTGTGATGAGCATGTTTTTGGAAAATATACTCAAAGGTATGAAATAGCTTACTTTGGTAGAGTTCAATCATATCATACTTATCCTTGTAGTGAGTGTAAAAGCTGGAACGACTAATTCCGGCTTTTTCTGCTAACTTGACAGTAGAAATTTGATCAAAGGGCTGGTCCATCAATAATTGAACCATGGCATTTTCGATAATTCGTTTTGTTTTTAAACGTTTGTTACTTTCTTTCATAATTTCTCCTCGTACACAAAAATAGACTATATGTCTAAAAAAGTATTTTTTATCTTGTAATTTAGATTTTTTAATGTATAATCTATTATATCAAAAATTTAGACAATATGTTTAAAAAAGGAGGAAATATGTTTAAAGAATGGAAAGAAATTTTTAAAAAACCGACCTTTATCATTGTAATGATAGGGATTTCTCTCATTCCAGCTTTATACAACATTATATTTTTATCGTCCATGTGGGATCCATATGGTCAAGTATCGGAGTTACCTGTGGCAGTTGTCAATAAAGATAAGGAAGCTTCTTATAATGGACAGACTATGACAATTGGTGAAGACATGGTGTCTAATTTAAAAGAAAATAAGACTTTAGATTTTCATTTTGTTAATGAAGAGGAAGGGGAAAAAGGTCTAGAAGATGGTGACTACTACATGGTAGTAACTTTACCAAGTGACTTATCTGAAAAGGCTACTTCTATTCTAACAAATCATCCTGAACAAATGCAGATTGATTATCAGACGTCAAGTGGGCATAGTTTTATTGCAAGTAAGATGAGTGATTCAGCTATGACACAATTAAAACAAACCGTTTCTACTAATGTTACTGAAACGTATACCAAGGCTTTGTTTAAAAAAATGAATGATTTGAAGTCTGGGATAAACAAGGCAGCTGATGGAAGTGAACAATTGGCTAATGGAGCAAATCAGTTGGTGACGGGAAGTCAAACATTGACGACAAATCTTAATACTCTAGCTAACTCAAGTGTAACTTTTTCAAATGGAGCTGATCAATTTACAAAAGGTTTATCTAGCTATGTATCTGCTATAGAGCAATTACATATTGGTCTAGGGACTTTTAATAGTGGTTTACAAAGTTATACAAATGCCGTTTCACAAGTTGACACTGGACTTGGTCAATTAGCATCAAGAACTCCTGAATTGGTGACAGGTGTAAATCAGCTAAATACAGGTATAAAGTCCTACACAAGTGGGGTTTCACAATTGGATACAGGTCTCAATCAATTTTCAGTTGGTGTAAATGCTTATACAAGTAGTGTGAAAGAACTTTCTAACGGAACAAGTCAATTATCCAATCAATCAGATACACTAAGAGATGGAATGGAGCAATTAAATACTGGTATTAAAGAAATTTCAAGTCAATTAGAGTCCTCATCTCAACAAAGTGAAGAAATAGCGCAATTGGCAACAAGCTTAGGAGAACTAAATAAAACACTACAAGCTCTTACAATATCAGATGACACTCAACTGAAAAGTAAATTTTCAGAAGCTTTGCCAAATCTAACAACTCTTGCACAGGATATTGTGACTAAAAGTCAGACAGAACAAGAGAAAACTATTGCTAACCTTCAATCAACAGCTACTTATCAATCTCTTACAGAGGAACAAAAGAAAGAACTGACAGAAGCTATTTCTAAAAATTCTAATTCTATTATTGAGTCAGCAAAAACAATTTTAACAACAGTAGGGGGATTAAAAGAAAGTATAGAGAATTCAGAACAACAAGTATCTAATCTATCTGATGTGCAGACGAAAGCAAATCAACTCTTACCTGCAGCATCTAGCTCCTTGACAACCTTGTCAAATGGATTTACAACATTACAAACTTCTGTAAATAATCAGTTAGTTCCTGGAAGTCAGTCAATTGAAAAAGGAGTTGTAAACTATACTAAAGGATTGGATACTATTTCTATAGGTGCTAATCAACTAAGTGAAAAGAATGCAAGTTTAACAACTAGTCTAGATCAATTAGTTTCTGGATCAAGTAAGTTGACAGAAAACACATCAACCTTGACAGCTGGAGTAGATGCGTTAGCTGGAAAAGCTCCAGAATTAGTATCAGGTATAGAAAGTTTGTCATCTGGTTCTGCTCAATTGAATAATAAGAGTCCAGAGCTGATAGCAGGTATTACTACATTACAATTTGGCTCTGGTCAATTAACAGATAAATCAACACAGTTACTTTCTGCAGCATCTCAACTAGGAAGTGGCGCTATGAAGATTGCAGATGGTGCTGGAAAACTAGCAGATGGTGGAACAACTTTAACCTCTAGTCTTGAAGATTTACAAACAGGAGTTGATTCATTAGGACAAGGATTAGGCAATGCTAATAATCAACTCAAATCAGCTTCGACAGAATCTAAAAATGCAGAAACATTATCTGAACCTCTAGTTCTCTCAAAAACAGACAATGACCAAGTTCCTGTGAATGGGATTGCCATGGCTCCTTATATGATATCAGTTGCTCTTTTTGTTGCTGCTATATCTACCAATATGATTTTTGCTAAGTTGCCTTCTGGACGTCATCCAGAGAGCCGTTGGGCTTGGTTGAAGTCTCGCTCTGAAATAAATGGGATTATAGCTGTCTTAGCAGGTGTTTTAGTTTATGGAGGTGTCCATCTTATTGGATTGACTGCGAACCATGAGATGAGGACCTTGATTCTAATTATAATCACAAGTTTAGCTTTCATGTCTATGGTGACAGCTTTAACAACTTGGAATAGTCGTATAGGAGCTTTCTTCTCTCTTATTTTACTTTTATTACAGTTAGCATCAAGTGCAGGGACCTATCCACTTGCTTTGACAAATGATTTCTTTAAGGGTGTCAATCCTTGGTTACCAATGAGTTACTCTGTATCAGGTTTACGACAAACAATCTCTATGACAGGAAATATTCATCACCAAGTGATTTTCCTTATTATAACACTAGCTTTCTTTACTGCTTTAGGTATGCTAGCTTATCAACCTAAGAAAATGGAAGAAGATTAAAAAGATTGACCAAGGAATTGGTCAATCTTTTTCTGTCTTAGATAAATTTCGTCTGTGATTATAGATCCCAAAAAGAAGAAGGGCAGTTAGTGAGCAGGCTGCTCCAATAACAAAACCATTGGGAATAAAGGAAAGTGTAATGGTGCCTTTTCCTTTTGGAACATCAACTTTCATAAAACCAGTTTGAGCCTGCTTGATTTCAAGTTTTTTCCCATCCTGGTATGCAGACCAACCTTTGTCATAAGGAATAGTGAAGAAAATAGAGGTATCTTGTTTTACTTCATATGTAGCAAAGACTTTATTTTTAGAGGTGGATACTTCTACAGGTTGTTCTTTAATCTTTTGAATTGCCTCAGTAAGAGCCTGAGTATCTAAACGATAGAAGGTTGGAGATTCAAATGACACCTGAGAATTTCCAGGGAAACTAACACTGATATTGAAAGTTTTTTGTTCTTCTGTATAGCCTAAATTAAAGAAATTGAAAGCATTGTCAGTTGTAAAAGTCTTTTTTTCTCCATTGACAATGATGTCAACTTTCTTTTGCTTATCGTTTGTAAAATGAAGATTTGAAAAAGAGAGATAGACTTGACTATTTTGAGGAACCTCAATTTGATAATCAATCTTTGCATCTTCATTCGCAGAACCTGTGATGCTCGTTAAACCATCTGAAGTATCTGTTTTATCATATGCTATTTGGGAGAAGTAATCCATGTTGAGATTAGCAAGATGGTTTATAAATAAAGCCTGATTATCTAGAGTGTGATTATTAAAGTTTACATCGGTGTAAATAGATTGAGTGGCAAAGGCAATGGGTAAAGAGAGTTGATTTTTATATAAGGTTAAATGATCCTTTTGATAAATCTCTTGAAAGCCATACTTATCAAGTGAAGTTTCAGAAATATTGTACTGGATTCCAAATAAACTATCTGCTAAAAGACTATTATTTGCATAACGGAGATTGAGGTTAGTTCCAGAGGATTTGAATCCCAGTTTATCCAAACTAGTGCTAGCTGAACGATTTCGTACAGACGAAAATTGAGAGATTCCATTGTAGTTAAATTTCATACTGTCATTCCCAGTCTGAATTTGCAGTTTTTCAGTACGTGTAAATGGATTGTCAATTTGGTTTAGAATGGATTCCATAGCGGTGATATCTCTATTATAGGCGCTACGAGAAGCAAAGGCCCATTCTTTAGCTATTCCTTCCATTTGAGATGAAGCATTTAAGCTTATCTCAGCTGTTATAAATATAGACAAAAGAATTGCAAATAGATTTACAGAGATAAACTTTCTAATGACTGCAAGAAGTAAAAGAGCATAAACTAGTAGAAATTCAAGAGTGAGTAGGATATTCAAATCAGTTAAAAAAGAATAGTGTGATTTAAAATAGACAGTGGCCAAAAATCCTGTTAGTACAAGAAAAAGTGAGAAAAATAGATTCCATAGCTTCAGTTCTTTCAGACGATTTAATACTTCTGCTGCAGTATAAATTAACAGAGTGGAAAAAATCCAAGCATAGCGATGCAAAAACATATTCGGGGTATGCATCCCTTGCCAAAATAAATCAAGTGCCTCTATGTAAAAGCTTGTTATTAAAAAAGTAAAAAAAATTGCATAGATAAGTTTCACGTGAAACCTTATGGATTTTATTGTGAAAAATAGAATGGTTAAAATAAAAGGAAGCAATCCAACAAAAATCATTGGTATGGATCCATACTTAGTTGTATCAAAAGATCCAATGAATTGTTTTGCGAAAATATCCAGATACCAGCTACTTTCTGTTTTTAATTTTGTGATGGCAGTTAACTTCTCCCCATGAGTTTGTAAATCAAACAGTGTAGGAAGAGTCATAATCAAACTAGCCATTCCTGCTAAAAAGGAAGTGATAATAAAATCTATAAAAGATGATTTTCGAGTTTTAAAGTCCCAAGAAATTTGGCAGAGATACCAGAAAATAAGAAACAATGCTGTCATATACCCAAAATAATAATTTTGAATAAATAAGATTGACAAACTTGTAAAGTATAGTAGGCGCTTCTTTTGTGTTATAAGTAGGTGTAAACCAGTTATAATTAAAGGAATTAAGATAAAAACATCTAGCCAGGTTTTAATCTCTAACTGACTGACAGTGAAGCTCATTAAAGCATAGGAAGTAGATAAGGCAAGTTTTAAAAATTTTGGGATATCTTTAAATAATCTATTTAGACTAAAGAAGGTTGACAGACCAATCAATCCAAATTTTAAGAGAGTGGTCAGATAAACAGCATCTGGCATATTCGACAGATTAAAAAAGTAAACCAGAGGTGAGAGAAAACTACCCGAGTAATAACTAGATAGAGCATAGAAATTCAGTCCGAGGCCACTTGTAAAGGTGTAAAACAAACTGCCATTTCCATGTAGAATATTTCGTAAAGCTACATCAAAAATAACGTATTGATGAAAACCATCTCCTAATAGTGGAGATGAATCGCTATTCCAGTAGATACCTTGAGTTAGGTATACTCCAGTCATAATTACTAAAGGAATGATGAAAGAAACAAAATAGGTCCAATATGTTTTAAAAAATGATTTCATGTTACCTCGTAGAATGATAGAAAACTCAGTTGGTTACCCCAACTGAGTTTTGAAGTCTTATTTAATCTTTCCAAAGTTCTTTAACTTTTGCTTGTACTTCTGCATTTTCTAGGAATTCATCATAGGTTTCATCGATACGATCAATGACGCCATTCTTAGACAAAACAATAATATGGTTTGCTAAAGTTTGAATGAACTCGTGATCATGACTAGCAAAGATGATTGATTCTTTAAAGTTTTTCAATCCATCGTTCAAGCTTGAGATAGATTCCAAGTCCAAGTGATTTGTTGGATCATCAAGTACAAGGACATTTGATTTCAAGAGCATGAGTTTTGAAAGCATGACACGTACTTTTTCTCCCCCTGACAAGACGTTTACAGGTTTGTTAACCTCATCTCCAGAAAAGAGCATACGACCAAGGAAACCACGTAGGAAGGTATTGTCATCTTCTTCTTTACTTGCAAATTGACGCAACCAGTCAAGGATTGACTCTCCTCCTGCAAAATCAGCCGAGTTGTCTTTTGGCAAGTAAGAACGGCTAGTAGTAACTCCCCACTTGACAGTTCCTTCATAGTCGATGTCATCCATGATTGCACGAATTAATGCAGTCGTTTGGATGTCATTTTGTCCAATAAGAGCTGTCTTATCACCTGGACGCAAGATGAAACTAATATTGTCTAGGATAGTTTCACCATCAATCTTTACAGTTAGATTTTCTACTGTCAAGAGATCATTACCAATCTCACGTTCTGCTTTAAAGTTGATAAATGGATATTTACGACTAGATGGCACAATCTCTTCTAATTCAATCTTGTCAAGCATTTTTTTACGAGACGTTGCTTGTCTTGACTTAGAAGCGTTGGCAGAGAAGCGAGCAACGAATTCTTGCAATTGCTTAATTTTTTCTTCTGCCTTGGCATTACGGTCTGCTAGCAATTTAGCAGCAAGCTCAGAAGATTCCTTCCAGAAGTCGTAGTTTCCGACATAGAGTTTGATTTTTCCAAAGTCAAGGTCGGCCATATGAGTACACACTTTGTTTAAGAAGTGACGGTCGTGGGATACTACGATAACGGTGTTATCAAAATCAATCAAGAAGTCTTCTAGCCAAGTAATCGATTGGATATCTAAACCATTGGTTGGCTCATCCAAAAGAAGAACATCAGGTTTACCAAATAAGGCTTTAGCAAGGAGAACCTTCACTTTTTCACCATTGGCCAATTCGCTCATGTTTTGATAGTGCAATTCTTCTGGAATGTTTAGGTTTTGAAGTAGTTGAGACGCTTCACTTTCTGCTTCCCAACCTCCAAGTTCAGCAAATTCACCTTCGAGTTCGGCTGCACGAACACCATCTTCATCTGAAAAATCTTCCTTCATGTAAATGGCGTCTTTTTCTTTCATGATGTTGTAAAGTTTTTCATTTCCCATAATAACGACATCAATAACTCGCTCATCTTCATAGTCAAAATGATTTTGACGGAGAACAGAGAGACGTTCATCTGGACCAAGAGAGATGTGACCAGTTGTTGGCTCAATATCACCAGCTAAGATTTTTAAGAATGTAGACTTCCCAGCACCATTAGCACCAATTAATCCGTATGTATTTCCTTCTGTAAATTTGATATTGACATCATCAAAAAGTTTGCGATCACTAAAACGTAGTGAAACATCAGATACTGTAAGCAATGTTTTTCTCCTATAATATGTAATATATTTATTCTACTAGAAAAGAGAGAAATATTCAAATTTTTGTTTGTCAATTTTATGTCAATTAAGTTTACAGGTTTGTTTACAATGAGTTAGTTGTTTGATTTAAATAATTTTCTGTTATTTTAACAAAAAAATGCTATAATTGAAGAGACCATTTCGGAGGAGAAAAAAATGACGAAACCCATTATTTTAACAGGAGATCGCCCAACAGGAAAACTGCATATTGGACATTATGTTGGGAGTCTTAAAAATAGAGTATTACTGCAGGAAGAAGACAAGTATGAGATGTTTGTTTTTTTGGCGGACCAACAAGCATTGACAGATCACGCCAAAGACCCTCAAACGATTGTAGAATCGATTGGGAATGTTGTCTTGGATTATCTAGCAGTTGGATTGGATCCAAGTAAATCAACTATCTTTATTCAAAGCCAGATTCCAGAGTTGGCTGAGCTGTCTATGTACTATATGAATTTAGTGTCACTAGCACGTTTAGAGCGCAATCCTACAGTGAAAACAGAGATTGCTCAGAAAGGGTTTGGAGAAAGTATTCCGACAGGATTTTTGGTTTATCCGATTGCGCAAGCAGCTGATATTACTGCCTTCAAGGCTAATTATGTTCCTGTAGGAACAGACCAAAAACCAATGATTGAACAAACTCGTGAGATTGTTCGTTCCTTTAATCATGCTTATAACTGTGATGTTTTGGTGGAACCAGAAGGTATTTACCCAGAAAATGAAAGAGCGGGCCGTCTACCTGGTCTAGATGGAAATGCTAAAATGTCTAAATCCCTTAATAATGGTATTTATCTAGCAGATGATGTGGATACGTTGCGTAAAAAAGTCATGAGTATGTATACAGACCCGGATCATATTCGTGTTGAGGATCCAGGTAAGATTGAAGGAAACATGGTTTTCCATTATCTAGATGTGTTTGGTCGTCCAGAAGATGCTCAAGAAATTGCGGACATGAAAGAACATTATCAACGTGGTGGTCTTGGTGATGTGAAGACGAAACGTTATCTACTTGAAATATTAGAACGGGAACTTGGTCCTATTCGTGAGCGCCGTATCGAATTTGCTAAGGATATGGGAGAAGTGTACAATATGCTTCAAAAAGGTAGTGAAAAAGCACGTGAGGTTGCAGGTCAAACTCTATCTGAAGTTAAGGGAGCAATGGGACTAAATTATTTTAAATAATAGATAAAATATGAATCGTAAAACTATCTCTTCCATAGGATCACAGGGATAGTTTTTTTATGATTTCTACCATAAATATAATTGACAAATTTTCATAGAATGGTATGATAGATACAATACAAAAAGAGTCAAGCTCAAAAAGAAAGAAAAGAGGAAACTTCAATGTCTAATTGGGATACTAAATTTTTAAAAAAAGGTTTTACCTTTGATGATGTATTGCTCATTCCAGCAGAAAGTCATGTGTTGCCTAATGATGCAGATTTAACAACAAAATTGGCAGATAATCTGACTTTAAATATCCCAATTATAACAGCCGCCATGGATACAGTCACAGAAAGTCAAATGGCTATTGCCATTGCTCGTGCGGGTGGTCTTGGAGTAATCCATAAAAATATGTCTATTGCGCAACAGGCAGATGAAGTTCGCAAGGTAAAACGTTCTGAAAATGGTGTTATTATTGATCCATTCTTCTTGACTCCAGAACACACTATTGCTGAAGCAGATGAACTGATGGGACGTTACCGTATCAGTGGTGTTCCAGTTGTGGAGACACTTGAAAATCGTAAATTGGTTGGTATTCTAACAAACCGAGATCTTCGCTTTATTTCAGATTACAATCAGCCAATCTCAAACCATATGACCAGTGAAAATCTTGTTACTGCTCCTGTTGGTACAGATCTTGCAACAGCTGAAAGTATTCTTCAAGAACACCGTATTGAAAAACTTCCTTTGGTTGATGAAGAAGGTCGTCTTTCTGGCTTGATTACTATTAAAGATATCGAAAAAGTAATTGAATTTCCTAATGCAGCAAAAGATGAGTTTGGTCGTCTTCTAGTTGCTGGTGCAGTAGGTGTTACTTCAGATACATTTGAACGTGCAGAGGCTCTTTTTGAAGCAGGAGCGGATGCGATTGTTATTGATACTGCACATGGTCATTCTGCAGGTGTCTTGCGTAAAATTGCTGAGATTCGTGCTCACTTCCCAGACCGCACTTTGATTGCGGGTAATATTGCCACTGCAGAAGGTGCGCGTGCTCTTTATGATGCAGGTGTAGATGTTGTCAAAGTCGGTATCGGACCAGGTTCTATTTGTACCACTCGCGTGATTGCAGGGGTTGGTGTTCCACAAGTTACATCAATCTATGATGCGGCAGCAGTTGCGCGCGAATATGGAAAAACGATTATTGCTGATGGTGGAATCAAGTACTCTGGAGATATCGTGAAAGCCCTTGCTGCAGGTGGGAATGCAGTTATGCTTGGATCAATGTTTGCAGGAACAGACGAAGCGCCTGGCGAAACGGAAATTTTCCAAGGACGTAAGTTTAAGACTTATCGTGGTATGGGATCAATCGCTGCAATGAAGAAAGGTTCAAGTGACCGTTACTTCCAAGGTTCTGTCAATGAAGCAAACAAACTTGTTCCAGAAGGAATTGAAGGCCGTGTTGCCTATAAAGGAGCAGCAGCTGATATTGTCTTCCAAATGATTGGTGGTATTCGCTCTGGTATGGGTTACTGTGGTGCAGCTAACCTTAAAGAACTACATGATAATGCTCAATTTATTGAAATGTCTGGGGCTGGTCTAAAAGAAAGCCATCCTCATGATGTGCAAATTACTAATGAAGCGCCAAACTACTCCATGTAAGTAGTAAAAAAGGTAAAAAAGAACTCCTGATTTTCAGGAGTTCTTTTTGTTTACAAAGTTGTCAATTTTGATTTACAGAAATTTTACCGTTTTGAATATTGAAAATACTAAGGTTTTCTGGCAAGTTTTGTAAGTGGTCTAAACTTGTTGTTGTAATAAAGGTTTGGATAGATTGAGAAATGGTTTCTAGTAATTTTAGTTGCCGTGTATTGTCAAGTTCGCTCATAACATCATCAAGCAATAGTATAGGAGACTCGTTGGTAATGCTTTCCATTAGCTCAATCTCTGCTAGTTTGATAGAAAGCACAAGACTACGATGTTGACCTTGGCTTCCAAAACTAGCATCCATACCATTGATATAAAAAGAAATATCATCTCGATGAGGGCCAACTCCAGTATTCTTTTTAAATAAGTCTCTGGATCTGCTTTTCTCCAAAGCAATTTTAAAAGAACTTGTTAGCTGTTCTTCATCAGTGAAGTTGACAGATGATTGATAAGATATTGACAAGCCTTCTAATTTATTTGAAATTTCTAAGTGTTTTTTTTGACCAAATTTCTCTAAGTCTTTAATGAATTTTATCCGATGCTTTATGACGCGACAACCATACTCTACTAACTGATCATCTAATACTGACAGAAATGTTTCATCAATCTTCTGGCTGGATTTTAGGTAAGTATTTCTTTGCTTGAGTATATGATTGTAGTTTGACAAGTCTGACAAGTAGATTGGTTTAATTTGTCCCAGTTCGATGTCGATAAATTTTCGACGGACAGAAGGTGCTCCCTTAATTAGCTGGAGATCTTCAGGTGCGAAGAGGACAACATTCATATGACCGATGTAGTCTGATAGGCGAGCTTGTTTTAAGTGATTGACCTTAGTCACACGCCCTTTTGGCGTTAAATCAATTTCTAGAGGGATAGAGCTTGTTTTTTTCTGTAGCAAGCCAGAAAGATGGAGTTGCTCGTTATCAAAATGAATGAGATTTTTATCTGTACGAGTCCGATGACTACGTGTCAAGGCTAAGAAATAGATTGCTTCTAGAATATTGGTTTTTCCTTGTGCATTTTGACCTAGAAAGACATTTAATTTTGGATTGAAATCAATTTTTGCCTCTTTGTAGTTTCGAAAGGTTTTAATTGTTAAATGTTGGAGCCACATGGTTATCTTCCTGGAAAACGTGGAACTTGTTTGGTTTTAGGCGATGAAGAAGTTTTTTGTTTTTCTTTCTTGACACCTTTATTCATCTCTTTGACAAGTTTAGCAATTCGCTCTTTCTCAATCTTATCTGCTTGATACTCTTCTTGCTCTTTTAAACTTGGTTGTGTCAAGGTGATGTCAATCTTTAAATCAGGAATGTCAATCGTATCTCCAATACGGATTTTTTTCCCACGTCTACTTTCTAACTCACCATTAAAGTAAACTTGATGATCTATTAAAAAGGATTTGATAGCACCACCGCTTTGTATAATTCCAAGTTCTTTTAGGAGGGCTTGGAGCGTAATAAATTTTTCAAATAATTTGTATTCCATAATTCACCTCAATCTTTGGTATTATACCATATTTTCCTTGAAATAGCTGAAGGAAAGTTAGCTGAAATGAAAACGGTTTTACTCTTTAAAGCTATAAAGAGAACAAGAAAAATTTTAATTTTCGTGGTATAATAGAACTCTATATGTAAGGAGGTAAGGTATGGAATTAGTGCCTGGAATTTCAGCACATTTTGTTCAATCCCAAAAGTTTAAAACAAATAAAATTACCATTCGTTTTACTGCTCCCTTATCTCTTGAGACGATAGCAGGACGTATGTTGAGCGCGAGTATGTTGGAGACGGCAAATCAAGTTTACCCAACATCTCAAGTATTTCGCAGATACTTGGCAAGTTTATATGGAACAGATATTTCCACAAGTGCTTATCGTAGGGGACAGGCACATATTCTTGACTTAACATTTACTTATGTGAGGGATGATTTTTTAAGTAAAAAGAATGTCTTGACTTCTCGAATTTTGGAATTGGTGAAACAGACTTTATTTGCTCCCTTAGCTCAAGATGGTGCTTTTGAGTCAGCTTTATTTGAAATTGAAAGAAAACAGTTATTGGCTAGTTTAGCTACTGATATGGATGATTCATTTTATTTTGCTCATAAGGAGTTGGATAGCTTGTTCTTCCATGATGAGCGTCTTCAATTGAGATACAGTGATTTACGAAATAGCATTTCAAATGAGTCTCCAGAAAGTAGCTACACGTGCTTTCAAAATGCTCTGAAGAATGATCGTATTGATTTCTTTTTCTTAGGTGATTTTAATGAAGTAGAAATTACAGAATCGCTGAAGTCATTACCCTTTACAGCTAGAGAGAACGGCGTCACTATCCAGTACCATCAATCTTATTCGAATGTCCTACGAGAAGGAATGATTCAGAGGAATGTTGGGCAATCTATTTTAGAATTAGGCTATCATTCTCCTGTAAAATATGGTGATGATGAGCACTTGCCCATGCTTGTTATGAATGGTTTGTTGGGTGAATTTGCACATTCGAAACTTTTTACAAATGTTCGTGAAAATGCTGGGATAGCCTACACAGTCTCGAGTCAATTGGATTTGTTTAGTGGTCTGTTAAGGATGTATGCGGGTATTGATAGAGAAAATCGAAATCAGGCTAGAAAAATGATGAATCATCAATTGCTAGATTTGAAAAAGGGTAACTTTACAGATTTTGAACTTGAACAAACCAAGGAGATGATTCGACGATCTTTGTTGATGGCTCAAGATAATCAACAAACCCTAGTTGAAAGAGTCTATTTGAATGCTCTATTGGGAAAATCAAGCTTTGATATGGATCGATTGGTGGCAAAATTAGAGAGTGTTGATAAAGAAGCTATATGTAAAGCTGCCAACAGTTTAAAGTTAAAAGCGATTTACTTTATGGAAGGAGTAGAATGACAAAGGTTACTTTTGAAAAAAAATACTATTCTGCTGTAAAGGAAACAGTCTACAAAACAAAATTGTCAAATGGGTTGACAGTTTCTTTACTCCCTAAGCAAGATTTCAATGAGGTTTATGGGATTGTAACGGTTCAATTTGGTTCTGTAGATGCAACTTATACAAGCTTGGACAAAGGTTTACGTCATCATCCAGCAGGAATTGCCCATTTTCTTGAACATAAATTGTTTGAACGAGAAAATTCTGAAGATATGATGACTGCTTTTACTCGATTAGGTGCAGACAGCAATGCCTTTACAAGCTTTACCAAGACTAGCTATCTTTTTTCAACAATTGACTATTTATTAGATAATTTAGATTTACTTGATGAGTTAGTTGGAGATGCTCATTTTACAGAAGAGTCTGTTTTGAGGGAACAAGATATTATCCATCAAGAACGAGAAATGTATCAAGATGATCCAGATTCGCGTTTGTTTTTTGCAACATTAGCCAATCTTTATCCTGATACTCCTTTAGCGACAGACATTGTTGGGAGTGAGAAATCAATTTCTGAGATTCAAGTTTCAAATTTAAAAGAGAACTTTACAGACTTTTACAAACCTGTCAACATGTCACTGTTTTTAGTTGGAAATATTGATGTAAAAGTTGTTGAGGAATACTTTTCGAAAAAGGAAAATAAGATTTTAGAGCAGTTTACAGTTTCAAAAGAGCAATTACCTTTGCAACCTGTGAAGAAAACAGATAGTCTTCGGATGGAAGTTTCTTCACCCAAACTTGCTGTCGCTATTAGAGGAACTGGTCAAATAACGGAAGAGGAGTCTTATCGTTACAACATTTTATTGAAATTGCTATTTACGATGATGTTTGGCTGTACTTCGGATCGTTTTCAAAAATTATACGAGACAGGGAAGTTAGATGCGTCATTGTCACTAGAGGTTGAGGTAAATAGTCGCTTTCATTTTGTGATATTGATGATGGATACCAAGGAACCTGTTTCTTTGTCGCACCAGTTTCGGAAAGCGATTCGTCAGTTTAGTAGTGATGAAGATATTACTGAGGAGCATCTCGATCTTGTTAAGAGTGAGATGTTTGGAGAATTTTTCAGTAGTATGAACTCTTTGGAATTTATTGCAACTCAATACGATCCGATGGATCGCGGAGAAACAATTTTTGATTTTCCGAAAATTTTACAGGAAATTACTTTGGAAGATGTTCTTGAAGCTGGGCATCGTTTGATTGATAATGGTGATCTAGTTGATTTTACAATTTTTCCAGCCTAAATAAGGCAAGAACACTAGAAAGAAGGAATGGTAAGTATGAGAAAAAAAACAATTGGCGAGGTTTTGCGTTTAGCTAGAATTAACCAAGGATTGAGTATAGAAGAATTGCAGAAAAAAACTGAAATTCAGTTACATTTTCTAGAAGCAATGGAGGCGGATGATTTCAATCAACTTCCTAGCACTTTTTACGCTCGTTCTTTTTTAAGAAAATATGCCTGGGCAGTAGAGTTAGATGAAAGAATTGTTTTGGATGCCTATGATTCAGGTAGTATGATCACCTATGAAGAGGTCGATGTTGATGAAGAAGACCTGTCTGGTCGTAGACGATCAAATAAGAAAAAAACGT
Organism: Streptococcus oralis subsp. oralis; assembly: GCF_002096435.1. Taxonomy (GTDB): domain Bacteria; phylum Bacillota; class Bacilli; order Lactobacillales; family Streptococcaceae; genus Streptococcus; species Streptococcus oralis_AA. The sequence goes on from NZ_NCUI01000025.1 coordinate 35,222, forward strand.
CTTATCTCCCCTTATTTTATTTTGTGCTATTTGCTTTGTCAATTTTAATTTTTGTCACTTACTATGTTTGGAACTACATCCAAACTCAGCCAAGACCTTCTTCAGCTAACTATAGTGTTGTGAACTCAACTAGTTCAACAACCTCATCTAGTTCAACAACCTCATCTAGTTCATCTTCTAGTAGTCAGGTATCAAGCTCATCTTCTATTACGGAATCAACTATTACCGTTTCAGGTGAAGGGAACCGCATTGAAGCTCGGTATAAAACGAGTAAGGAAACCGCTACTGTTCAACTGGCAGTATCAGATGCAACTAGTTGGGTAAGTGTTTCAGGAAGTGAGCTGGAGGGTGGTGTGACACTATCTGCAGACAATAAGAATGCAAAAACAACAGTTTCAACTAAGAATCCCGTTACTATTACTTTAGGTGTAGTGAAGGGAGTTACTGTGACTGTGGACAATCAAACAATCGATACCTCGAAGCTGACAACTCAGACTGGAACTGTAACACTTACATTCACTACAGATTAAGGAAAAATCAATGAAAAAAGAACAAATTCCTAATGTATTAACTATTGGTAGAATTCTCTTTATACCTCTCTTTATTCTTATTTTGACTTTGGGCCATTCACAAGGCAGTCACCTGCTGGCAGCGATTATCTTTGCAGTTGCTAGTATAACGGATTATCTCGATGGTTACCTTGCTCGTAAATGGAATGTAGTCAGCAACTTTGGAAAGTTTGCTGATCCGATGGCCGATAAGCTGTTGGTTATGTCAGCTTTTATTATGTTGATTGAGTTGGGTATGGCTCCAGCTTGGGTTGTTGCTATTATCATCTGTCGTGAACTTGCGGTGACAGGCTTGCGTTTGTTGCTTGTTGAGATGGGAGGGACAGTTCTAGCAGCAGCGATGCCAGGGAAAATCAAGACCTTTAGTCAGATGTTTGCCATTATCTTTTTGCTCTTACATTGGAATTTAATTGGTCAGCTGTTGCTTTATATCGCTTTGTTTTTCACTATCTACTCTGGTTATGATTATTTCAAGGGTAGCGCTCATGTATTCAAAGGGACATTTGGTTCGAAATGAAATCGATTATTGAAGTAAAAAATCTGTCTTTTCGTTATAAGGAAGACCAGGATCATTATGACGTTAATAATGTCTCGTTTCACGTGAAACGGGGAGAATGGCTTTCGATTGTAGGTCATAATGGGAGTGGAAAATCGACAACTATCCGTTTGATTGATGGATTGCTTGAAGCAGAGTCTGGGGGAATCTGGATAGATGGGCAATTGCTGTCCTCTGAGAACGTTTGGGACTTACGTCGTCAAATTGGTATGGTTTTTCAAAATCCAGATAACCAATTTGTGGGGGCAACTGTTGAAGATGATGTCGCCTTTGGTTTAGAAAATCAGGGACTTCCTCGTGAAGAAATGAAGAAGAGAGTGACTGAATCTTTGGAGTTGGTGGGGATGCTGGACTTTAAGAAGAGAGAACCAGCTCGTTTATCTGGTGGCCAAAAACAACGTGTGGCCATTGCAGGAGTTGTTGCTCTGAGGCCAGCTATTTTAATTCTAGATGAGGCTACAAGTATGTTGGACCCCGAGGGACGAAGAGAACTGATTCAGACAGTTCAAGAGATTCGAAAAGACCATCAGATGACAGTCGTCTCCATTACACATGACTTAGAAGAAGTTGCGATGAGTGACCGTGTCTTGGTCATGAAAAAAGGCCAAGTGGAGTCAACCAGCAGCCCAAGAGAACTTTTTTCTCGGGCTGACCTTGACCAGATAGGGTTGGATGAACCTTTTACTAATCAATTGAGAGAATCTTTGAGAGAGACTGGTTATCAGTTGCCAGATGGCTATTTGACAGAAGGAGAGCTAGAGGACAAGTTATGGGAATTACTCTAGAAAATGTGAGCTTTACCTATCAAGAGGGAACTCCCCTATCTTCATCAGCCTTGGCTGATGTTTCTTTGACGATTGAGGATGGTTCCTATACAGCTTTAGTAGGGCACACAGGTAGTGGGAAATCAACGATTTTACAGCTTTTAAATGGCCTATTGGTACCAAGTAAGGGCTCTGTTCGAGTTTTTGATACCGTCATTACCCCTACATCAACCAATAAAGAAATTCGCCAGATTCGAAAGCAGGTTGGTCTAGTGTTTCAATTTGCTGAAAATCAGATTTTTGAAGAGACTGTTTTGAAAGATGTTGCATTTGGACCGCAAAATTTTGGAGTTTCTGAGGAAGAGGCCAAGAAAATTGCGCGAGAAAAGTTAGCCTTGGTAGGCATCGATGAGTCACTCTTTGAGCGCAGTCCTTTTGAACTTTCGGGTGGTCAGATGAGACGTGTGGCTATAGCAGGTATGCTAGCCATGGAGCCAACTGTCTTGGTTTTGGATGAGCCAACAGCTGGACTAGATCCTCTTGGCAGAAAAGAATTGATGACCTTGTTTAAAGAGCTTCACCTTGCTGGAATGACAATCGTTCTGGTAACGCATTTGATGGATGATGTAGCTGCATATGCTGATCAGGTTTATGTTATGGAAAAGGGGCGTTTGGTCAAAAGTGGCAAACCAAGTGATGTCTTTCAAGATGTAGCCTCTATGGAAAAGGTACAGTTAGGTGTGCCTAAAATCACAGCCTTTTGTAAGCGTTTGGCAGACAGAGGTGTAGCTTTTAAAAAACTGCCAATCAAGATAGAGGAGTTTAAGGAGTCGCTAAATGGATAGTATGATTTTAGGGCGTTATATACCAGGGGATTCCATCATTCATCGCTTGGATCCACGTAGTAAATTGCTTGCCATGATCCTGCTGATTTTGATTGTATTTTGGGCCAATAATCCCCTCACCAATCTCGTTCTGTTTGTAGCGACAGGTATATTTATCGCATTATCGGGCGTTTCTCTCTCATTTTTCGTTCAGGGATTAAAATCCATGTTCTTCTTGATCGCCTTTACGACTCTTTTTCAGCTCTTTTTCATTTCAAGTGGAAATGTCCTATTTGAGTTTTCTTTTATAAAAATAACGGATTATGCTTTGCAACAAGCAGGAATCATTTTCTGTCGTTTTGTGTTGATTATTTTCTTTTCAACCTTGCTAACATTAACGACCATGCCTTTGAGTCTGGCAGCTGCAGTTGAAGCTCTTTTAGCACCGCTGAAACGTGTGAAAGTTCCCGTTCATGAAATTGGCCTCATGTTATCAATGAGTTTGCGTTTTGTTCCAACCTTGATGGATGACACGACGAGAATTATGAATGCTCAAAAAGCTCGTGGAGTTGACTTTGGCGAAGGTAGCATCGTTCAAAAAGTAAAGGCAATGATTCCGATTTTAATTCCTCTTTTTGCGACTAGTTTAAAGCGAGCAGATTCATTGGCAATAGCCATGGAAGCGCGTGGTTATCAGGGAGGAAAGGGTAGAAGTCAGTATAGACAATTGAGATGGAGTCAAAAGGATACACTGACAATTCTTGTGATTTTGGTACTGGGATGTTTCTTATTTTTCTTAAAATCTTAGCAGATTTGTAGGATTGATAAAAAGCTCACAGTAGCAGGTTTTTAGTATAAAGGTAGGAATATGAACCGTTTTAAAAAATCAAAATATCTAATCATCGTTTTTGTCACAGTTCTGGCAGTTTCTGTTCTATTAGTGACAACCTATTCAAGTGCTATTGTGACGAAACTAGGAGATGGGATTTCCTTAGTGGATAGAATTGTTCAAAAACCCTTTCAGTGGTTTGATACTTTCAAATCGGATTTGGGACATTTGACGCAGACTTACAATGAAAATGAGAGTCTAAAGAAACAACTTTATCAACTAGAGGTGGAGTCTAATCAATCAGAAAGTTTAAAAAATGAAAATGAACAATTACGTCAGTTGCTGGATATGAAGTCAAAATTGCAGGCTACAAAAACCATTGCAGCAGATGTGATTATGCGAGCTCCAGTATCTTGGAAACAAGAGTTAACAATTGATGCGGGAAGTTCAAAAGGAGCTTCTGAAAATATGTTGGCCATTGCAAACGGGGGTTTGATTGGTAGTGTTTCAAAGGTGGAGGATCATTCAACAACGATCAACCTATTGACAAACACCGAAAATTCAGACAAAATTTCTGTTAAAATCCTGCATGGTTCTACTGAAATTTACGGAATCATCGTTGGTTATGATAAGGAGTCAGAACTGCTTAAAATTAGCCAATTAAATAGTAACAGTGACATTAGCGCAGGAGACAAGGTGACTACAGGGGGGCTCGGAAACTTTAATGTTAAGGATATTCCTGTTGGAGAGGTTGTTGCTACAACACACAGCAGTGATTATCTAACAAAGGAAGTAACAGTCAAGTTAAGTGCTGACACCAAAAATCTTCATGTGGTAGAGTTAGTGGGGAATTAACAATGAGACTGTTAAAACAAATTGGTATTTTCTTTTTACTCCCTTTTGTCGTACTAATTGATGCACATATTGGACAATTGGCGGGATCCTTCTTCCCTCACTTTCATTTAGCAAGTCATTTTTTGTTTTTATTTCTCTTGTTTGAGACAATTGAGGTTTCAGAATACCTCTATCTAGCTTATTGCTGTATAGTGGGTTTGGTGTACGATATCTATTTTTTCCACTTGATAGGAATTGCGACACTTCTATTTATCTTGATAGGTGCTTCGCTCCATAAATTTAATAGTGTAATTTTGCTAAACCGTTGGACAAGAATGTTAACAATAGTTGTGATGAGTTTCCTATTTGATATGGGGAGCTATCTCCTTGCTCTTGCTATGGGATTGACAGTAGAATCTATGCCAGTTTTCATCGTCTACAGCCTTGTCCCGTCAATGATTTTAAACTTTTTATGGATGCTTATTTTCCAATATATTTTTGAAAAATGTTATCTATAAGAAAGAAATAAAAATGTAACAAAGGCGTAATATTTATTATGTCTTTTTTTGGTATACTAGTAATGTCTTAAATAGAAGGAGTATCTACACAATATGAAGAAAAAAATCTTAGCGTCACTTTTGTTAAGTACAGTATTGGTTTCTCAAGCGGCGGTATTGACAACTGTCCACGCTGAAACAACTGATGAAAAGATTGCTGCTCAAGATAGTAAGATTAGTAATTTGACATCTCAACAAAAAGAAGCTCAAAAACAAGTAGATGAAATCCAAACGCAAGTTACAGCTATCCAAACTCAACAAACGAACTTGGAAGCTGAGAATGAAACTCTACAAGCTGAATCTAAAAAACTTGAAGGAGAAATTACAGAGCTCTCTAAGAACATTGTTGCTCGTAATGAATCTTTGGAGAAACAAGCACGTAGCGCACAAACAAACGGTGCTGCAACTAGCTATATCAATACAATTGTAAACTCAAAATCAATTACGGAAGCTATTTCACGTGTTGCAGCCATGAGCGAGATTGTATCAGCTAACAATAAAATGTTGGAACAACAGAAAGCTGATAAGAAATCTATCGCTGAAAAACAGGTTGCAAACAATGAAGCAATCAACACTGTCATTGCGAACCAACAAACGCTTGCTGACGATGCACAAGCATTGACAACAAAACAAGCAGAGTTGAAAGTTGCTGAGTTAAACCTTGCTGCAGAGAAAGCTACTGCAGAAAGTGATAAAGCTACTTTATTGGAACAAAAAGCAGCAGCAGAGGCAGAAGCAAAAGCAGCAGCTGAAGCAGAAGCGGCTTATAAAGCACGTCAAACAAGTCAACAACAATCAGTTGTTGCTTCTGGAAATACAACACTTTCAGATCAAGTGCAAGCGACTTCAAGCTCTTCATCAGACGATGATTCAAGCTACACTCCAGCACCTGCTCCGACTCCAACTAGACAACGTCCAACATACAGTACAAATGCTTCAAGCTATCCAACTGGAGAATGTACTTGGGGAGCTAAAACATTAGCACCTTGGGCTGGAGATTACTGGGGTAACGGAGCGCAGTGGGCTACAAGTGCAGCAGCTGCAGGATTCCGTACTGGATCAACTCCACAAGTTGGTGCGATTGCATGTTGGAATGATGGTGGATATGGACACGTAGCGGTTGTTACAGCAGTTTCATCATCAACTAGCATTCAAGTATCAGAATCAAATTATGGTGGAAATCGTACAATCGGTAACAAACGTGGATGGTTCAACCCAACTACAACTTCTGAAGGTTACGTAACATACATCTATCCAAACTAATGAATGAAATAAAGAGGCTCGATTTGAGTCTCTTTTCTTTTTTAGTCTTAAGTTAGGCTAAAAACTAGCAAAAATACTTGAAAATATTGATAAAATATGATAGAATAAAACTTGTCGTGTAAACGATAATACTCATTCTTGATGAATTGTGAAACTGTTGCCCTCGGGTCGTTTTGCAAGTTGAAGTCGAGGAGAGGAAAAAACAAAAAGGAGAAATACTCATGGCAGTAATTTCAATGAAACAACTTCTTGAGGCTGGTGTACACTTTGGTCACCAAACTCGTCGCTGGAACCCTAAGATGGCTAAGTACATCTTCACTGAGCGTAACGGAATCCACGTTATCGACTTGCAACAAACTGTAAAATACGCTGACCAAGCATACGACTTTATGCGTGATGCGGCAGCTAACGATGCAGTTGTATTGTTTGTTGGTACTAAAAAACAAGCTGCTGATGCTGTTAAAGAAGAAGCAGAACGTTCAGGTCAATACTACATCAACCACCGTTGGTTGGGTGGAACTCTTACTAACTGGGGAACTATCCAAAAACGTATTGCTCGTTTGAAAGAAATCAAACGTATGGAAGAAGAAGGAATCTTCGACGTTCTTCCTAAGAAAGAAGTTGCACTTCTTAACAAACAACGTACACGTCTTGAAAAATTCTTGGGTGGTATCGAAGATATGCCTCGAATCCCTGATGTAATGTACGTAGTTGACCCACATAAAGAACAAATCGCTGTTAAAGAAGCTAAAAAATTGGGTATCCCGGTTGTAGCGATGGTTGACACAAACACTGATCCAGATGATATCGATGTAATCATCCCAGCTAACGATGACGCTATCCGCGCTGTTAAATTGATCACAGCTAAATTGGCTGACGCTATCATCGAAGGACGTCAAGGTGAAGATGCAACAGCAGTTGAAGCTGAATTTGCAGCTTCAGAAGCTCAAGCTGACTCAATCGAAGAAATCGTTGAAGTTGTAGAAGGCGACAACGCTTAATTCATAGAAATAGTAATTACCTAGGAGGGCGGGGCGTAGCCCAGCTCTCCTATTTTTAAAAAATATAGGAGAATCAAAATGGCAGAAATTACAGCTAAACTTGTAAAAGAGTTGCGTGAAAAATCTGGTGCCGGTGTTATGGACGCTAAAAAAGCGCTTGTAGAAACAGACGGTGATATCGAAAAAGCGATTGAATTGCTTCGCGAAAAAGGTATGGCGAAGGCAGCTAAGAAAGCTGACCGTGTTGCTGCAGAAGGTTTGACTGGTGTATTTGTTAACGGTAACGTTGCAGCAGTAGTTGAAGTAAATGCTGAAACTGACTTCGTTGCGAAAAACGCTCAATTCGTTGACTTGGTAAACGCAACAGCTAAAGTAATTGCTGAAGGAAAACCAGCGAACAACGAAGAGGCTCTTGCTTTGACAATGCCTTCAGGTGAAACTCTTGAAGCTGCATATGTATCTGCAACAGCTACAATCGGTGAAAAAATCTCATTCCGTCGTTTTGCTTTGCTTGAAAAAACAGATGCGCAACACTTTGGAGCATACCAACACAATGGTGGTCGTATCGGTGTTATCTCTGTTATTGAAGGTGGAGACGAAGCGCTTGCTAAACAAATCTCAATGCACATTGCAGCGATGAAACCAACAGTTCTTTCTTACAAAGAATTGGATGAGCAATTCGTTAAAGATGAGTTGGCACAATTGAACCACGTAATTGATCAAGACAACGAAAGCCGTGCAATGGTTGGTAAACCAGCTCTTCCACACTTGAAGTATGGATCAAAAGCACAATTGACTGATGAAGTGATTGCTCAAGCAGAAGCTGACATCAAAGCTGAGTTGGCTGCAGAAGGTAAACCAGAAAAAATCTGGGACAAAATCATTCCAGGTAAAATGGACCGCTTCATGCTTGACAATACTAAAGTTGACCAAGCATACACACTTCTTGCACAAGTATACATCATGGATGACAGCAAGACAGTTGAAGCTTACCTTGAATCAGTAAATGCTTCAGTAGTTGAGTTCGCTCGCTTTGAAGTTGGTGAAGGTATCGAGAAAGCTGCAAACGACTTTGAGGCAGAAGTTGCAGCTACAATGGCAGCAGCCTTGAATAACTAATAGAAAAGGAAGCGATTTGCTTCCTTTTTCTTTTGGTCTAGAGAGTAGATTCTGTATGAGTAAACAAAAAGCCCTTTAATAAGGGCTAAGTGCATTTAGGAGGCTACACTTCAAATTCATAGAGTACTGTAGACAAATAACGTTCGCCGTTATCTGGTGCTAAAGCAAGAACTTTCTTACCTGTACCTAATTTCTTGGCAACCTCAATTGCCCCGTAAATCGCTGCAGCTGAAGAAATCCCAACAAGGAAGCCTTCTTTTCCACCAATTTCACGGCCAAGTGCTAAAGCATCATCTGACGTTACGCGGACGATACCATCATAGGCTTTTGTATCAAGTGTTTCAGGAATAAATCCAGCTGAGATGCCTTGAATTTTGTGAGGCCCTGGTTTTTCACCAGACAAGATAGCTGACTCGTCTGCCTCAACTGCATAAACTTGGATGTTTGAATTTGCTGCTTTAAGAGCGTGAGAAACACCTGAGATTGTTCCACCGGTGCCAACACCACCTACAAAAGCATCTAAACCATCAGAACCGAAAGCAGCCAGTATTTCAGCTCCTGTTGTTCTTTCGTGCACTTCTGGATTAGCTGGGTTATTAAATTGGAGTGGAAGGAAGCCGTCACGTTCAGCGGCGATTTCCTGAGCTTTGGCAATAGCCCCTTTCATTCCTTCGCTACCAGGAGTGAGCACGAGTTCAGCACCATAGGCTTGGATAATCTTGCGTCGTTCCACACTCATCGTTTCAGGCATGACGATAACAACTTTATATCCTTTAGCGGCACCAACCCATGAAAGACCGATACCAGTGTTTCCACTCGTTGCTTCAACAATGGTAGCCCCCGGTTTTAGAATACCATCTTGTTCCGCTTTTTCAATCATGCTAAGGGCAATACGGTCTTTGACTGAAGATCCTGGGTTAAAAGCTTCTAGTTTAACATAGACGTCTGCAGCACCCTCTGGAACAATATTGTTGAGTTTAACAATTGGAGTTTGTCCGATTAGTTCAGTGATATTGTTATAAATAGTCATAGATATACCTCTTTATATAAGATGATACTAGTATAACGCGCTCAAGGCTATTTGTAAAATATAGAAATCCTATCAAAGTGATAGGATTTTTTTATATCAAAGGTCTAAGCCATTAATTTTTAATCGATTGTGATAAGCCAATTCTAATAAATAGGTGTAAAGAGGGAGGATGTCCGTTTTTTTAGGGAATTCAAATTTATGGAAACTCAGATGCTCATTATGTGCTTTTAGAAAGACATTTTCTAAGTAAGTGATTGTAATCTCACTATCATCTATACCTGCTCCAGCAGTTTCCATTTCAACGTTTACAATGTTCATCAAAAAGAGTGACTTAACAGACACCTTGCGACCAGTGGCACCTTGCTTATCTGTAAAAATAATACGGATATTTGTAAAGATGATTGAATCGCGAATAAGTTTATATCCACTTTGAATTTCTTCATTCTCTAGTAGATATTGACCATACTCTTTGATAAGAGTCTCTTTGTTTTCCTCGCTAAAGTTTCCAGCAAGTCCTTGAATAAATTTCCCAAAAGCCATGTATTTCTCCTTTGTTTACACTAAGTTTACAGGAACTTCAATTTCTCGTAAACCTTGATCTGTTAAAGTAACCTTTCCATTAAAAAATTCCACAAGAGCAGCCTTGATATTTTCTTTCTCTTCCTTATCAACATAAATCATTGTATCAACTTGATCTGTAAAGTTTGTATCCAGCTCCATGAGATGATGTTCTTTAAGAAAGTTACTGTACTCTTGGTATTGAGCATAAGACATTTGAATGGCTATGCCAGCCTGCTCTTTGATTTCAATAATGCCAATTTCTTTGACAGCCAAGGCCACACTACCTGCATAAGCACGAATTAAACCGCCAGCACCTAGTTTGATGCCACCAAAATAGCGTGTCACTACCACACAGAGATTGGTTAGATTATGATTTTCTAAGACACCCAGCATAGGGATTCCAGCAGTACCACTAGGCTCCCCATCATCACTCGTACGCTTGATTTCACTGCGTTCCCCTAGAATAAAAGCGGAGCAGTTATGGGTGGCTTTATAGTGTTCTTTTTTGATGGTAGTTATGAAGTCACGAGCCTCTTCTTCGCTATAAACACGCTTGACATGACAGATAAATCGAGATTTTTTGATTTCTTCTTGGACCTGCCCGTCCTCTTTAATTGTTCTAAATTCCATGATTTAATTGTACTAAAAAAAACCCTAAATCGCTAGATTTTTGCGAATATTAAAGTATGAAAGTAAATCCAAATTATCTCGGTCGCTTGTTTACTGAGAAAGAATTAACAAAAGAAGAATGTCAGATGGCTGAGAAACTTCCAACAATGAGAAAAGAGAAGGGGAAACTGTTTTGTCAACGTTGTAATAGTTTGATTCTAGAAGAATGGTATTTGCCTATTGGCGCCTACTATTGCAGGGAGTGCTTGCTGATGAAGCGAGTCAGGAGTGATCAAGCTTTGTACTATTTTCCGCAGGAAGATTTTCCTAAGCAAGATGTTCTCAAATGGTGTGGTCAGTTAACCCCTTTTCAGGAAAAGGTATCAGAGGGGTTGATTCGAGCAGTCGAAAAGAAAGAACCGACTTTAGTTCATGCTGTGACAGGAGCTGGAAAGACAGAGATGATCTATCAAGTTGTAGCTAAAGTGATTGATGATGGTGGTGCAGTTTGTTTGGCCAGTCCTCGAATTGATGTGTGTTTGGAACTGTATAAGCGACTGCAGAATGACTTTGCTTGCGATATAGCACTACTTCATGGCGAATCAGAGCCCTATTTTCGAACTCCCCTAGTAGTTGCAACAACTCATCAGTTATTAAAATTTTATCATGCTTTTGATTTGTTGATAGTGGATGAGGTAGATGCCTTTCCTTATGTTGACAACACTATGCTTTACTATGCTGTAAAGAATAGTGTAAAGGAGGATGGATTGAGGATATTCCTTACGGCAACTTCTACAGATGAGTTAGATAGGAAGGTTCGCACAGGGGAATTAAAAAGATTAAGCTTGCCGAGACGGTTTCATGGAAATCCTTTGATTATTCCTAAACCAGTCTGGTTATCGGATTTTAATCGCTGTTTAGAGAAAAATCAATTGTCAACCAAGTTAAAGACTTATATTGAGAAACAGAGAAGAACAGGTTATCCCTTACTGATTTTTGCATCAGAGATTAAGAAAGGCGAAAAACTAAAAGAAATACTACAGGTGCATTTCCCAGATGAGAATATCGGTTTTGTATCTTCTATCACAGAAGACCGATTAGAGCAAGTACAAGCTTTTCGAGATGGAGAACTAACAATACTGATCAGTACGACAATATTGGAACGCGGAGTCACCTTCCCTTGTGTGGATGTTTTCGTAGTAGAAGCTAATCATCGACTCTTTACCAAGTCTAGCTTGATTCAGATTGGTGGTCGAGTTGGACGTAGTATGGATAGACCAACTGGTGAGTTGCTCTTCTTTCATGATGGATTAAATGCTTCCATCAAGAAGGCAATAAAGGAAATCAAGCAGATGAACAAGGAGGCGGGATTATGAACTGTTTACTATGTGGTCAGACAACAAAGAGTGAGTTAACTTTTAGTAGTCTTTTCCTTTTGAAAGATGATTGCAGTAATCTTTGCTCAGCTTGTGCTTCGAATTTTGAGAAGATTGGTGAGAAATATTGCCCAAACTGTATGAAAGTAGATCTGTCAACTAAGTGTCAAGATTGCAAACTTTGGTGTAAAGAAGGAATTCAGGTTGATCATAAGGCAATCTTTACCTATAATCAAGCTATGAAAGACTTTTTCAGTCGATATAAGTTTGATGGCGATTTTTTGCTTAGAAAAGTTTTTGCTTCTGTTCTTGCTGAGGAGCTGAAAAAGTATAGAGGATATCAATTTGTGCCGATTCCCCTAAGCCCTGAAAGATTGCTTGAGAGGGGGTTTAACCAAGTCGAGGGTTTGGTTGAGGCGGCAGGCTTTTCTTTTAAAGATATATTAGGAAAAAGAGAAGAGAGCGCTAGTTCTTCTAAAAGCCGTTTGGAAAGGTTAGCTACTGAAATTCCATTTTTTATTAAAGATGGAATCTCACTTCCTAAGAAGATTTTGCTGATTGATGATATCTATACAACAGGGGCAACTGTGAATCGTGTGAAACGACTTTTGGCAGAAGCAGGTGCTTTGGAAGTTAAAACTTTTTCCCTTGTAAGATGAGGAAAAAATTTGCAAAATGAAAATGAAAGCGTTATAATATAGTTAGAAAAACAAAAATGTTTAGAAAGAAGGTACTTATATGATTAAATATAGTATCCGTGGTGAAAACCTAGAAGTAACAGAAGCAATTCGTGATTATGTAGTTTCTAAACTCGAAAAGATCGAAAAGTATTTCCAACCTGAGCAGGAGTTGGATTCACGTGTGAATTTGAAAGTTTACCGTGAAAAAACAGCAAAGGTTGAAGTAACAATTCCGCTTGGATCTATCACTCTTCGTGCTGAAGATATTTCTCAAGATATGTATGGTTCTATCGATCTTGTAACAGATAAAATTGAACGTCAGATTCGTAAAAATAAAACTAAAATCGAACGTAAGAATAAAAATAAAGTTGCGACAAGTCAACTCTTTACAGATGCTCTAGTTGAAGATGCAAATGTTGTGCAACCAAAAGTCGTTCGTTCAAAACAAATTGATTTGAAGCCAATGGATTTAGAAGAAGCCCTTCTCCAAATGGATTTATTGGGACATGATTTCTTTATCTATGTAGATGTGGAAGATCAAACAACTAATGTTTTGTATCGCCGTGAAGATGGTGAAGTCGGTTTGTTAGAAGTGAAAGAATCATAAAATAGAATTTTTAAAGTGGTTTACACCAGTGTAAACCACTTTTGTATTGCATCATTATAAAAGGTATAAATGGGGACAGTTATGAAAGACGTGGTGATTGTTTCAGCAGTGCGAACTCCAATAGGCTCCTTTGGAGGAAGTTTAAAGAATGTTTCAGCTGTTGATTTGGGAGCTTTGGTTATTAAAAGTGTTTTGGAAAAAGCCAATGTCAAGCCAGAGCAGGTAGACGAAGTAATTATGGGGAATGTCCTAGGCGCAGGTTTAGGGCAAAACGTAGCTCGTCAAATGAGCGTTCATGCAGGACTCCCTGAATTTACACCAGCCTTTACTATAAACAAGGTTTGTGGTTCCGGTTTGAAGGCCGTGCAGTTGGCTGCTCAAGCGATTCGATGTGGCGATGCAGATATTATCGTAGCTGGTGGTGCAGAAAACATGAGTCAGGCTCCATACGTTTTGCCAAGCTTCCGTTGGGGCGGCCGTATGGGCGATTCGAAAGTGGTAGATACCATGATTAAGGACGGTTTGTCTGATGCCTTTAACGAATACCATATGGGGATTACAGCTGAGAGTGTGGCTGAAGAATATGGCATCAGTCGAGAAGAGCAAGATGCTCTTGCTTTAGAGTCACAAAAACGAGCAGTGGCGGCTATAGAATTTGGACGCTTTAAAGAAGAGATTGTGCCAGTTGTCATTCCTCAACGCAAAGGCGATCCTATCGTTTTTGATACAGATGAATATCCTAGAAAAGATACTAGCTTGGAGAGTTTGTCTAAGCTAGGTCCTGTTTTCAAAAAAGACGGTTCTGTTACAGCGGGAAATGCTTCAGGTATCAATGATGGAGCAGCGGCTGTCTTGGTCATGAGTGCTGAAAAAGCGGAAGAATTAGGAGTGCCCGTGATTACCCGCATTCGTTCTTATGCAAGTGCAGGTTTGGACCCTAAGATGATGGGATGTGGACCGATTTATGCAACTCGCAAAGCTCTTGAAAAAGGCAATTTGACAGTCGATGATCTTGACTTGATTGAGTCAAATGAAGCCTTTGCTGCCCAGGCTTGTGCGGTTGGGAAAACACTTGGCTTTAACACAGATATTGTCAATGTCAATGGTGGTGCGATTGCTCTTGGTCACCCAATTGGGGCTTCAGGTTGCCGTATCCTAGTGACTCTGGTACATGAGATGATGAAACGTGATGCTAAAACTGGTTTAGCTACTCTCTGTATCGGAGGAGGGATGGGAACAGCCCTCATCGTTGAACGTTAGGTGTTAGTGATCTGAACACGTGGGTAGGAGGGTGATGATTCCCTCCTCTTTTTGTGTCTGAGGTTAGAGAAATGAAGGGCTTGCATCTTTTAAAAGGTCGCTTTTTAAGGGTTTTTATGATATAATAATGCGCAAGAGGTTTAGAATGAAAAAAAATAATTTAATCCCGTTTTCTGCGGTCTGGCTAGGACTTGCAACTTTCGGAATCTTAACTTTGCTGATTATTTTTTCACATAATCTTGCTGTAACAATCACTGTTTTGTTTTTATTTGTACTGCTTTATCTGCTTTTATTTGTATGGCAAAAAAAACAGTATGAAAAGAGCGAAATTGAACAAATCCAATATGTAAATCACCAAGCCGAAAATAGCTTGAGTACTTTGCTTGATCAAATGCCGGTGGGAGTCCTGAAATTAGACTTGTCAAGTGGAGAAGTAGAATGGTTTAATCCATATGCTGAGCTGATTTTGACGACTGAAGAAGGGGAAATTGATGTTGAGTTAATTCAAACCATCATCAAGGCTTCTGTTGGGAATCCAGGTTCGTATGCTACCTTGGGCGAAACACGGTATGCTGTCCATATGGACAAGGCTTCGGGTGTTTTGTATTTCTTTGATGTTTCTGGGGAGTACGAAGCAACTGTCGAATTGGTAACTAGCCGTCCAGTCATTGGAGTCATCTCGGTAGATAACTATGATGATTTGGAGGATGCGACATCGGACTCTGATATCAGCCATATCAATAGCTTTGTAGCTAATTTTGTTTCAGAATTTGCTAGTAAGTATGCCATGTTTTCTCGCCGTGTGGGGATGGATCGTTTTTATGTATTCACAGATTACACGGTACTAGAGGAATTGATGAATGATAAATTCTCTGTTATTGATACTTTCCGAGAAGAATCAAAACAGAGGCAACTAGCTCTAACCCTAAGTATGGGATTTTCTTATGGTGATGGAAACCATGAAGAGATAGGGAAAATTGCCTTGCTCAACTTGAACTTAGCAGAAGTTCGCGGTGGTGACCAGGTGGTGGTCAAGGAAAATAACGAAACCAAGAATCCAGTCTACTTCGGTGGAGGAACTGCTGCGTCTATTAAACGTACTCGTACACGTACGAGAGCCATGATGACAGCCATTTCTGATAAGATTCGAAGTGTTGACCAGGTTTTTGTAGTCGGTCATAAAAATCTAGACATGGATGCTTTGGGCTCTGCTGTCGGTATGCAGTTGTTTGCAAGTAATATTATTGAGAACAGTTATGCTGTCTATGATGCAGACCATATGCCAGCAGATATCGAACGTGCTATTCAGTTCTTGAAGAAGGAAGATGTCACGAAGCTTTTATCTCTTACAGATGCGATGAAGTTAGTTACAAACCGTTCATTATTGATTCTGGTGGATCATTCCAAGACGGCTTTGACTTTGTCAAAAGATTTTTATGATTTGTTCACTCAAACTATTGTTATTGACCATCATAGACGTGATCAGGATTTCCCTGAAAATGCAGTCATCACTTATATTGAAAGTGGGGCAAGTAGTGCCAGTGAGTTGGTCACAGAATTGATTCAGTTCCAAAATTCTAAGAAAAATCGTTTGAGTCGTATGCAGGCCAGTGTTTTGATGGCTGGTATGATGCTGGATACCAAGAATTTCACATCTCGCGTGACGAGCCGAACCTTTGATGTGGCTAGCTATCTGAGAACACGGGGAAGTGACAGTATTGCTATCCAGGAGATTGCTGCGACAGATTTTGAAGAGTACCGTGAGGTAAATGAACTCATTTTACAAGGTTGTAAGTTAGGTTCAGATATCTTGATTGCCCAAGCTGAGGACTCAACGACTTATGACACAGTTGTTATCAGTAAGGCTGCCGATGCTATGTTAGCTATGTCTGGCATTGAAGCCAGCTTCGTTCTGGCAAAAAATACACAAGGATTTATCTCTATCTCGGCTCGAAGTCGTAGTAAAATCAATGTGCAACGCATTATGGAAGAGTTGGGTGGTGGAGGTCACTTTAATCTAGCTGCCGCGCAAATCGAGGATATGAGTTTGTCGGAAGCAGGAGAAAAATTGACTCAACTAATCTTGGAAGAACTAAAGGAAAAGGAGAAAGAAGAATGAAAGTAATCTTTTTAGCAGATGTTAAAGGAAAAGGGAAGAAAGGCGAAATTAAGGAAGTACCAACTGGCTACGCTCAAAACTTCCTGATTAAAAAGAATTTGGCCAAGGAAGCGACTGCTCAAGCAGTGGGTGAGTTGCGTGGAAAACAAAAATCAGAAGAAAAGGCTCATGCTGAAATGATTGCTGAAGCAAAAGCCATCAAGGCTAAGCTTGAAGCAGAAGAAACAGTTGTAGAGTTTGTTGAAAAGGTTGGACCAGATGGCCGTACATTTGGCTCTATCACTAACAAGAAAATTGCAGAAGAATTGCAAAAGCAGTTTGGTATTAAGATTGACAAACGCAATATTCAAGTACAAGCACCAATTCGAGCAGTAGGTTTGATTGATGTACCAGTGAAGATCTATCAAGATGTTACAAGTGTCATCAATCTTCGTGTAAAAGAAGGTTAAGTTTACAACTTCTTGACAAGATTGTAAAAGGAAGGAAAGTCGGATGGCAGAAGTAGAGGAACTGCGAGTTCAACCTCAGGATATTTTGGCAGAACAATCTGTTCTGGGGGCTATTTTTATAGATGAGAGTAAGCTCGTTTTTGTCCGAGAATACATTGATTCTCGTGACTTCTTTAAGTATGCTCATCGGTTGATTTTCCAAGCGATGGTAGACTTGTCGGATCGTGGAGAAGCGATTGATGCGACGACAGTTCGAACGATTTTGGATAGTCAAGGGGATCTCCAAAATATTGGTGGCTTGTCTTATCTTGTTGAAATTGTCAACTCTGTACCAACTTCAGCTAATGCGGAATATTATGCTAAAATCGTAGCTGAAAAGGCTATGCTACGTCGCTTGATTTTCAAGTTGACAGAGTCTGTCAACCAAGCCTATGAAGCTTCTAAGCCTGCAGATGAAATTATCGCTCAAGCGGAAAAGGGACTCATTGATGTTAGCGAAAACGCCAATCGTAGTGGTTTCAAGAACATCCGTGATATTCTAAATATCAACTTTGGGAACCTAGAAGTTCGGTCACAACAAACAACGGATATCACTGGTATTGCAACGGGCTACCGTGATTTGGACCATATGACGACAGGTCTCCATGAGGAGGAACTAATTATCCTAGCGGCTCGTCCAGCGGTTGGTAAGACGGCCTTTGCCTTAAATATTGCTCAGAACATCGGGACCAAGTTGGACAAGACGGTAGCCATCTTTTCACTAGAAATGGGTGCAGAAAGCCTAGTAGACCGTATGCTGGCAGCAGAAGGTTTGGTGGAGTCTCATTCTATTCGTACTGGTCAATTGACTGATGAGGAGTGGCAAAAGTATACCATTGCCCAAGGGAACCTAGCCAACGCGAGTATCTATATTGATGATACACCAGGGATTCGGATCACGGAAATTCGTTCGCGCTCACGCAAACTAGCTCAAGAAACAGGCAATCTAGGCTTGATTTTGATCGACTACCTACAGCTTATCACAGGTACTGGTCGTGAGAACCGCCAACAAGAAGTCTCTGAAATTTCTCGTCAGTTGAAAATTCTAGCCAAGGAATTAAAGGTTCCAGTCATTGCTCTTAGTCAGCTATCTCGTGGAGTGGAACAGCGTCAGGATAAGAGACCAGTCTTGTCTGATATTCGTGAATCGGGTTCTATCGAGCAGGATGCGGATATCGTAGCTTTTCTATACCGTGACGACTACTACGATCGTGCGGGTGAAGAAGAGGAAGGAATTCCAAATAATAAGGTTGAGGTTATCATCGAGAAAAACCGTAGTGGAGCTCGTGGAACGGTGGAATTGATTTTCCAAAAAGAATACAATAAATTTTCAAGTATCTCAAAGAGGGAGGCATAAGATGTCAGATGCATTTACAGATGTAGCCAAGATGAAAAAAATCAAAGAAGAGATCAAGGCGCATGAGGGACAAGTCGTTGAAATGACTTTGGAAAATGGCCGTAAGCGCCAAAAAAATAGACTAGGTAAGCTAATTGAGGTTTATCCATCTCTATTTATCGTTGAATTTGGGGATGTTGAAGGAGACAAACAAGCCAATGTCTATGTTGAATCCTTCACCTACTCAGATATCTTGACAGAAAAGAACTTGATTCGCTATCTAGACTAAGAATCCTAAAATGAAGTGAGCTTTGCTCACTTTTTTCTTTTTCTCCCGAATAGTATAAACGAGGGTAACCTCGGAAATTTATATTATTAAGGAGAATGAATGACGTTTTTTAAATCAGGAGTTAAGAAGAGTGGATATACTCAGTTGGGTGTAGGGCTGGCTACTTTGTTCGTTACGAGTACCTTTTTGTTTGGTGGAGAATCGGTTAAAGCCGACAGTGTAGCGCGTGGAGATGATTATCCGCTTCACTACAAAAATGGTAGTGTTGAAATCGATCAGTGGCGGATGTATTCTCGCCAGTGTACCTCTTTTGCGGCCTTTCGTTTGAGTAGTGTAAATGGCTTTGAGATTCCTCCTGCCTACGGAAATGCGAATGAATGGGGACATCGTGCAAGGCGAGAAGGCTACCGTGTGGATACTAAGCCAGAAGTTGGGGCTATTGCTTGGTCGACAGAAGGTTATTATGGGCACGTGGCCTGGGTATCAAATGTGTCGGGGGATACGATTGAAATCGAAGAGTATAACTATGGGGTTCGAGAAAAGTATAACCGTCGAAAAGTCAAGGCTAGTTCGATGACAGGTTTTATTCATTTCAAGGATTTATCTACTAGCCATAGTGCGGGTGAGAATGCTCGTAGCTCAGAGCTTCCGTCTAGTGGGACAATAGTATTCACGGAGAAATCGCCGATTATGGACCAACCGTCACGTACAGGACAGGTTATTGACTACTATTATGCTGGTGAGAGTGTAAGCTATGATCAAGTTCTTGAAAAGGATGGTTATAAGTGGCTCGGTTATCTATCCTACAGTGGTGCTAGAAGATATGTGCAGTATACAAAGTTAAGCAATACAGAGAAAGGCTGGAAAAAAGAAGGAGGGAGTTGGTATTACCGAGAGAATGGTAAGCTAGTAACAGGATGGAAAAAAGTTAATGGCAATTGGTATCATTTAAAGGAAAATGGGGCCATGTCAACTGGCTGGATTAAGGATGGCTCTCACTGGTATTATCTAAAGGCATCAGGGGAGATGCAGACAGGTTGGCTCAAGGAAAATGGAACATGGTACTATTTGGAAAGTTCAGGGGCTTTAGCAGTGAATACTACAGTGGATGGCTATCGAGTGGATAGTAATGGAGCTAGAATCTAGAAAGAATATAAAAAAGAGAACTTCACTACCATTTGCCTATTCTTTCCGATGGTATTTTTCCCCTCTTTCCTTTATAATGGGTGTATGGACAAGAAAAAATTATTATTAATTGATGGATCTTCAGTTGCTTTTCGAGCTTTTTTTGCGCTCTATCAGCAGTTGGATCGTTTTAAAAATGCTAATGGCCTTCATACCAATGCAATCTATGGCTTTCAACTCATGTTGAATCATGTTTTGGAGCGAGTTGAACCCAGTCATGTTTTGGTAGCCTTTGATGCAGGTAAGACGACTTTCCGAACAGAGATGTATGCAGACTACAAGGGTGGCCGTGCTAAAACTCCAGATGAGTTTCGTGAGCAATTTCCCTTCATTCGTGAGTTGCTAGACCACCTTGGGATTCGCCATTATGAGTTGGCCCAGTATGAAGCCGATGATATCATCGGGACTCTAGGCCGTTTGGCTGAGAAGGATTCTTTTGATGTGACAATCGTTAGCGGAGATAAGGATTTGATCCAGTTGACGGATGAGCATACGGTGGTAGAGATTTCCAAGAAAGGTGTGGCTGAGTTTGAGGCCTTTACACCAGATTACCTCATGGAAAAGATGGGCCTCACACCAGCTCAGTTCATTGATCTTAAGGCTCTTATGGGGGATAAGTCTGATAATATACCTGGTGTTACTAAGATTGGTGAAAAGACAGGTATCAAGCTCTTGCTGGAACATGGTTCGCTTGAGGGTATTTATGAAAATATCGATGGGATGAAGGCTTCTAAGATGAAGGAAAATCTCATCAATGACAAGGAACAGGCCTTTTTGTCTAAAACCTTGGCGACCATTGAGACTCAGGCACCGATTGAGATTGGCCTTGATGATTTGGTCTATAATGGCCCAGATGTGGAAAATCTCGGGAAATTCTACGATGAGATGGGCTTCAAACAGCTCAAACAAGCTTTAAATATTTCATCGACAGATGTGCCTGAAAGTTTGGATTTCGCCATCGTTGACCACGTCAGTCAAGACATGCTGAGCGCAGACTCTATCTTCCACTTTGAACTCTTTGGTGAGAACTACCATACAGATGATTTGGTTGGTTTTTCCTGGTCCTGCGGAGATAAACTTTACGCTACAGACAAACTTGAGCTCTTGCAGGAGCCGATTCTCAAGGATTTTCTAGAAAAAACACCTCTGAAAGTGTATGACTTTAAGAAAGCGAAGGTTCTTTTAAATCGCTTGGGCTTGAACCTGCAGGCCCCTGCTTTTGACAGCCGTTTGGCAAAATACTTACTCTCAACAGTCGAGAACAATGAAATCTCAACTATTGCGAATCTCTATGGCCAGACTTATCTGGCTGATGATGAGACTTTTTACGGTAAGGGGGTCAAGAAAGCTATCCCTGAGAGAGAGAAATTCTTGGAGCACTTGGCTCGCAAGGTTGTGGTATTGGTTGAAACCGAGCCGGTTTTACTTGAAAAACTCGGTGAACATGGACAGTTAGATCTCCTCTATGACATGGAGCAGCCTCTGGCTTTTGTCCTTGCCAAGATGGAAATTGCTGGAATCAAGGTCAAAAAAGAAACCCTGCTTGAGATGCAGGCTGAAAATGAGCTTGTCATTGAAAAGCTAACTCAGGAGATTTATGAACTGGCTGGTGAGGAGTTTAATATCAACTCCCCTAAGCAGTTGGGCGTGCTTCTCTTTGAAAAGCTCGGCCTTCCTCTAGAATACACCAAGAAAACCAAGACAGGTTACTCGACAGCCGTGGATGTGCTAGAGCGTCTGGCTCCTATTGCGCCAATTGTTAAGAAAATTCTAGACTACCGTCAGATTGCTAAGATTCAGTCTACCTATGTGATTGGTTTGCAAGACTGGATTTTGGATGATGGCAAGATTCACACGCGCTATGTGCAGGATTTGACTCAAACAGGGCGTCTGTCTAGTGTGGATCCAAACTTGCAAAATATTCCTGTTCGTTTGGAACAAGGTCGCTTGATTCGTAAGGCTTTTGTGCCTGAGTGGGAGGATAGTGTGCTGCTCAGCTCGGACTATTCACAGATTGAATTGCGCGTTTTGGCTCATATTTCTAAAGATGAGCACTTAATTAAGGCCTTCCAAGAGGGGGCTGATATCCATACCTCGACGGCCATGCGGGTCTTTGGAATTGAACGCCCTGAGGATGTGACTCCAAACGACCGTCGTAATGCTAAGGCGGTTAACTTCGGAGTGGTTTACGGAATTTCAGATTTTGGCTTGTCTAATAATCTAGGCATCAGCCGTAAGGAAGCAAAAGCCTACATAGACACTTACTTTGAACGCTTCCCAGGTATTAAAAACTACATGGATGAGGTGGTGCGTGAGGCGCGTGATAAGGGTTATGTAGAGACTCTCTTCAAGCGTCGTCGTGAGTTGCCAGATATCAATTCGCGTAACTTCAACATTCGTGGTTTTGCAGAGCGGACTGCCATCAACTCTCCTATCCAGGGTTCAGCAGCAGATATCCTCAAGATTGCTATGATTCAGCTAGACAAGGCTTTAGTAGCGGGCGGTTATCAGACCAAGATGCTGTTACAAGTGCATGATGAAATCGTCCTTGAAGTTCCGAAATCAGAACTAGCAGCTGTCAAAGCTCTAGTGAAACAAACCATGGAAGAAGCCATCCAGCTCAGTGTTCCCCTTATCGCAGATGAAAATGAAGGGGCAACATGGTACGAGGCTAAATAAGAAAGTTATGAAAGAGTTTGAAACATTTGCCTTCAAGCTCTTTTTCATGATTTTCTGTAAGCAGTTTCCTTGACTTTTCCTTGTATTTGCGTTACTATATTTCCATATAAGATATGGGAGTCTGTGTACAGTCTGAGAGGAAGTGTTAAACTTCGACCGCACCTGATTTGGGTAATGCCAGCGTAGGGAACGATACTTAGCCGAATTCTGCACCTTTTCCATATATGGAAGGGGTTTTCTTTTTGTCAAAAGGAAACCTGAGAAAAGGAGTTTTTTATGAAAGCAAGCATTGCCTTGCAGGTCTTGCCCCTATCACAGGGGATTGATCGAATTGCTATTATCGATCAGGTTATTACCTATCTGCAAGCTCAGTCCGTGACCATGGTAGTGACACCCTTTGAAACGGTCTTGGAAGGGGAGTTTGATGAGCTCATACGTATTCTCAAAGAAGCGTTGGAAGTGGCAGGGCAGGAGGCAGATAATGTCTTTGCCAATGTCAAAATAAATGTAGGAGAAATTTTAAGTATTGATGAGAAACTTGAAAAGTATACTGAGACGACACATTAGTCTATTGGGTTTTCTCGGAGTCTTGTCGGTCTGGCAGTTAGCAGGAATATTCAAACTTTTACCCAAGTTTATCCTGCCAACTCCTCTTGAGATTCTCCAGTCCTTTGTTCGTGACAGAGAATTTCTCTGGCACCATAGTTGGGCGACCTTGAGAGTGGCATTACTCGGACTAGTCTTAGGAGTCTTGATTGCCTGTCTCATGGCTGTGCTTATGGACAGTCTGACTTGGCTAAATGATCTTATCTACCCTATGATGGTGGTTGTTCAGACCATTCCGACCATTGCTATAGCTCCTATCCTGGTCTTGTGGCTAGGCTATGGAATTTTGCCCAAGATTGTCTTGATAATCCTGACGACAACCTTCCCTATCATCGTCAGTATTTTGGATGGTTTTAGGCATTGTGACAAGGATATGCTGACCTTGTTTAGTCTGATGCGGGCCAAACCTTGGCAAATCCTGTGGCATTTTAAAATCCCGGTTAGCCTGCCTTACTTTTATGCAGGTCTGAGGGTCAGTGTCTCCTACGCCTTTATCACAACAGTGGTATCTGAGTGGTTGGGAGGTTTTGAAGGACTAGGTGTTTACATGATTCAGTCTAAAAAACTGTTTCAGTATGATACCATGTTTGCCATTATTATTCTGGTGTCGATTATCAGCCTTTTGGGTATGAAACTGGTCGATATCAGCGAAAAATATGTGATTAAATGGAAACGTTCATAGAATAAGAATGTTTCAAAAAAGAAAAGAGGAAATGAAAATGAAGAAAACATGGAAAGTGTTTTTAACGCTTGTGACAGCTCTTGTAGCTGTCGTGCTGGTGGCTTGTGGTCAAGGGACTGCTTCTAAGGACAATAAAGAAGCAGAACTCAAGAAGATTGACTTTATCCTAGACTGGACGCCAAATACTAACCACACAGGGCTATATGTTGCCAAGGAAAAAGGTTATTTCAAAGAAGCTGGAGTGGATGTTGATTTGAAATTGCCACCAGAAGAAAGCTCGTCTGACTTGGTGATCAATGGCAAGGCGCCATTTGCAGTGTACTTCCAAGACTACATGGCTAAAAAATTGGAAAAAGGGGCAGGAATTACTGCCGTTGCAGCTATCGTTGAGCACAATACATCAGGGATCATCTCACGTAAATCTGACAATGTCAGCAGTCCAAAGGACTTAGTTGGGAAGAAATACGGAACTTGGAATGACCCGACTGAGCTTGCTATGTTGAAAACCTTGGTAGAATCACAAGGCGGAGACTTTGAGAAGGTCGAAAAAGTACCAAACAACGACTCAAACTCTATCACACCAATTGCCAATGGCGTCTTTGACACTGCTTGGATCTACTACGGTTGGGATGGTATCCTTGCCAAATCGCAAGGTGTAGATGCTAACTTCATGTACTTGAAAGACTATGTCAAGGAGTTTGACTACTACTCACCAGTTATCATCGCTAACAACGACTATCTCAAAGAAAACAAAGAAGAAGCTCGCAAAGTTATCCAAGCTATCAAAAAAGGCTACCAATATGCCATGGAACATCCAGAAGAAGCTGCAGATATCCTCATCAAGAATGCACCTGAACTCATGGAAAAACGTGACTTTGTTATCGAATCTCAAAAATACTTGTCAAAAGAATATGCAAGCGA
Organism: Streptococcus oralis subsp. oralis; assembly: GCF_002096435.1. Taxonomy (GTDB): domain Bacteria; phylum Bacillota; class Bacilli; order Lactobacillales; family Streptococcaceae; genus Streptococcus; species Streptococcus oralis_AA. Next base: position 59,966 of record NZ_NCUI01000025.1, read on the forward strand.
CAAGGAAAAATGGGGACAATTTGACGCTGAACGTTGGAATGCCTTCTACAAATGGGATAAAGAAAATGGTATCCTTAAAGAAGACTTGACAGACAAAGGCTTCACTAACGAATTTGTAAAATAATGACAGAAATTAGACTAGAACACGTCAGCTATGCCTATGGCGATGAAAAGATTTTAGAAGATATCAACCTGCAGGTGGCTTCGGGTGAAGTGGTTTCTATCCTAGGTCCAAGTGGTGTAGGAAAGACCACCCTCTTTAACCTAATCGCTGGAATTTTAGAAGTCCAGTCTGGGCGAATTGTCCTTGACGGCGAGGAAAATCCTAAGGGGCGCGTGAGTTATATGTTGCAAAAGGATTTGCTTTTAGAGCACAAGACGGTGCTTGGCAATATCATACTGCCCCTCTTGATTCAAAAGGTGGATAGGGCGGAGGCCATTGCCCGAGCGGATGACATCCTTGCGACCTTTCAGTTGACTGCTGTACGGGACAAGTATCCTCACGAACTCAGCGGAGGGATGCGCCAGCGTGTAGCCTTGCTTCGGACCTACCTTTTCGGGCACAAGCTCTTTCTTCTAGACGAGGCCTTTAGTGCCTTGGATGAGATGACCAAGATGGAACTCCACGCTTGGTACCTTGAGATTCACAAACAGCTACAGCTGACGACCCTCATCATCACGCATAGTATTGAGGAAGCCCTCAATCTCAGTGACCGCATCTATATCCTAAAAAATCGGCCTGGACAGATCGTTTCTGAAGTCAAACTAGATTGGTCTGAAGATGAGGACAAGGAAGTCCAAAAGATTGCCTACAAACGGCAAATATTAGCAGAATTAGGCCTAGATAAGTAGAAAAATAGGGAGTTGGTGAAGATTATCCTTTACCAGCGCCCTTTTTCTTTAAAAAAATCAAAAATTTCGGTATAATAGTCAAAGATAGTCAAGGTTCAAAGAAGGAGTTTGATTTACTATGAGATTTAAAAATACATCAGATCATATCGAAGCCTATATCAAGGCGATTTTAGACCAGTCTGGTATCGTGGAATTGCAACGGAGCCAGTTAGCTGATACCTTCCAGGTTGTGCCAAGTCAGATTAACTACGTCATCAAGACCCGCTTTACGGAAAGCAGAGGTTACTTGGTTGAGAGCAAGCGTGGTGGCGGAGGCTACATTCGCATAGGGCGGATTGAGTTTTCCAGTCATCATGAGATGCTCCGCGATTTGCTTTACTCGATTGGTGAGCGAGTTAGTCAGGAGATTTATGAGGATATTCTCCAGCTTTTGGTGGAGCAGGACTTGATGACCAAGCAAGAGATGACCTTGCTGACTTCTGTAGCAACAGATCGTGTCCTAGGAGAAGAATCCTCAGTTGTCCGTGCCAATATGCTCCGACAGCTATTACAAGAGGTAGATAGAAAAGAGAAGTAAGATGAACTATTCAAAAGCATTGAATGAATGTATCGAGAGTGCCTACATGGTTGCGAGCCATTTTGGAGCCCGTTACCTAGAGTCTTGGCATTTATTGATTGCCATGTCCAATCACAGTTACAGTGTGGCAGGTGTGAGTCTAAATGATTATCCTTATGAAATGGACCGTTTAGAAGAGGTTGCGTTAGAACTGACTGAAACGGACTATAGCCAAGACGAAACCTTTACAGAATTGCCCTTTTCCCATCGTTTGGAGGTTCTCTTTGCAGAAGCAGAGTATGTGGCCTCAGTGGTCCATGCAAAGGTACTAGGGACAGAGCATGTCCTCTATGCGATTTTGCATGATGGCAATGCCTTGGCGACTCGTATCTTGGAGAGGGTTGGTTTTTCTTATGAAGACAAGAAAGATCAGGTCAAGATTGCTGCCCTTCGTCGCAATTTAGAGGAACGTGCAGGATGGACTCGTGAAGACCTCAAGGCTTTACGCCAACGCCATCGTACGGTTTCTGATAAGCAAAATTCCATGGCCAATATGATGGGCATGCCTCAGACTCCAAGTGGCGGTCTAGAGGACTACACGCATGACCTGACGGAGCAAGCGCGCTCTGGCAAGTTAGAGCCAGTTATCGGTCGTGACAAGGAAATCTCACGTATGATTCAGATTTTGAGTCGAAAGACCAAGAACAATCCTGTCTTAGTTGGAGATGCTGGTGTCGGGAAAACAGCTCTGGCGCTTGGTCTTGCCCAGCGTATTGCTAGTGGTGATGTGCCTGCGGAAATGGCTAAGATGCGCGTACTAGAGCTTGATTTGATGAATGTTGTTGCGGGAACACGTTTCCGTGGAGATTTTGAAGAACGCATGAACAACATTATCAAGGATATCGAGGAAGATGGCAAAGTGATCCTCTTTATCGATGAACTCCACACCATCATGGGTTCTGGTAGCGGTATTGACTCGACTCTAGATGCGGCCAATATCTTGAAGCCAGCCTTGGCACGTGGAACTTTGAGAACGGTTGGGGCCACCACCCAGGAAGAATACCAAAAACACATCGAAAAGGATGCTGCCCTTTCTCGTCGTTTTGCCAAAGTGACCATTGAAGAGCCAAGTTTAGCTGACAGCATGACCATTTTACAAGGTTTGAAGGCTACCTATGAGAAACACCATCGTGTGCAAATCACAGATGAAGCTGTCGAAACAGCTGTTAAGATGGCCCATCGTTACTTGACCAGTCGTCACTTGCCAGACTCTGCTATCGACCTCTTGGATGAAGCAGCGGCAACAGTGCAAAACAAATCCAAGCATGTGAAAGCAGACGAATCCGACTTGACTCCAGCCGACAAGGCCTTGATGGATGGCAAGTGGAAACAAGCAGGCCAGCTAATCGCAAAAGAACAAGAATTGCCTGTCTATAAAGACTTGGTGACAGAATCTGATATTTTGACCACCTTGAGTCGCTTGTCAGGGATCCCAGTCCAAAAGCTGACGCAAACAGATGCTAAGAAATACCTGAACTTGGAAGCGGAGTTGCACAAACGTGTCATTGGCCAAGATCAAGCTGTTTCAAGCATTAGCCGTGCCATTCGCCGCAATCAGTCTGGTATTCGCAGTCACAAGCGTCCAATTGGTTCCTTTATGTTCCTAGGGCCAACAGGAGTTGGTAAGACCGAATTGGCCAAGGCTCTGGCAGAAGCCCTCTTTGATGACGAATCAGCCCTTATCCGCTTTGATATGAGTGAGTATATGGAGAAATTCGCAGCCAGCCGTCTCAATGGAGCTCCTCCGGGCTATGTGGGCTACGAAGAAGGTGGGGAGTTGACCGAGAAGGTCCGCAATAAACCATACTCAGTGCTTCTCTTTGACGAGGTAGAGAAGGCCCACCCAGACATCTTTAATGTCCTCTTGCAAGTCTTGGACGACGGTGTCTTGACAGATAGCAAGGGACGCAAGGTTGACTTTTCAAATACCATTATCATCATGACGTCAAACCTTGGTGCGACGGCTCTTCGTGATGACAAGACAGTCGGCTTTGGGGCCAAGGACATTCGTTTTGACCAGGAAAATATGGAAAAACGAATCTTTGAAGAGTTGAAAAAAGCTTATCGACCAGAGTTTATCAACCGTATTGATGAAAAGGTGGTCTTCCATAGTTTGGATAGCGAACACATGCAGGAAATTGTCAAGATTATGGTGAAACCATTGATTGCTAGCTTAGCAGAGAAAGGTATCGACTTAAAACTGCAAGCTTCGGCATTGAAGTTACTAGCTAGTCAAGGTTACAATCCAGAAATGGGAGCTCGTCCACTTCGCAGAACCCTACAAACAGAGGTGGAAGACAAGCTAGCAGAACTCCTTCTAAAGGGAGAACTGGTAGCAGGCAAAACCCTCAAGATCGGTGTCAAAGCTGGTCAATTAAAATTTGATATTGCTTAAAAATAGAGAATCAGGAGGAATCCTGATTCTTTTTTGCTACTTTTTTATAAAAAGTGATAAAAAACTATTGACAAAACAAAAATATAGTATATAATAAAAACATAGAAAATAAAAATATCAAAAATTATAAAAAGGTAAAATGTTTATGAAAAAGAAAACAGCAGTGGTATTTGGGATCTTTGCCCCTCTTCATCAGGGTCATATCGATCTGATCCAGCGAGCGAAGCGTCAGTGTGACCAGGTCTGGGTAGTCGTTTCAGGCTACGAGGGAGACCGAGGGGAGCTGGTAGGCTTAACGCTTCAAAAAAGATTTCGCTATATCCGAGAGGCTTTTCGTGATGACGAGTTGACCTCTGTCTGCAAGTTAGATGAGACTAAGCTTCCCCGTTATCCTATGGGCTGGCAGGAGTGGTTGAACCAGATGTTAGCAGAGATCTCCTACGATGAAGCCCAGCAAGAACTGACTTTCTTTGTGGGAGAAGAAGAATACCAGCAAGAACTAGCTAAACGTGGATTTGGCACTGTCTTGCAAGAAAGAAAGTTTGGTATCTCAGCGACTATGATTCGAGAAAATCCAAGCAAATATTGGAAATACATCGCTCAACCCTTCCGTCGTCAGTTTACAAAGAAAGTGTTGATCATGGGAAGTGCTAGCAATGGGAAGACCACTCTGGCCAAGGATTTGGCTAGGTATTACGATGCGCCTGTTAGTCTGGAATACGCGCGTGAGTACCAGATCAAAAACAATGTCCGCGACGATGAATTGACTCCAAAGGATTACTACTATCTCCTGTTGGGACAGTATGACCAGACCTCCAAGTTAATCGATAGCAATGCCAATCGAGGTCTAGTGATTGCCGATACCAACTCCTTGGTAACCAAGGGTTACTATGACTATTACATGGAGACTGAGGACCAAGGGGACTTATCAGGAGAAACCTTTGACAATCTCTTTGTTTCAATCTTGGCTAAGGAAAAATGGGACTTGATTCTCTTTGTGCAACCTGTCGGCTCCTATGTCAATGACGGGTTTAGAGATATGACCATGGCGGAAGACCATATTCGCTACAGTTTTTCCCAGCATTTGGATCAGATGAGGGAGCGATATTTAACCACCATTCCTTTAGTTTATCTAGCGGAGGATTACCTAGGAAATTATGAAGCAGCAAAAGTGGCTATCGATGCCATTTACCAAGCAGATTAGGAGAAAATTATGAAAACAGTAACTAAAAAAATCACACAATTTATCGAAAATTTTAAAAATGTCCATGCGGAAGCCCGCAAGATTGGTTTTGTAGGAATCATGCACTTGCTCTGGAAAGATCTCTTTGTCGGTCGCAGTCTTTTCCAGTGGTTGTATCTCATCGCCTTGTCAAGTGTTCCCTTGATCTTGGAATTCACGCAAAATACAGAAAGCCATGACTGGCTGAGCTTGTTTGCATCTTGGACTGGGATTGTCTGTGTTATCTTGGTAGCAGAAGGGCGTGCAAGCAATTATCTCTTTGGGGCTATTAACTCAGCTATCTATTTGATTTTGGCCATGAATGCGACTTTTTATGGCGAAGTTTTGACGACTGTTTACTTCTTTGTCATGCAGCCGATTGGTCTCTATGCTTGGCTGTCCAATCGTATCAACGACCAAGGAAAACCAGAAGAATCCCACTTTGAAGCTAAGAAATTATCTGTTCTTGATTGGCTCAAGTACTTAGCCTTGACTGCCATTATCTGGATTGGTATGGGCTTGGCTTACCAAAGTATCAATAGCGCTCGCCCTTTCCGTGATAGTGTTACCGATGCGACTAATGGTGTTGGTCAGCTCTTGATGACACGTCTCTACCGTGAGCAATGGATTTTCTGGATTGCAACCAATCTCTTTAGTATTTATCTCTGGTGGGGTGAAAATATCCACATCCAAGGGATGTACTGGGTTTACACACTCAATAGTCTAGTGGGTTGGTACCAATGGACTAAGGCAGTTCGAAAGGAGGCATAAGATGGCAGACATAAAGATTCCAGCCGGGATGACGGAAAAAGAATATTATGAAATCCATGCCAATCAGGAGGAGTTTTTAGACTGGTACTACAAGCAGGAACTCCCTCAATACGAAAAACCAAGCGTGACGGTGGATATGGTGGCCTACTGCTTTGTCGAAGGAAAGATCAAGCTCTTACTGATCCGTCGCAAGGCTCACCCTTATCAAAACTGTTTGGCTCTGGTTGGAGGCTTTATGGATAAGGGAGAGGATGCTGCACATGCCTGTCAGCGCGAGGTGAGAGAAGAAGTCAATCTCGATCTACCTTTGGAAAAAATCGAGCAATTAATGACCGTATCGACCCCCGGTCGTGATCCACGGGGCTGGACGGTGACCATTGCCCACTTGGTGTACCTACCTAGTCGTGCCTTAGACCTCGTTCAGGCAGGAGACGATGCCAAGGATGTCGTTTTCGTAGATGTCGACTTTCGGACGGGCAAGTGCTTCCTAGAGGGAGTAGAGTTGGAGGAGAGTGCCTTCGCCTTTGACCATTATGCTATTATCCAAGAGTCCATCAAACGAATACAAGGCCGTCTCGACTGGAACCCAACCTTTCTCTATCTGCTGGAGGAGGAGTTCACTGTCTACGAAGGAACTGAATTGGTCAATCTCATCAACCCAGGTCGCCCAATCGTCAGCAATAACTTTCTCGTAAAATACGGCGAATATGTAGAAGAAGTCGGACTCAAAAGAGTGCCTAAAAAGAAACCAAGAAAAACCTATCGATTGAAATAAAAAACGAGGTCGGGAAAAGTTCCCGACCTCTTTATCTACCATCATGAGATGGCTTTCTATTGCGACTGTATTAGGGATTGCTATCTTTCTTAGGATTACTCAATATGTGAGTAAAGAAGTCTTTGTATCGATACTTGAGATAGTTCTCATGCAAAAATAACAAGGCGATGTAGACAATCATAAAGATTGCAGTCAGATAGAAGACATCAAATGCAGTTCGCGCATAGTAAGTGGCTGATTGATAAGAGCCAATAGCTCCCAAAATCAACCAAGGAAGATACTTGTAATACTTATTTAGCATAAGAGCATACCTCCTATATTCTATTTCAATGTTATTATATTCCTTTGTCTAACATAATACAAGCGATTACACAAGAGCGGTGCAAAAAATAGGACTCTAATCTAAGAAATTTTCTATTTTTTCGTTTCAATTACGAATAGAAATAGTAGAGAGAAATTTTTTTAAAATAGTTTCTCAAACTAGTTGACAGATTCAAAGCTCAATGTTACAATTATATTACAAAAAGATTTCTTAACATTTCAAAAATGTTACAAAGGAGTAGAAAAATGAAAAAGAAAACCTATATCAAATTGATGGCAGCGACTGTATTGGCTTCTACCTTGCTACTAGGAGCTTGTGGAAATAAAAACGAAACCACTCAAACCAGCAGCTCTGCCAAGACAAGTCAATCATCAAGTTCTAAAGCAGCTTCTTCTAGCAAAGAAAGCAAGACACAAAAATCTTCAAGCTCAGCTTCATCTGAAAAGGCTCAGGCATCTTCTGGTCAGTCTTCTACAACGGCAGATCAGTCACAAGCGAAACCAGCACCTGAATCAAGACAAGAACAAGCAGCTCCTAGTCAACAAGTCCCATCTCAGTCACCTTCAACTCAGCAAGGTTCTCAAGCCCAGTCTAACCAGTCAGGCTATGATCCAACAACTGACCGCCAACTTCAAGACAAGCAAGCAGAACACAACAGACGCTACAAGGGTGTTTTAACCATGGTCGATGGTGATTTCTCAGCAGCTGCAGGCAACTGGAAGGGAGCAAATGGCGAAACTATTACGGTTTCATCAGGGGGTCAATTTACAGTAGAAACTGCAGATGGAAAGAAAGAAAACTATTCTATCAGAGGCTACTCTTACACCCTTGATGATGGTAAGTATAATGCCAAAATCGGTGGAGGAAAAATCATCCAAATTACAACAGGTGCGGATGGTAAAGTTTCAAGCGTTGCCTTGATTCAATAATAGTATCTAGGTTTTCCTAGGATCTAAAAAACCGTAAACTCCAAGCGAGTTACGGTTTTTTCTATTATGCTTTGTCTAATTGCAAGAGGGCTTCAATCTCTGCTAGAGTGCTAGCTTGGGAAATGGCTCCACGAAGTTTGGCAGCACCAGATGTGCCTCGAAGGTAGTGAGGAGCCAGTCCACGGAATTCACGAACGGCAACGTTTTCTCCCTTAAGGTTAATCAAGCGTTTCAAATGTTCGTAGGCAATTTTCATCTTGTCTTCGAAGGTCAAATCAGGAAGGATTTCTCCAGTTTCAAAGTAGTGATTGATTTGATTAAAGAGGTAGGGATTTCCCATGGCTGCTCGACCAATCATAACAGCGTCAGCCCCGACTTCTTCGATACGCTGTTTGGCTTCTTGGATCGTACGGATGTCACCGTTGGCGATAAATGGAATCTTTGTCAGGGCTTGGGCTACGTCGTGCAAGGTTTCAAGGTCAGCGTGACCAGTATACATTTGTTCGCGGGTACGGCCGTGCATAGCGAGGGCAGAGACACCTGCAGCCTCAGCTGCGAGGGCATTCTCCACGGCTAAGGATGGATCAGACCAGCCTGTACGCATTTTGACGGTGAGGGGGATATCAAGGACTGATTGGACCTTGTTGATGATAGAGTAGATCTTGTCTGGATCCTTGAGCCACATAGCACCAGCTTCATTCTTCACGATTTTGTTAACTGGGCAGCCCATGTTGATATCGACGATATCGGTCTTGGTGTTTTCTTGTATGAATTCTGCTGCGCGTGCGAGGCTGTCTTCATCGCTACCAAAAAGTTGGATAGAGACTGGGTTTTCGCCTTCATCGATATGAAGCATATGAAGAGTTTTTTCATTGTTGTATTGGATTCCCTTGTCAGAGACCATTTCCATGACAACAAGTCCTGCACCGAGCTCTTTTGCGATAGTACGAAAGGCTGAGTTGGTAACTCCTGCCATGGGCGCTAAAACGGTACGATTGGGAATCTCAACATTGCCAATCATAAAAGGTGTATTAAGATTTGTCACGAATGAGTTCCTCCAGGTCGTTTTCATCAAAGTTATAAGTTGTTTGGCAGAATTGACAAGTGATTTCTGCCCCATGGTCTTCCTCTTTCATTTCCTCAAGGTCTGAATTTGGAAGGCTGGCAAGAGCGTTCATAAAACGGTCTTTGCTGCAGTCACATTGGAAACGAATTTCTTCTTCAGATAGACGTTTGTAGGATTCGTCACCATAGATAGCCTTGAGGAGGGCTTCGATATGGTCATCGCTTTCTAGAAGAGTTGAGATGGCTGGCATTTCTTGGATGCGTTTCTCAAAGCGGGCAATCTCTTCTTCCTTGGCCCCTGGCAACACTTGGAGAAGAAAACCTCCGGCAACTTCGACCTTGTCGTCTTTATCCAAAAGAACATTGAGCCCGACTGCTGAAGGGGTTTGTTGGCTTTCAGTCAGGTAGTAGGCTAAGTCTTCACCGATTTCCCCAGAGATGAGGGGAGTCATGGAGTTGTAGGGATTTCCAGTACCATAGTCTGTGATAACGAGGAATTGACCGTTTCCAACAAAAGGTCCAACAAGGACTTCACCCGTTGCAGTCTTTTTGATGTCAACACCTGGATTTTGAACGTAGCCTTTGACGTTTCCCTTGGTATCTGCAACCGTGATGATGGCACCGAGAGAGCTTGTTCCAAGAACTTTAACCGTTAGCTTGGTATTTCCTTTTTCATTGGCTGCGAGAATCTGGCTAGCGATAAGAGTACGACCAAGTGCAACAGTTGAACTGGCTTGAGTTTGATGTTTTTCTTGAGCAGTGCGGACGGTTTCCGTGCTATCAAGGACAAAAGCACGAAAGGCTCCGCTTTCTGATATAGTTTTAATAATTTTATCCATAGCTACTATTTTAGCATAAAAATGCCCAAAGGGGGGAGTCGTGTGTTTGCTGTTTCTGTGGAATAATGACGAGGAAATCAGCCTTAAAATAAAATGCGAAACAGATTATTTCAGCATTTGAAAGATTTATGCTATCCTTGAAGGAGAAAATGAAAGGGGTAACAAATGTATTTAGGTGATTTGATGGAAAAAGCCGAATATGGTCAATTTTTAGTCCTTTCCTTTCTATTACAAGATTCGCAGACAACAGTCAAGAAAGCCATGGAAGAAACAGGTTTTTCAAAGGCGACCTTAACCAAGTACATTTCTCTGATTAACGAAAATGCCTTGGAAAGAGGTTTAGAGCTGACCATCCACTTGGAAGATGAAAATCTGCGCTTGTCGATTGGTGCAGCTACCAAGGGAAGAGAGATTCGGAGCTTGTTTCTAGACAATGCCATTAAGTACCAAATTTTGGTTTACCTTCTCTATCACCAACAGTTTCTAGCTCATCAGTTGGCTCAAGAATTGATGATTAGCGAGGCCACGCTTGGTCGCCACTTAGCTAGTCTAAATCAGATTTTGTCAGAGTTTGACTTATCCATCCAAAATGGCCGTTGGCGAGGTCCGGAGCATCAGATTCGCTATTTCTATTTCTGTCTTTTCCGCAAGGTTTGGTCCAGTCAGGAGTGGGAAGGACACATGCAGAAGCCAGAGAGAAAGCAGGAGATTGCCAGCTTAGAAGAAATCTGCGGTGCTAGTTTGTCTTCAGGTCAGAAACTGGACTTGGTTCTCTGGGCTCATATCAGTCAACAGCGCCTTCGGGTCAATGCTTGTCAGTTTCAAGTCATAGAAGAAAAAATGCGAGGGTATTTTGACAATATTTTCTACCTTCGTTTGCTGAGAAAGGCTCCGTCCTTTTTTGCTGGGCAACATATCCCTCTAGGAACTGAGGACGGTGAGATGATGGTATTCTTTTCATTTCTCCTTTCCCATCGTATCTTGCCCCTTCATACTATGGAGTATATCCTTGGTTTTGGAGGGCAATTAGCCGATTTGCTGACGCAATTGATTCAAGAGATGAAGAAAGAGGAGTTACTGGGGGACTACACAGAGGACCATGTCACCTATGAACTCAGTCAGCTTTGTGGTCAAATTTATCTATACAAGGGCTATATCTTGCAAGATCAGTACAGATACCAGACAGAGAATCACCATCCCTATTTGCTGATGGAACATGATTTTAGAGGGACTGCAGAGAGAATTTTTCATATCTTGCCAGCCTTTCATCAGGGGACGGATTTGGATAAGAAAATTCTCTGGGAATGGCTCCAGTTGATAGAGTATATGGCTGAAAATGGTGGTCAACATATGAGGATTGGTCTGGATTTGACATCTGGTTTCCTTGTCTTTTCTAGGATGGCTGCCCTTTTGAAACGGTATTTGGAATACAATCGTTTCATTACTATTGAAGCCTATGAGCCCAGTCGACATTATGATTTGTTGATTACCAACAACCCGATTCATAAGAAAGAACAGACTCCGGTTTATTATTTAAAAAATGATTTGGATATAGAGGATTTGGCGAAGATTCGTCAGATGCTCTTTGCCTAAAAGGCCTGAATTTTCAGGTCTTTTTTGTGAAATTCGCACAATCTCCTCACATTTTTTTAAAATTTTAAAAAAATTGATAAACAAGAAAGCGCTTTATTTTGTATACTAGTTACTGTAAAGAGGGACCCCCTCAAGATTTTATCAGGAGGACAGCACATGTCACAAGAAAAATACATCATGGCTATTGACCAAGGAACGACCAGTTCTCGTGCCATCATTTTTAACAAAAAAGGAGAAAAGGTCAGCTCTAGTCAAAAAGAGTTCACTCAGATTTTCCCTCAAGCAGGTTGGGTTGAGCACAATGCCAATGAAATTTGGAATTCTGTTCAGTCAGTTATCGCGGGTGCTTTCATCGAAAGTGGTGTGAAACCAAGTCAAATCGAAGCAATCGGGATTACCAACCAGCGTGAAACAACTGTCGTCTGGGATAAGAAAACAGGACTTCCTATCTACAACGCTATCGTTTGGCAATCACGTCAGACAGCACCTCTGGCTGAACAACTAAAAAGCCAAGGTTATGTGGAAAAATTCCATGAAAAGACTGGTTTAATCATCGATGCTTACTTCTCTGCTACCAAGGTTCGTTGGATTTTGGACCATGTAGAAGGCGCTCAAGAGCGAGCAGAAAAAGGAGAATTGCTCTTTGGTACTATCGATACTTGGTTGGTTTGGAAATTGACTGACGGTGCGGCTCACGTGACCGACTACTCCAATGCAGCTCGTACCATGCTCTATAACATCAAGGATCTTAAATGGGATGATGAGATTTTAGAAATCCTCAATATTCCTAAGGCTATGCTTCCAGAAGTTCGTTCTAACTCTGAAATCTACGGCAAGACTGCTCCATTCCATTTCTACGGTGGAGAAGTGCCAATTTCAGGTATGGCTGGGGACCAACAGGCAGCCCTCTTCGGTCAGTTGGCCTTTGAACCTGGTATGGTCAAGAATACTTATGGAACAGGTTCTTTCATCATCATGAACACTGGTGAAGAGATGCAGTTGTCTGAAAACAACCTTTTGACAACGATTGGTTACGGAATCAACGGCAAGGTTTACTATGCCTTGGAAGGTTCTATCTTTATTGCAGGAAGTGCTATTCAGTGGCTTCGTGATGGACTTCGCATGGTTGAAAATTCACCAGAGTCTGAAAAATATGCTCTCAATTCTCACAACAATGACGAAGTTTATGTCGTACCTGCCTTTACAGGTCTAGGGGCTCCATACTGGAATCAAAATGCTCGTGGTTCGGTCTTTGGCTTAACTCGTGGAACAAGCAAAGAAGACTTTATCAAGGCAACCTTGCAGTCTATCGCTTATCAAGTACGTGACATCATTGACACCATGCAAGTGGATGCTCAGACAGCTATCCAGGTCTTGAAGGTGGATGGTGGTGCAGCCATGAACAACTTCCTCATGCAGTTCCAAGCTGACATCTTGGGAATTGATATCGCACGCGCTAAAAACTTGGAAACAACTGCCCTCGGTGCAGCCTTCCTAGCTGGTTTGGCAGTGGGTTACTGGAAGGATTTGGACGAGTTGAAACTCTTGAACGAGACAGGAGAACTCTTTGAGCCATCCATGAACGAATCGCGCAAGGAACAACTCTACAAGGGCTGGAAGAAGGCTGTGAAAGCAACGCAAGTCTTTGCGGAAATCGATGACTAATACTGAAAGAATAAAGTGACTCAGTTAGAAAGTGTGTAAATATGGAATTTTCAAAGAAAACACGTGAATTGTCAATTAAAAAAATGCAGGAACGCACCTTGGATCTCTTGATTATTGGTGGTGGGATTACCGGTGCTGGGGTAGCCTTGCAGGCGGCAGCCAGTGGTCTTGATACTGGTTTGATTGAAATGCAGGACTTCGCAGAAGGAACATCTAGCCGTTCAACAAAATTGGTCCACGGAGGTCTGCGTTACCTCAAACAATTTGACGTGGAAGTAGTCTCAGATACTGTTTCTGAACGTGCAGTGGTTCAACAAATCGCTCCACACATTCCAAAACCAGATCCAATGCTCTTGCCAGTTTACGATGAGGATGGAGCGACCTTTAGCCTTTTCCGTCTCAAAGTAGCCATGGACTTGTACGACCTTTTGGCAGGTGTTAGCAATACACCAGCTGCTAACAAGGTCTTGAGCAAGGATCAAGTCTTGGAACGCCAGCCAAACTTGAAGAAAGAAGGCTTGGTAGGAGGTGGGGTTTATCTTGACTTCCGTAATAACGATGCGCGTCTCGTGATTGAAAACATCAAACGTGCCAACCAAGACGGTGCTCTCATTGCCAACCATGTTAAGGCAGAAAGCTTCCTCTTTGACGAAAGTGGCAAGATTACAGGTGTTGTAGCTCGTGATTTGTTGATAGACCAAGTCTTTGAAATCAAGGCTCGTCTGGTTATCAACACGACAGGTCCTTGGAGCGACAAGGTACGTAATTTGTCCAATCAGGGAACACAATTCTCACAAATGCGTCCAACTAAGGGAGTTCACTTGGTAGTGGATTCAAGCAAGATCAAGGTTTCACAGCCGGTTTACTTTGACACAGGTTTGGGAGACGGGCGTATGGTCTTTGTTCTTCCACGTGAAAACAAGACTTACTTTGGTACAACGGATACAGACTACACAGGCGATTTGGAACATCCAAAAGTGACGCAGGAAGATGTAGATTACCTACTTGGCATTGTCAACAACCGTTTCCCAGAAGCAAATATCACAATTGACGATATCGAAAGCAGCTGGGCTGGTCTTCGTCCATTGATTGCAGGCAATAGCGCTTCTGACTACAATGGCGGAAATAACGGAACCATTAGTGATGAAAGCTTCAATAGCTTGATTGCAACTGTCGAAGCTTATTTATCGAAAGAAAAAACGCGTGAAGATGTTGAATCTGCTGTCAGCAAGCTTGAAAGCAGCACATCTGAGAAACATTTGGATCCATCTGCAGTTTCTCGTGGTTCGAGCTTGGACCGTGATGATAATGGCCTCTTGACCCTTGCTGGTGGTAAAATCACAGACTACCGTAAGATGGCTGAAGGAGCTATGGAGCGCGTAGTCGATATCCTCAAAGCCGAATTTGACCGCAGCTTTAAACTCATTAACTCGAAGACTTATCCTGTTTCAGGTGGAGAATTGAACCCAGCAAATGTGGACTCAGAAATCGAAGCCTTTGCTCAACTTGGAGTTTCACGTGGTTTGGATAGCAAGGAAGCCCACTATCTTGCAAATCTTTACGGTTCAAATGCACCGAAAGTCTTTGCCCTTGCTCACAGCTTGGAACAAGCGCCAGGACTCAGCTTGGCAGACACTTTGTCACTTCACTATGCAATGCGCAATGAGTTGGCTCTGAGCCCAGTTGACTTTCTTCTTCGTCGTACCAACCACATGCTCTTTATGCGTGATAGTTTAGATAGCATCGTTGAGCCAGTTCTGGATGAAATGGGACGATTCTATGATTGGACCGAAGAAGAAAAAGCAGCCTACCGTGCGGATGTCAAAGCAGCTCTTGCTCAAAACGATCTAGCAGAACTAAAAAATTAAGAAAAACTAGAAGAGAGGGAGGGCAGCATTCCTTGTCGCCCCGTCCCTTCTTTTAAATGGAGACAAAGATATGATGAAAGAATTATTTGGAGAATTTTTGGGGACCTTAATCCTGATTCTCCTAGGAAATGGTGTTGTTGCAGGTGTGGTTCTTCCCAAAACTAAGAGCAACAATTCAGGATGGATTGTGATTACTATGGGATGGGGAATTGCTGTAGCCGTTGCGGCCTTTGTATCTGGCACGCTCAGTCCAGCCCACCTAAATCCAGCTGTGACGTTTGCTATGGCCTTAAAAGGAACGCTCTCTTGGGGTTCTGTTTTCCCTTATATCCTAGCCCAATTCGCAGGAGCGATGGTGGCTCAGATTTTGGTTTGGTTGCAATTCAAACCGCATTATGAGGCAGAAGAAAATGCAGGCAATATCCTAGCAACTTTCAGTACTGGACCAGCAATCAAGAACACAGTATCCAACTTGGTTAGCGAAATCCTTGGTACCTTTGTTTTGCTCTTGACAATCTTTGCCTTGGGACTCTATGACCTTCAAGCCGGTTTAGGGACCTTTGCAGTGGGAACGTTGATTGTCGGTATCGGTCTTTCACTAGGTGGGACAACGGGTTATGCCTTGAACCCAGCTCGTGACCTTGGACCTCGTATCATGCACAGCATCTTGCCAATTCCAAACAAGGGAGACGGGGACTGGTCTTATGCTTGGATTCCTGTTGTAGGACCTATTGTTGGTGCGGCCCTAGCAGTTCTCGTATTTTCACTTTTCTAAGATAAAAGAGTTATTGGCAACAGAGTTTGAGATGAAAATCTCAGGCTCTTTTTTGATGGGCAAAACATTAATATTTTAACTTATCTTAAAATAAGCTAAAATCAATTTTTAAGTTATGGTAAACAGTTGAAAAAAAGGTTGATAAAGTGGTAAAATGTTAGGAAGATAAGATGCTAACAATACATACTGATAGTTAATAGAAACAATATATTAATGGATAGCTTATGAAAAAACAACGAAATTTACATGTATTCTTAGGCCGGACGGCTCTATATTTTGTAATCTTACTTGGTTTGCTTTATTTTTTTAGTTACCTTGGTCAGAGCCAAGGCACCTTTATTTATAATGAGTTCTAGTTTAAAGGAGAAGAGGAACAGTGTCTAATAAACCGATAAAAGATATGATTGAAACGATTGAGCACTTTGCTCAAACGCAACCAACATATCCTGTCTACAATGTTTTAGGCCAAGAACATACTTATGGTGATCTGAAGGCTGATTCGGATAGTTTGGCTGCAACCATCGATCAACTAGGCTTACCTGAGAAATCTCCAGTCGTCGTTTTTGGCGGACAGGAATATGAGATGCTGTCTACCTTTGTTGCGCTGACTAAGTCGGGACATGCCTATATTCCAATTGATAGCCATTCGGCCTTGGAACGAGTTTCTGCTATCGTAGAAGTTGCAGAACCAAGTTTGATTATTGCCATCTCAGATTTTCCATTAGAGCAAACTAGCACACCGATGCTGAATTTAGAGCAAGTCCATGAAGCTTTTGCTCAAGCTTCTAGCTACGAGATGACCCATCCAGTCAAGGGAGATGACAACTACTACATCATCTTTACTTCTGGCACGACTGGTAAGCCTAAGGGAGTGCAGATCTCCCATGATAATCTCCTCAGCTTTACCAACTGGATGATTACAGATAAGGAATTTGCGACGCCAAGTCGTCCACAAATGCTGGCTCAGCCCCCTTATTCTTTTGACCTATCTGTCATGTACTGGGCGCCAACCTTAGCACTGGGTGGTACGCTTTTCGCTCTTCCTTCAGCCATTACTCAGGACTTCAAAAAACTCTTTGCGACAATTTTTTCCTTGCCAATTGCTATCTGGACCTCAACGCCGTCCTTTGCAGATATGGCCATGTTGTCAGAAGACTTTAATAGTGAGAAAATGCCAGGAATCACGCATTTCTACTTTGATGGTGAAGAATTGACGGTCAAAACTGCTCAAAAACTGCGCGAGCGATTCCCAGATGCTCGTATTATCAATGCCTATGGTCCAACAGAAGCGACAGTAGCTTTGTCAGCAGTTGCCGTCACTGATGAGATGTTGACGACTCTCAAACGCCTGCCAATCGGCTATACCAAGGCCGATTCTCCGACCTTTATCATTGATGAGGAAGGTAAGAAAGTTCCAAATGGTGAACAGGGAGAAATCATTGTTTCAGGGCCAGCTGTTTCAAAAGGCTATATGAATAATCCTGAAAAAACGGCAGAAGCTTTCTTTGAGTTCGAAGGTCTTCCAGCCTACCACACAGGGGATGTAGGAACCATGACAGATGAGGGATTGCTTCTCTATGGTGGACGCATGGATTTCCAGATTAAGTTTAATGGTTATCGCATTGAGCTGGAAGATGTCTCTCAAAACCTCAACAAGTCTCGCTTTATCGAGTCGGCTGTTGCTGTCCCACGTTATAACAAGGACCACAAGGTACAAAATCTACTGGCCTATGTCATCCTAAAGGACGGTGTCCGTCAGCAGTTTGAGCGTGATATCGATATTACCAAAGCTATTAAAGAAGACCTAGCAGATATCATGATGTCCTATATGATGCCTTCTAAGTTTCTTTATCGAGACAGTTTACCACTAACGCCTAATGGTAAAATTGATATCAAGGGCTTGATTAACGAGGTAAACAGTAGATGATGGAGCTTTATAAACAGCTACCTCATTTGGAACCTTATGGTGATCTTCAGTACTTTTTATACGTAATTGTTGCAACTTTACCTATCTTTATTGGTCTTTTTTTCAAGAAACGTTTTGCCTTGTACGAGGTGCTCGTTAGTCTCTTCTTTATCGTCACCATGTTGGTCGGTGGAAAGACGAATCAAATAAGCGCTTTGATCCTTTATGTTATCTGGCAAGTGCTGCTTGTATCTTTCTACAAAAGGTACAGGAAACAACGGGATAGTAAATGGATATTTTACCTGGTTAGCTTCCTATCCCTATTGCCAATCGTCTTTGTGAAAGTATCTCCTGCTATTCATGGACCTCAATCTTTGTTTGGATTTTTAGGGATTTCTTACTTGACCTTTCGTGCAGTTGGGGTTATCGTTGAGTTGAGAGACGGTGTCATCAAAGATTTAACGATTTGGCAATTCTTACGTTTTCTTCTCTTTATGCCGACTTTCTCAAGTGGTCCCATTGATCGTTTCAAACGCTTCAATGAAAATTACGAGACCATTCCTGAGCGGGATGAGCTGATGGATATGCTAGAAGAGACTGTCAAATATATCATGCTTGGCTTCCTCTACAAGTTTATCTTGGCTCACATTTTAGGAGAGACATTATTGCCTCCGCTGAAAAATTTGGCCTTGCAGACAGGTGGTTTCTTTAACCTCTACGCTTTAGCGGTCATGTACACCTTTGGTCTGGAGCTCTTCTTTGACTTTGCGGGCTACTCTATGTTTGCCTTAGCTATTTCAAACTTGATGGGTATTCATAGTCCTATCAACTTTAACAAGCCCTTTTTGTCAAGGGATTTAAAAGAGTTTTGGAATCGCTGGCACATGAGTCTGTCTTTCTGGTTCCGTGACTTTGTCTTTATGCGGATGGTCATGGTGTTGACCAGAAAGAAGGTCTTTAAAAATCGCAATGTGACCTCAAGTGTAGCCTATATTCTCAATATGCTGATTATGGGATTTTGGCATGGTGTGACCTGGTACTACATAGCCTATGGACTTTTTCATGGGATTGGGCTGGTCATCAATGACGCTTGGGTTCGTAAGAAAAAAGCACTCAATAAAGAACGGAAAAAAGCTGGAAAGGCTTCCTTACCTGAGAATCGCTGGATTCAGTTGCTTGGCATGGTTGTCACCTTCCATGTCGTGATGGTTTCATTCTTAATCTTTTCTGGATTTTTGAATGATTTATGGTTTAAAAAATAAAAGGATATAAAAAATGGATATCAAATCAGAAGTTATTGAAATTATTGATGAGTTGTTTATGGAAGATGTTTCTGACATGATGGATGAGGATCTTTTTGATGCCGGTGTCTTGGATAGCATGGGAACGGTTGAATTGATTGTTGAGATTGAAAACCGTTTTGACATTCGTGTTCCAGTGACGGAGTTCGGTCGTGATGACTGGAATACGGCTAATAAAATCGTAGAAGGTATTACGGAGTTGAAGAATGCTTAAACGCTTGTGGCTGATCTTCGGGCCTATCTTCATTGCTGGATTTTTGGTTCTTCTACTCATCTTTTTTTATCCAGGTACAACAAGCCACAATCTGACGGAGGAAAAATACTCGGCGGCTTCTGTTAGTGCAGAGAGTTTTAAAGAGAGAAGCCAAAAAGTAAGGGCTCTTACGGATCCAAATATGCGTTTTATTCCTTTTCTAGGGTCCAGTGAATGGATTCGATTTGATAGTGTCCATCCAGCTGTTTTAGCGGAAAAATATCATCGTCCCTATCGTCCTTACTTTCTAGGTCAAGCAGGAGCAGCCTCTCTAAATCAATATTTTGGTCTACAGCAAATTTTGCCAGAAATAGAGAATAAGCAGGCTGTATTTGTGATTTCGCCTCAGTGGTTTACGGAGACAGATTATGAACCTGCAGCGTTTCAGAGATTTTTTAACAGTGACCAATTGACAGCTTTTTTGGGAAATCAATCTGGTGACATTGCTGCAAAGCATGCGGCTATTCGATTGTTAAAGCAGAATCCTAATGTTGCATTAAAAAGCATTGTTCAAAAACTGTCAAAGGGTGAAGAATTATCAGATGTTGATCAGGTTGCTATTGATATTTTTGCGCGATTCAATGAAAAACAATCCGCTCTCTTTGGACAATTCTCCATTCGAGGACAACTCAAGTACAAGGAACACGTGGAGAACTATTTAAAAGATCTTCCGGATCAATTTTCTTATGATGAGTTAGAAAAAATTGTTCGTAAGGACGCAGAAGCAAATACGACCAATAACGATATGGGGATGGAAAATCATTTCTATACGAGAGAGATTCAAAAGGATTTAAAAAAATGGGAAGGATATCAAAAAAATTACAACTTCCTCAAGTCCTCTGAGTACAATGATTTGCAGCTGGTCCTCAATCAATTTGCTAAGTCGAATGTCAATGTGCTCTTTGTCATTCAGCCGGTTAACAAGAAGTGGATGGAGTACACAGGGCTCAGCGAGGAAATGTACCAACATGCAGTGGAGAAAATTCGTTACCAATTAGAGAGTCAGGGTTTTACCAATATTGCTGATTTTTCAAAAAATGGAGGGGATCCTTATTTTGTTAAGGACACCATTCATCTAGGATGGTTAGGTTGGCTGGCTTTTGATAAGGTTGTCAATCCCTTCTTGACGGATCCGACTCCAGCTCCAGACTACAAGTTGAATGACCGCTTCTTTAGCAAGGACTGGGCGACCTATGATGGGAGCATCAAAGATTTCCAATAAAATGAGTTAAAAGTTTGGGATTTAAACCCAAGCTTTTTTGTTTAAATGGCGAATATTTAAGATACAAATAGGTCAAAAGTTTCAAAATTTTTAGAAATAGCGTATAATATAAAAGAGAAAAAGAAAAGAAAGGGATTTTAAAATGAACAAACGTTCTTTGTTACCTGTCTTATCGACAGCCCTGTTAGCTCCAGCCTTCTTAGCTGGACAAGTATACGCTGAAGAAGCAACAACTTCTGCAGAAAGTTCAGCTGTCGTAGCGACTCCTGCTACGTCGGCGACCCCAGCTCCTGTTGAGAGCCCTGCAGTACCGGAAACTTCGGCAACTTCAGAAGCGGTTGCACCTGCAGAAGCTCCGTCAGCTCCTGCTGAATCTACTAAAAGCGAAGAAAAGGACACCGTTATCTTACACACCAATGATGTCCATGGTCGTATTGTAGAAGAAAAGGGAGTAATTGGAGATGCCAAGTTAGCGACTGTCATTGAGCAGGAGCGTGCAAAATCAAATCAAAATACTCTGGTTGTTGATGCGGGAGACGCTTTCCAAGGTTTGCCGATTTCTAACTCTACGAAGGGTGAAGCGCGTGCTGAAATTCTCAATCAGATGCAGTATGATGCCATGGCAGTAGGAAACCATGAGTTTGACTTTGGTTTGGACGAAGCTAAGAAATACAAGGAAATCTTGAAATTCCCATTACTTAGCTCGAATACCTATGTCAATGGAGCTCGTCTTTTTGAAGCTTCTACAATCGTTGATAAAGATAAGACTGTGGAAGGTGATGAATTTGTTGTAATCGGTGTGACAACACCTGAAACTGCTACAAAAACCCACCCTAAAAACATTAAAGGGGTAACTTTTACAGATCCAATCTCTGAAGTCAATAAGGTCATCGAAGAAGTTCAAGCCAAGGCGCGTGCAGAAGGTAAGGACTACAAACACTATGTTGTGCTCGCTCACTTGGGTGTGGATACCACAACCCCAGTCGAATGGCGTGGTTCAACCTTGGCAGAAGCCTTGTCTAAAAATCCTCGTTTGAAAGGGAAACGCGTAACAGTAATCGACGGTCACTCTCATACAGTAGAATCAACGACTTATGGAGACAATGTTACCTATAACCAAACAGGAAGCTACCTTCATAATGTAGGGAAAATCACCTACAAATCACGTCAGCTTTTGGGCAATCCAACTCAGATTTCGGCTGCTGATGCTAAAAAATTACCAGCCAATCCAACAGTTGAAAAACTAGTCAAAGACATTAAACAAAAATACGATGCTGAAAATGCAGTTGAGATTGTTTCAAACAGCCCTGTAGAACTAAACGGTGATCGTGAAAATGTTCGAGTTCGTGAAACCAACCTCGGAAACGTCGTGGCAGACTCTCTCTATCAGTATGGACAGACAGGATTTAGCCATCCGACTGACATCGCTGTGACAAATGGTGGTGGCTTGCGTGAAACTATTGCAAAAGGCAAACCAATCACTAAAGGAAATGTCATTGCCGTTCTTCCTTTTGGAAATACCATCTCACAAATCCAAGTGACGGGGCAACAAGTCTTGGATATGTTTGAAAAATCACTCGGATCTATCTTGCAGGTCGATAAGGATGGCAAGAAGGTCTTGGATGAGAACGGACAACCATTGCTAGAACCAAGTGGTGGCTTCTTGCAAGTTTCAGGTGTGAAGGTCTACTATGATACCAACCTACCATCAGGTAAACGTGTCTTGGCCATCCAGGTCAAAAACCGCACGACTGGTCGTTATGATCTTCTGGACCTCGCAAAAACTTACTACCTTGCAACTAATGATTTCTTAGCTGCAGGTGGTGATGGCTACACGATGTTAGGTGGTGCGCGAGAAGAAGGTCCTTCTATGGATGCTGCCTTTGAAGAGTATCTGAAAACCGCTGATTTGACCCAGTATGAAAAGATTAATCCGAACTCACGGACGATTTCTGTGGATTCTAAAAACTTTAGTCTACCAGTAGAAACGCCTCAAACGAATGCGGCTGCTAACGATGCGACTACAAATGTGCCATTGACTTATGAGGTGGCAGGTCAATTTAGCAAGAAGGCGGTTGTCTCAGAAAAAGCTCTCCCAAATACAGGAAGTGAACAATCCATCTTCTTGCTCTTGATGGGAATGGTAGCTGGTCTGGCAGGTATCTTATCGAGCCGAAAACCAAAGCAAAAATAGGTTAAATTTCATATCTAGAAGAGTCTAGGGAAACGTTTTTACGCCTTTTTCCCTTGACTCTTTTTTGGTTTATGATATAATTAACCAGTAAAGAATCGGTGGCTATCTATGTTTTTTTACGAAAAAGATAGCTAGGGAAGGAGTAACACATGAGACAGCTTGCGCAGGAAATCGATAACTTTTTAAACGAGGTGATCTTGAGATCTGAGAACCAGCATGAAATTCTAATCGGGCATTGCACGAGTGACGTTGCCTTGACCAATACTCAGGAACACATCCTCATGCTCTTGTCAGAAGAATCCCTAACCAACTCGGAGTTGGCCCGTCGCCTTAATGTCAGTCAGGCGGCAGTGACCAAGGCTATCAAATCTTTGGTCAAAGAGGGTATGTTAGAGACATCCAGAGATCCCAAAGATGCGCGTGTGATCTTTTATCAACTGACAGAGCTGGCTCGACCAGTGGCAGAGGAACACCACCATCATCATGAACACACGCTCTTAGCCTATGAACAAGTGGCAAGTCAGTTTACTCCAAATGAACAAGAAGTTATCCAGCGGTTTTTAACTGCTTTAGTAGGAGAAATCAAATAATGCGGTATATTACAGTAGAGGACTTGTCTTTCTATTATGACAAGGAACCTGTCCTCGAGCACATCAACTATAGTGTTGATAGTGGGGAGTTTGTCACCCTGACTGGTGAAAATGGAGCTGCCAAGACGACGCTGATTAAGGCGAGCCTAGGCATCTTGCAGCCAAGATTTGGCAAGGTAACCATCTCAAAGACAAATACTCATGGGAAAAAACTTAGGATAGCCTATCTTCCCCAGCAGATAGCTAGTTTTAATGCTGGCTTTCCAAGTACGGTTTATGAATTTGTCAAGTCGGGTCGCTATCCGCGAAAGGGCTGGTTCCGTCGCTTGAATGCTCATGATGAGGAACATATCAAGGCCAGTCTAGACTCAGTTGGTATGTGGGAACACCGTGACAAACGAATTGGCTCCCTCTCTGGTGGGCAAAAGCAACGAGCAGTTATTGCAAGGATGTTTGCTTCTGACCCAGATATCTTTGTCTTGGATGAGCCGACAACAGGGATGGATGCTGGAAGCAAAAATGAATTTTACGAACTCATGCACCACAGTGCTCATCATCATGGCAAGGCTGTTTTGATGATTACCCATGACCCTGAGGAAGTCAAGGACTACGCAGATCGCAATATCCATCTAGTCCGTAACCAAGATTCGCCATGGCGTTGTTTCAACGTTCACGAAAGCGACCAGGAGGTGGAACATGCTTAGTTTGTTATCTTATGACTTTATGCAGCGTGCCTTCTTGGCGGTCATTGCCATGAGTCTCTTTTCTCCAGTGCTTGGGACCTTCCTTATCTTACGTCGTCAGAGTCTCATGAGTGATACCCTCAGTCACGTTTCTCTGTCAGGAGTAGCCTTTGGTCTGGTTTTGGGGATTTCTCCAACCATTTCAACCATTGCTATTGTCTTGATCGCAGCGGTCTTTCTAGAGTATCTCCGGACAGTCTATAAGAACTTTATGGAAATCGGAACTGCCATCCTCATGTCTACAGGGCTTGCAGTGTCTCTTATCGTGATGAGTAAGGGCAAAAGTTCGAGCTCCATGAGTTTGGACCAATATCTCTTTGGGTCTATTGTGACTATTAGCCAGGAGCAGGTGATATTCCTCTTTGCCATTGCGGCGGTCGTTTTGCTCTTGACTTTCTTGTTCTTGCGACCAATGTATATCCTGACTTTTGATGAGGACACGGCCTTTGTGGATGGCTTGCCAGTTCGTACCATGTCTATCCTCTTTAACATGGTGACAGGGGTGGCCATTGCCCTTATGATTCCAGCTGCAGGAGCCCTTTTGGTGTCGACCATTATGGTCTTGCCAGCTAGCATTGCCCTTCGTCTGGGGAAAAACTTCAAATCCGTTATGTTACTAGCCAGCGCTATTGGCTTTTTGGGAATGGTGGCAGGTCTCTATATTTCCTACTATGCAGAAACACCTGCCAGCGCTAGTATCACCATTATCTTTGTAGCTGTCTTTTTGTTAGTCAGTCTACTGAAACGTTTTATCAAATAGGAGAATGAAATGAAAAAACTGAGCTTACTACTAGCTAGTCTATGTGCCCTGTTTTTAGTGGCTTGTTCCAATCAAAAACAGGCAGATGGGAAACTCAATATCGTGACAACCTTTTACCCTGTCTACGAATTTACCAAGCAAGTCGCAGGAGATACTGCTAATGTAGAACTTCTAATCGGTGCTGGTACAGAACCCCATGAGTATGAACCGTCTGCCAAGGCAGTTGCTAAAATCCAAGATGCAGATACCTTTGTCTATGAAAATGAAAATATGGAAACTTGGGTTCCAAAATTGCTAGAATCCTTGGATAAGAAAAAGGTGAAAACTATCAAGGCGACAGGTGATATGCTCCTCTTGCCAGGTGGTGAGGAAGAAGAGGAAGGGCATGATCATGGCGGTGAGGGTCACCATCACGACTACGATCCCCATGTTTGGCTTTCACCAGCACGCGCCATCAAACTGATAGAGCATATCCGTGACAGCTTGTCAGCAGATTATCCTGATAAAAAAGAGACTTTTGAGAAGAATGCAGCTGCCTATATTGAAAAATTGCAAGCATTGGATAAGGCCTACACAGATGGCTTGTCTCAAGCCAAACAAAAGAGCTTTGTGACCCAGCACGCTGCCTTTAACTATCTTGCCTTGGACTACGGTCTCAAGCAAGTATCCATCTCAGGTCTCTCACCAGATGCAGAGCCATCAGCAGCACGTTTGGCAGAATTGACCGAGTATATCAAGAAAAACAAGATTTCTTATATCTACTTTGAAGAAAATGCCTCACAAGCCCTCGCCAATACACTTTCAAAAGAAACAGGTGTCAAACTAGACGTACTCAATCCGCTAGAAAGTCTAACAGAAGAAGCAACCAAGGCTGGTGAGGACTATATCTCCGTGATGGAGAAAAACCTCAAGGCTTTGAAACAGACAACGGACCAAGAAGGACCGGAAATCGAGCTAGAGAAGGAAGAAAATACCAAGACAGTTCACAATGGTTACTTTGAGGATGCAGATGTCAAAGACCGTACCTTGAGTGACTATGTAGGCAACTGGCAGTCAGTTTATCCTTTCCTTGAGGATGGGACCTTTGATCAAGTCTTTGACTACAAGGCTAAGTTGACTGGCAAGATGACCAAGGATGAGTACAAGGCCTACTATAGAAAAGGCTATCAGACAGATGTGACCAAAATCAACATCACGGACAACACTATGGAATTTGTTCAAGGTGGCCAAAGCAAGAAATTCACCTACAAGTATGTCGGCAAGAAAATCTTGACATATAAGAAAGGCAATCGTGGTGTGCGCTTCCTCTTTGAAGCGACAGATGCGGACGCTGGACAGTTCAAGTATGTTCAGTTTAGTGACCACAATATCGCTCCAGTTAAGGCAGAATATTTCCATATCTTCTTTGGAGGTACTAGCCAAGAAGCCCTCTTTGAAGAGATGGATAACTGGCCAACCTACTACCCAGATAACCTATCTGGCCAAGAAATCGCCCAAGAAATGTTGGCGCATTGATGCAAGAGAAAATCCCGCAAATCTGCGGGATTTTTTGGTAGAAATGATTAGGTTGTTAGGTATTATAGTACCACAGCAGTGCTGTTCACAATGTGATAAGGCAGTCATTTTCTACTGGCTGCTTCTAACTAGCTGGCGAATGCAAAAGCTACGATTGTACAAATTATAGAATCTTTTCAGGGGATTTAGGAAGGAATCTTAGTCATATTGACGCTACTATCGCTTTTTGTTATAGTCAAGGAGAGAGCAGTCTGGAATAATAGTTTATTCACAGTCTGTGGATAAGTCTAGGGGAAAATAGCATACAACTCTGGGTGTTGAAGTATCCTGATAATAGCTCCGTATATTAGTAACTTGCTAGAGAGCTAGTAGAAACCTTAGTATAAAGCTATTTGACAAAGGTTTGTTTAGGGGGAAGGTTTCCAATTCTAAGAGCTGGAGTCTGAAAAGACTAGTTTTTAGGTATGATTTCTTATCCACAAGTTGTGGATAACTTTGTGAACAAGAGAAAGAGATATGAGATGATGACGAACATAAAACCACATGGGCCATTACCAAGTCAGGCCCAGCTGGATTATTTAGAGGATGAACTAGCTGCCTTTATCCATTTTGGCCCCAATACCTTTTATGACCAGGAATGGGGAAGTGGGCAAGAGGATCCCAAGCGTTTTAACCCGACCAAGTTGGATGCGCATGAATGGGTTCGGGTACTCAAAGAAACGGGTTTTAAAAAGCTGATTTTGGTGGTGAAGCACCACGATGGTTTTGTCCTCTATCCGTCAGCACATACAGACTATTCGGTCAAGGCTAGCCCTTGGAGGGATGGAAAGGGGGACTTACTCCTTGAGGTTTCCCAAGCCGCAACTGAGTTTGATATGGATATGGGAGTGTATTTGTCTCCTTGGGATGCTCACAGTCCCCTCTATCACGTGGACCGAGAAGCGGACTATAATGCCTACTATCTGGCTCAATTGAAGGAAATCTTGTCAAATCCTGCCTATGGGAATGCCGGGAAGTTCTCTGAGGTGTGGATAGATGGTGCTCGAGGGGAAGGGGCCCAAAAGGTCAACTATGAGTTTGAGACCTGGTTTGAAACCATTCGTGACTTGCAGGATGATTGTTTGATTTTCTCAACTGAAGGGACTAGTATCCGCTGGATTGGAAATGAACGAGGCTATGCAGGGGATCCCTTGTGGCAAAAAGTCAAGCCAGACCAGTTGGGGACAGAGGCGGAATTAGATTATCTACAGCACGGAGACCCCTTTGGGACGCTATTTTCAATCGGTGAGGCAGATGTTTCTCTTCGGCCGGGCTGGTTTTACCATGAGGATCAGGACCCCAAGTCTCTCGAGGAATTGGTCGAGATTTATTTTCACTCGGTGGGTCGGGGTACACCTCTCTTACTCAATATTCCGCCAAACCAAGATGGTCTCTTTGATGAAAAGGATATCCAGCGTCTCTATGAATTTGCTGCCTATCGTGACGAGCTCTATAAAGAAGATTTGGCTTTGGGAGCCAAGGTATCTGGCCCTGCTCTATCACCAGACTTTGCTTGTCATCATCTGACAGATGGACTGGAGGCTAGTTCTTGGGCAAGTGATGCAGAGTTGCCAATCCAATTAGAGCACGATTTAGGATTACCTAAAACTTTTGATGTGATTGAGTTAAGAGAAGATTTGAAGTTGGGGCAACGCATCGCTGCTTTTCATGTTCAGGTAGAGTTGGATGGTGTTTGGCAGGAGTTTGGGTCTGGTTATACTGTTGGCTACAAACGTCTCTTACGAGGATCAGTCGTTGAGGCGCAGAAGATACGTGTGACCATTACAGAGACACAGGCTTTGCCTTTGTTGACCAAAATTTCACTCTATAAAACACCTACCTTGTCGAGAAAAGAAGTCGTTCAGCAACTAGAGTTTTCAGAAAAAAGTTTGGCTGTGACCAAGGGAGAAAATGTCCACTTTACAGTGAAGCGAAGAGAATCTAGCAGTCCTTTAGAAGCTAAGATTTCGATTCAACCAGGGACTGGTGTGCATGGTGTCGCCTATCGGGACGAGATTCAAGTCCTTACGTTTCAAGCTGGTGAGACTGAAAAAAAGCTAACGCTACCAACCTTGTATTTTGCAGGAGATAAAAGCTTAGATTTTTATCTAAATCTGACGGTAGATGGGCAGCTGGTTGACCAGCTTCAGGTCCAAGTTTCATAAAAGAAGAACCTTTGCGCGATGCAAAGGTTCTTTTGGTTATGAGTGATTTGGCAACCAGCTAAGTGTAAAGGTTAGTTGCTCAGCTTTCAAGAGGTCTTGGTGTTGAATGCTAGATACTATGGTCTTGTCCAATCGGCATTCTTTGACAAAGTTGAAATGGCTGTGGTTTTGCTCGGCATGGATATCCAGCCATTTATTTTCCTTAGCTAGGTAGATACGGAGATGGTCAAAGAGAGGGATTCCGAGATCATAGCTGGGCTTGCCCGGACAGGTCGGATAAAAACCAAGAGCTGACCAGATGTACCAAGCCGAGAGACTGCCATTGTCCTCATCGCCAAGATAGGCTTGCCAGCTTGGGTGAAAGGCCTTCTGACGTAGGCTCTTGATGAGAAGGGCAGTGTAGTCTGGATAGTTGCTGTAGCGAAAGAGATAAGGAATGTGGAAGCTAGGCTGGTTAGAGATGGCGAGTTGTCCAAAGGGAGCTGTTGCCATCTCGCTCATTTCATGAATCTCGTAACCATAGCCGGTGGTTTCAAAGAGAGGAGCGTCCTGACAGGCTTTCAAAAGATAGTGGCTAAAGGTTTCCTTTCCACCCATAAGTTGGATTAAGCCAGGGATGTCGTGGAGGACGCCTAAAGTCGCTTGAATGGCAGAGCATTCGGCATAATCACGTCCCCAGCTATAAGGAGAGAAGTCAGGGCGGAAGTTGCCTTGGCTATCTCGCGCTCGCATGTAACCCGTCGCAGTGTCAAAGAGATGGCGGTAATTTTGTGACGCAACCTTATAAGTCTGGGCGATGTCATTCTGACCAAGTTTTTCTGCACAGCTGGCGATACAAAAGTCACTATAGGCGTAGTCTAGGGTATGGCTGACGCTTTCGTGGTGATCGGTAGAGAGGTAGCCCAGTTCTTGGTATTGGGCTAGTCCGTGGCGACCATTGATGCCGAGAGGGTCGGACTTGCTGGCTGTTTCAAGCATAGCCTGGAGGAGTTCTTCTTCTAGGTCGGGGGCCATGTCCTTGCAGGCGCTATCTGCGATAATGCCATCTAGCAGGGTACCAGGCATCATACCACGTTCATCTGGAGCCAGCCATTTTGGAAGGAATCCAGTATCGCGGTAGCTATTGAGGAAACCTTCTAGAAAGCGGTGATAGTGTTCCGGTATGACAAGCGCAAAGAGGGGGAAGGTGGTGCGGAAGGTATCCCAGAAGCCATTATTGCTAAAGAGGACACCGGGCTTGACAGTACCAGTAGTCAGGTCCATATGGATGGCTTGCCCTGACTCGTTTACTTCATAAAAAGTCTGCGGGAAGAGGAAGAGTCTGTAGAGGCAGTAGTCAAAGAAGGTCCGGTCAGCCTCTCCTGTCTCTAGTATGTCAAAACGATGGAGGAGATTTTCCCAGTCCGCTTTCGCACTTGCTTTACAGCTTTCAAAGTCCGTTTGAGGTAGATTAAGCAGAGCTTGAGAAGGCGAGATGAAAGAAGTTGCTAGCTGGATTTCAGCATGACTGCTTGCTAAGTCAATTCGCCAGTCTCTACTTTCTTGGCTGATAGCAAGAATATCCGTGTTCATTTGTAGGGCAGTAAACAGTATCAGTGGATTTTTGGTAGTCTCAGTTTCACCTTCTTGTCTTAGGGCAAGCATTCGCTTATCTACTTGCTCCACTGTCAGTTCATCTGCTGCGTGAAGATAGAGGGAGAGGTCTTTGCCTTGCTTTTGCTCCAAACGAATAGAAGCGCTATAGCAAGTCGGTGTAAGCTGGGTTTCAATCTGATAGCGCAGGGAGAAAATCTTCAGATAATGAGGTTGGAAGGAGGCCTTATCCATATCATAGGAGGATTGACGGTGAAAGAGGCTATCTCCCCCAAGCTGGCCGGTGACAGGTGTCAGAAGCAGCCAAGAGTAGTCCCCAATCCAAGGACTAGGCTGGTGGGTTAAGCGAATCCCCTGAAAGATGGGCAGATGCGGATCGAAAAACCAAGCTCCCTCCTGGTCACTGGTCTGAGGCACAAAATAATTCATCCCAAAAGGTACGCCTGTGTAGGGCAGGGTATTTCCTCGAGAAAAGGCATGCTTGCTAGCAGTCCCAAAGCGGGTATCGATGGTTTCAAGTAGTGGTTTCATAAAAAAGCTTTCTGTTGGAGTTTTTGTTTAGTATAACATGAAATTGCCAATAAACGAATTTTAAAAAGTAAATGTCCTTATAAATTTCGGTTAATAATTTACAAATATTCATTCTTTTGTTAGAATGGAGACAATAAAAAAGAAAAGGGGATTATTTATGAGTGATTCGGTAAATAATGTGAATAACGAAGAATCTGTAGAGAAGGTTGAAAACACGCCAGTAGAGGATGTGGAGTCAGTTGCTACTCAAGAACCAGAAACTGTGGAAGAAACTGCTTCTGAGCAAGCAAAAGATGACCAATCTGAAGAAGTGGTGGAAGAGAAAGATTCTAAGTCAGAACAGAAAGAAGATGCAAAAGCTTCAGCTGAGGCTTCAGCTCAACAAGTAGTTGAAAAAGCCAAAGGATTGTTTGCAACGAAACGCAAAGAAATCATTGTAGCTCTTGTGGCAGTAGCCGTTATTATTGTGGCATTTGTGGGATACAATGTTATCCAGTCACAACCAAAAAGCTTGATTGGCGATGTCAAAGTTGAGTTTTCAGGTTATGAAGAATCTGGAACGGTAACTTATAATAGTCAAGATATTGCTGAGAAAGTAGCAGAAATAGCATACCAAAAAGTAGGCTTTAATAAAGATCAGGCAGCTGGTTTGGCTAAAAAAGATCCTATTATTTACGCAGAGGTATCAAGAGATGGCAAGTTGGCGTCTAAATTGATACAAGCAGAAGCGATGATTAGTAGTGTCCATTATGAATTTGACAAAACAAATGGTCTCAAAAATGGGGACGAGGTTACGTTCACTGTAACAACAAGCTCAAAAAACTCACCATTTAAAGCTGAAAAGAAAACTTTCAAAGTTGATAACTTGAAAGAATATGAGAAGGTATCAACGGCTGATTTGCTTAAGGAAACACCAGTAACCTTCTCAGGATTTAATGGTTACGGTACCATTTCTATTGCCAAAAACTCTAAAGACGACACGTATTTCGGTTTTGAAAATGCGGATCGTCCAACTAATCTCAAAAATGGCGATAAAGTAACCTTGCTTGTCAGCCCAGCCTATATCAATACTTTGAAAGCATCAGGGAAAATGGTTGATAGTGAGAAAGTTGAAGTAACGGTCGAAGGTTTGAAAGAGTTGAAAGATGTGAAAAACTTTGGGGACCTTTTGAAGAAGAACGAAGATTTCAGTAAGTCTCAACATAAGAGCGACTCCTATAACACTTACGCCTTGGAATCACAAGGTAGTTACTTGAAAGTCATTCCAGCAGAAGATAAAAAATCAAGTGGGAAAGTTGCCCTTGTCACTGTTTATAAGGTGACACACACTGGAATTGGTGGCTCAACTGATGTCCGTTATAGATATTATGGCTATGAAGCGTACTTATTGAAAGATGGAAACTTAGACCTTGAAACTGCAGGTAAAATTTCTAACTGGGGAACTCAAGATTTTGAAGGTTTGAAAGCAGAGCTTGCAACCGAAGGATACAAAGAATATTCAGAGAAGAAAAATTAAAAAAGTTGGGGAGAGCCCCAACTTTTTTTCATAAGTTTGTTTCAAAACGCCTTTAGTTTGTGTATATCTTTTGGAGGCGTTTTTTTTTATACTGAACATGAAACTTGTTTGAAAGAGGAAACTGCACGATGATTTATTCGAAAGAAATTGTTAGAGAATGGCTGGACGAAGTAGCAGAGCGGGCCAAGGACCATCCGGAGTGGGTGGATGTCTTTGAGCGTTGCTATACAGACACCTTGGACAATACGGTTGAGATCCTAGAAGATGGTTCAACTTTTGTCTTGACAGGGGATATTCCTGCCATGTGGCTTCGGGATTCGACGGCCCAACTCAGACCCTACCTTCATGTGGCTAAAAAAGATCCTCTCTTGCGTCAGACCATTGCA
Organism: Streptococcus oralis subsp. oralis; assembly: GCF_002096435.1. Taxonomy (GTDB): domain Bacteria; phylum Bacillota; class Bacilli; order Lactobacillales; family Streptococcaceae; genus Streptococcus; species Streptococcus oralis_AA. Next base: position 92,367 of record NZ_NCUI01000025.1, read on the forward strand.
GGTCTGGTCAAGCGTCAGATGACCTTGGTACTCAAGGATCCTTATGCCAATTCCTTCAATATTGAGGAAAACTGGAAGGGGCACCATGAGACTGACCATACCGACCTTAATGGCTGGATTTGGGAACGCAAGTACGAGGTGGACTCCCTTTGCTATCCTTTGCAGCTGGCTTATCTCCTCTGGAAAGAGACTGGCGAGACCAGTCAGTTTGATGAGACTTTTGTCGCAGCGACCAAGGAAATTCTTCATCTTTGGACAGTGGAACAAGACCACAAGAATTCACCTTATCGTTTTGTTCGCGATACGGACCGTAAGGAAGATACTCTGGTAAATGATGGCTTCGGACCTGATTTTGCAGTGACTGGTATGACCTGGTCAGCCTTCCGTCCAAGTGATGACTGCTGCCAGTATAGCTATTTGATTCCGTCAAATATGTTTGCCGTCGTTGTCTTGGGTTATGTGCAAGAAATCTTTGCAGAACTAGACCTAGCTGATAGCGAGAGTATTATCGCAGATGCTAAGCGTCTCCAGTCTGAAATACAAGAAGGTATCGAAAACTATGCCTACACCACCAATAGCAAGGGTGAAAAGATTTACGCCTTTGAAGTGGATGGTCTAGGAAATGCTAGCATCATGGATGATCCAAACGTACCAAGTTTGTTGGCTGCGCCTTATCTGGGCTACTGCGATGTCAACGATGAAGTGTATCAAGCAACTCGTCGCACCATTCTAAGCCCTGAAAATCCATATTTCTACCAAGGAGAATACGCTAGTGGGCTCGGAAGTTCTCATACCTTCTATCGCTATATCTGGCCCATTGCCCTTTCTATCCAAGGCTTGACAACAAGAGATAAGGCAGAGAAGAAATTCTTGCTGGACCAGCTGGTTGCCTGCGATGGTGGCACAGGTGTCATGCACGAAAGCTTCCACGCAGATGATCCAACGCTCTACTCTCGCGAATGGTTCTCTTGGGCCAACATGATGTTCTGTGAGTTGGTCTTGGACTACTTGGATATCCGCTAATACTCTTCGAAAATCTCTTCAAACCACGTCAGCTTCACCTTGCCGTAGGTATGGTTACTGACTTCGTCAGTTCTATCCATAACCTCAAAACAGTGCTTTGAGCAGCCTGCGGCTAGCTTCCTAGTTTGCTCTTTGATTTTCATTGAGTATAAGGAACACGCTTTAGCGCAACTGATTCTCGGAAAGAATCACAATTTTACATTTAAAACGTTAAAAATAAAAATTTAAGTTAGAATGAGGTTTTACTTCATGGAAAATGTTGTCGTACATATTATCTCACACAGTCACTGGGATCGTGAGTGGTATCTACCTTTTGAAAGCCACCGCATGCAATTGGTGGAACTGTTTGACAATCTGTTTGATCTTTTTGAAAATGATCCTGAATTCAAGAGCTTCCACTTAGATGGCCAAACGATTGTCCTTGATGACTACTTGGAAATTCGCCCTGAAAATCGCGACAAAGTCCAACGTTACATTGACGAAGGCAAACTCAAAATTGGTCCTTTTTACATCTTGCAGGATGATTACTTGATTTCAAGTGAAGCCAACGTCCGCAACACCTTGATTGGTCAAGCTGAATGTGCAAAATGGGGCAAATCAACCCAGATTGGTTACTTCCCAGATACCTTTGGAAATATGGGACAAGCGCCTCAAATCCTTCAAAAATCAGGCATTCACGTGGCAGCCTTTGGCCGTGGTGTGAAGCCGATAGGATTTGACAACCAAGTACTCGAAGATGAGCAGTTCACTTCCCAGTTTTCAGAAATGTACTGGCAGGGTGCAGACGGAAGTCGTGTCCTCGGTATCCTCTTTGCCAACTGGTACAGTAATGGAAATGAAATTCCAGTTGATAAAGACGAGGCCTTGACCTTCTGGAAACAAAAACTGTCAGACGTGCGTGACTACGCTTCGACCAATCAATGGTTGATGATGAACGGCTGTGACCACCAGCCTGTACAGCGAAATCTGAGCGAAGCCATTCGTGTGGCCAATGAACTCTTCCCAGATGTGACTTTTGTTCATAGTTCATTTGATGACTATGTCCATGCAGTAGAAAGTGCTCTACCTGAGCAACTATCTACCGTTACGGGTGAGTTGACCAGTCAAGAAACAGATGGTTGGTACACACTTGCTAACACTTCTTCATCCCGTATTTACCTCAAACAAGCTTTCCAAGAAAATAGCAACCTCCTAGAACAAGTAGTGGAACCATTAACGGTCATCACTGGTGGGCACAACCACAAGGACCAGTTGACCTATGCTTGGAAAGTCCTTCTACAAAATGCGCCACATGACAGTATCTGTGGCTGTAGCGTGGACGAGGTTCACCGTGAGATGGAAACACGTTTTGCCAAGGTCAACCAAGTCGGAAACTTCGTTAAGACCAATCTTCTCAACGAGTGGAAGGGTAAAATTGCAACCCAGGAAGCTCAAAGCGACCATCTCTTTACGGTCATCAATACAGGCTTGCATGACAAGGTTGACACTGTCAGCACAGTGATTGATGTGGCGGTTTGTGATTTCAAAGAATTGCACCCAACAGAAGGCTACAAGAAAATGGCAGCCTTGACCTTGCCAAACTACCGTGTCGAAGACTTGGAAGGCCATGCTGTAGAAGCGAAAATCGAAGATCTGGGAGCTAACTTTGAGTATGATTTGCCAAAAGACAAGTTCCGTCAGGCTCGTATCGCTCGACAAGTGCGCGTGACAGTGCCTGTTCATCTAGCACCACTTTCTTGGACAACCTTCCAATTGCTTGAAGGAGAACAAGAAGGCCGTGACGGTATTTACCAAAATGGAGTGATTGATACGCCATTTGTAACGGTAAGTGTGGATGAAAACATCACGGTCTACGACAAGACAACTCATGAAGCTTATGAAGATGTTATTCGCTTTGAAGATCGTGGTGACATTGGAAATGAGTACATCTACTTCCAACCAAAAGGAACAGAGCCTATCTACGCAGAACTCAAAGGCTGTGAAGTCTTGGAAAATACAGCTCGTTTTGCTAAGATCTTGCTCAAGCATGAATTGACAATTCCAGTAAGTGCAGACGAAAAACTGGATGCAGAACAAAGAGGCATCATCGAGTTTATGACGCGTGAAGCTGGGCGTTCAGAAGAATTGACAACCCTAACTCTGGAAACAGAGATGACCGTCTTTGTTGACAATCCACAAATCCGCTTCAAGACTCGCTTTACTAACACAGCCAAGGACCACCGTATCCGTCTCTTGATCAAGACTCATAATACGCGTCCAAGCAATGATTCTGAAAGCATCTATGAGGTGGTGACAAGACCAAATAAACCAGCTGCTTCTTGGGAAAATCCTGAAAATCCACAACACCAACAAGCCTTTGTCAGTCTTTATGATGATGAAAAAGGAGTGACGGTGGCCAATAAAGGATTGCACGAGTATGAAATCCTTGGGGACGATACCATTGCAGTGACCATCCTTCGTGCTTCAGGCGAGCTAGGTGACTGGGGTTACTTCCCAACGCCAGAGGCTCAGTGTTTGCGTGAGTTTGAAGTCGAGTTTGCTCTTGAATGCCACCAAGCGCAAGAACGCTTCTCAGCTTTCCGTCGTGCCAAAGCCTTCCAAACACCATTCACTAGCCTTCAGGTTGCTAAACAAGAAGGAAGTGTTGCAGCGACTGGTAGCCTCTTGAGTCATGCGGCACTCAGCTTACCACAAGTTTGCCCGACAGCCTTTAAGGTAGCTGAAAATGAAGGAGGATATGTTCTCCGTTACTACAATATGAGTCAAGAAAATGTGCGCATATCAGAACACCAACAAACCATTCTTGACTTACTTGAGCGACCATATCCAGTTCATTCAGGACTATTGGCTCCACAAGAAATTCGTACAGAATTGATTAAAAAAGAAGAAATCTAACAGTTTTAAAGTGTTCTATAACGAATACTATGAGATAGAAAGGAGGGGCGAAAGAGTAAGGATTAACTACTGATTCGCCCCTTTTTGGTGAAAATATGACCATTGCAACCATTGATATCGGAGGGACTGGGATTAAGTTTGCCAGTCTGACTCCTGATGGAAAAATACTAGATAAGACAAGTATACCGACACCAGAAACCCTAGAAGATTTACTGACTTGGCTAGACCAATGCTTGGCAGAGAAAGATTATAAGGGCATTGCCATGAGCGTTCCAGGCGCGGTCAATCAAGAAACAGGTGTAATTGAGGGAATCAGTGCCGTACCTTATATTCACGGTTTTTCTTGGTATGAGGCTCTTGCTCATCATCAGCTACCTGTCCATCTAGAAAATGATGCCAACTGTGTTGGACTTAGTGAACTGCTGGCTCACCCAGAGATTGAAAATGCAGCCTGTGTCGTGATTGGGACAGGAATTGGCGGAGCTATGATTATCAATGGCAAACTTCACCGTGGTCGCCACGGCTTAGGTGGTGAGTTTGGCTATATGACAACCATTGAACCAGCAGAAAAGCTCAACAACTGGTCGCAACTAGCTTCTACAGGAAACATGGTTCGCTACGTAATTGAAAAATCTGGTCAGACTGACTGGGATGGTCGCAAGATTTACCAAGAAGCTGCAGCAGGCAATGTCCTTTGCCAAGAAGCCATTGAGCGCATGAACCGTAATCTGGCTCAAGGCTTGCTCAATATCCAGTATCTGATCGATCCAGATGTCATTAGTCTGGGAGGCTCTATCAGCCAAAATCCAGATTTTATCCAAGGGGTCAAAAAAGCTGTTGATGCATTTGTCGAAACTTACGAAGAATACACGGTCGCACCAGTTATCCAAGCTTGCACCTATCACGCAGATGCCAATCTCTACGGTGCCCTTGTCAACTGGCTACAGGAGGAAAATCAGTGGTAACATTTACAGGGCTTAGTCCCAAACAAACTCAGGCAATCGACTTGCTGACAAAGCATATCTCTTTACCAGATGTGGAAGTTGCAGTCGCTCAGTCTGATCAAGCCTCTATCTCTATCAAGGGTGAGGATGGACATTATCAACTAACCTATCGCAAACCCCATCAACTTTACCGCGCCTTGTCTGTTCTCGCAACAGCTTTAGAAGAAGGTGATAAGGTGGAGATTGAAGAACAAGCGGCTTATGAAGATTTAGCCTACATGGCGGATTGTTCGCGAAATGCAGTTCTAAATGTTGCATCTGCCAAGCAGATGATTGAAGTCTTGGCTCTGATGGGCTACTCAACATTTGAGCTTTACATGGAAGACACCTACCAGATTGAGGGGCAACCATACTTTGGTTACTTCCGTGGAGCTTATTCAGCTGAAGAGTTACAGGAAATCGAAGCCTATGCCCAGCAGTTTGATATGACTTTTGTTCCTTGTATTCAGACCTTGGCCCACTTGTCGGCCTTCGTCAAATGGGGTGTTAAAGAAGTGCAAGAACTCCGTGATGTAGAGGACATTCTCCTTATCGGTGAAGAAAAGGTTTATGATTTGATTGACGGGATGTTTGCCACTCTGTCTAAACTGCAGACACGCAAGGTCAATATCGGGATGGACGAAGCTCACTTGGTTGGTTTGGGGCGCTACCTCATTTTGAACGGTGTTGTGGACCGTAGTCTCCTCATGTGTCAACACTTGGAGCGCGTGATGGACATTGCAGACAAGTATGGTTTCCACTGTCAGATGTGGAGTGATATGTTCTTTAAACTCATGTCAGCGGATGGCCAGTACGACCGTGACGTGGAGATTCCTGAGGAAACTCGTGTCTACCTAGACCGTCTCAAAGATCGTGTAACCTTGGTTTACTGGGATTATTACCAAGATAGCGAAGAAAAGTACAATCGCAATTTCCGCAACCATCACAAGATTAGCCAAGATATTGCCTTTGCAGGTGGTGCTTGGAAGTGGATCGGTTTCACACCCAACAACCATTTCAGCCGTCTCATCGCTATCGAGGCCAACAAAGCCTGTCGTGCTAATGACATCAAAGAAGTCATTGTGACGGGTTGGGGGGATAATGGTGGGGAAACTGCCCAGTTTTCTGTCCTACCAAGCTTGCAAATCTGGGCAGAACTCAGCTACCGCAATGACCTAGACCGTTTGTCTGCTCACTTCAAGACCAATACAGGTCTATCGGTTGAGGACTTTATGCAGATTGACCTAGCTAACCTCTTACCAGACTTGCCAGGCAATCTCAGCGGGATCAATCCCAACCGCTATGTCTTTTATCAGGATGTTCTCTGTCCGATTCTTGATCGACACATGACACCTGAACAGGACAAACCACACTTCGCTCAGGCAGCTGAGATTCTCTCTGACATCAAAGAAAAAGCTGGTGCCTACTCTTATCTCTTTGAAACTCAGGCCCAGTTGAACCAGATTTTAAGTAGCAAAGTGGATGTGGGACGACGCATCCGTGAAGCTTATAAAGCCGGTGACAAAGTCAGCTTACAGCAAATCGCCAGACAAGAATTACCAAAACTCAGAAGCGAGATTGAACATTTCCATGCCCTCTTTAGCCATCAATGGTTGAAGGAAAACAAGGTCTTTGGCTTGGACACAGTTGATATCCGTATGGGAGGACTCTTGCAACGCATCAAGCGAGCAGAAAGTCGCATCGAGGCTTATCTAGCTGGTCAGCTTGACCGCATCGACGAGTTAGAAGTGGAAATCTTACCATTTACTGACTTCTACGCAGACAAGGGATTTACAGCCACAACAGCCAACCAGTGGCACACTATTGCGACAGCTTCGACGATTTATACGACTTAAAGGTCTTTTTTCCGAGTCAGAATGTTTCTCGTGAAACCTATTTCTTATAAAAAACTTCTCCACAAAAAATAATTTGTGGAGTTTTTTCTATAATTAGTAGTTTAACCTAGCCTTCAAATAGGAGTATACTAATAATGTAATCGTTATCAAACCTAAAAATTCGATGAAATCAGTTTTTAGGAATAAAAAGGGAGGAAATTATGAAAAAGTTTTCAAAGACCTTGAGAGATAACTGGATCTTTCTCTTGATGGTTTTACCAGGGGCACTCTGGTTGATTCTATTCTTTTACATTCCAGTATTTGGGAATGTGGTCGCCTTTAAAGACTACCATATGACCAGTAATGGTTTCATAGATAGTATTGTGAATAGTAAATGGGTCGGGTTAGATAATTTCAGATTCTTGTTTAGTTCAAAAGATGCCTTTATCATCACTCGAAATACCGTTCTTTACAATCTCGGGTTTATCTTTATCGGTTTGATTGTATCAGTAGGGATTGCCATCATCCTCAGTGAGCTCCGCTCTAAGAGAATGGTTAAAATTTTCCAAACGTCTATGTTGTTCCCTTACTTCCTGTCATGGGTTATCATCAGTTTCTTTACAGATGCCTTCCTAAACATTGACAAAGGGGTCTTCAACCATTTCCTAACATCCATTGGCATGAAGGAAGTCAACTTCTACGCTGACTTAGGCATTTGGCCATATCTTCTCCTTTTCCTAGGTATTTGGAAAGGCTTTGGATATAGCAGTGTCATGTATTATGCGACAATCATGGGAATTGATCCAACCTACTACGAAGCAGCAACAGTGGACGGGGCTAGCAAGTGGCAACGCATTCGCAACGTAACCATTCCTCAGTTGACTCCGCTTGTAACAGTCTTGACCATCCTTGCAGTCGGAAATATCTTCCGTGCAGACTTCGGTCTCTTCTATCAAATCCCACACAATGCTGGTCAGCTTTACAATGTAACCAACGTTTTGGACGTATATGTCTTTAATGGTTTGACTCAGACAGCAGATATCGGTATGGCTTCAGCAGCCGGTCTTTACCAGTCCGTTGTCGGTTTGATTCTGGTTATCCTATCAAACTTGCTTGCAAGACGAGTTGATCCGAACTCAGCTTTGTTCTAGAAAGGAGGAGAATATGGCAGAAAAGAAAATTAAAAAAGAAAAAATCGATAATGTCGGCATTCACTCCTTCAGTAAGAAAGCAGATATCTTCTTTAGTATCATCTCTGGTTTGATCGCTCTTTCTTGTATCTTGCCCTTTATCTTCGTTATCATCATTTCGGTGACAGATGAAAAGAGCATCCTCCAGTATGGATATAGCTTTTTCCCTTCGAAGTTCGGTGTAGATGGATTCCAGTTCCTAGCTCAGTTTAAAGATAAGATCCTCCAAGCGCTCTTTATCTCAGTTTTTGTAACTGTAGTCGGAACAGTGACCAACGTCTTCATTACAACCACTTATGCCTACGCCATCTCACGGACAACCTTTAAGTACCGCAGATTCTTTACGATCTTCGCTCTTCTTAGTATGTTGTTCAATGCTGGTTTGGTACCGGGCTATATCGTGGTCACTCGCCTGCTTCAACTGGGTGATACCGTTTGGGCCTTGATTGTTCCAATGCTTCTCTCACCATTCAACATCATCTTGATGCGTTCCTTCTTCAAGAAGACCATTCCAGAAGCCATTCTCGAATCTGCTCGTATCGATGGTGCCAGTGAAGCTCGGATCTTCTTCCAGATTTGTTTGCCATTGTCACTTCCAGGTATCGCAACCATCACGCTTTTGACAGCTCTTGGTTTCTGGAACGACTGGTTCAACGCCCTTCTTTACATCAAGAGTGACAACTTGTATCCATTGCAATATTTGCTTATGCAAATCCAGCAAAATATGGACTACATTGCAAAAGCAGTCGGCCTATCTGGCCAACTGGGAGTTGCTCTACCAAAAGAAACAGGTCGTATGGCCATGGTTGTGGTTGCAACCCTTCCAATCGCGATTCTGTATCCATTCTTCCAACGCTACTTTGTTAAAGGGTTGACAATCGGTGGTGTGAAAGAATAGCACTTATTGAGAAACACCGTTTCTCCCTTCCCAACTTCATCTTAGTGACTGAAGTTACAAATCATTAAATCGTTTATAAGTTTAAAAATAAAAAAAGGAGTTTTTATCATGAAAAACTGGAAAAAATATGCTTTTGCATCTGCTAGCGTAGTCGCTTTGGCTGCAAGTCTTGCTGCTTGTGGAAACCTTACAGGTAACAACAAAAAAGCTGCAGATACTACTTCAGGTGAAAAACCTGTAATCAAAATGTACCAAATCGGTGACAAACCAGACAACTTGGATGAATTGCTAGAAAATGCAAACAAAATCATCGAAGAAAAAGTCGGTGCTAAATTGGATATCCAATACCTTGGATGGGGTGACTATGATAAGAAAATGTCTGTTATCACATCATCTGGTGAAAACTATGATATCGCATTTGCATCTAACTATGTCGTAAATGCTCAAAAAGGTGCTTATGCTGACTTGACAGAATTGTATAAAAAAGAAGGAGCAGAGCTTTACAAAGCACTTGATCCAGCTTACATCAAAGGGAACACTGTAAATGGTAAGATCTATGCAGTACCAGTTGCAGCTAACGTTGCATCATCTCAAAACTTTGCCTTCAACGGAACTCTTCTTGCTAAATACGGTATCGATATTTCAGGTGTCACTTCATACGAAACACTTGAACCAGTCTTGAAACAAATTAAAGAAAAAGCTCCAGACGTAGTACCATTTGCGGTTACGAAGAACTTTATCCCATCTGATAACTTTGACTACCCAGTACCAAACGGACTTCCATTTGTTATCGACCTTGAAGGAGACACTACTAAGATTGTAAACCGTTACGAAGTGCCTCGTTTCAAAGAACACTTGAAGACTCTTCACAAATTCTATGAAGAAGGGTACATTCCAAAAGACGTAGCAACAAGCGACACTTCATTTGACCTTCAACAAGATACTTGGTTCGTTCGTGAAGAAACAGTAGGACCAGCTGACTACGGTAACAGCTTGCTCTCACGTGTTGCGAACAAAGATATCCAAATCAAACCAATCACTAACTTTATCAAGAAAAACCAAACAACACAAGTTGCTAACTTTGTCATCTCAAACAACTCTAAGAACAAAGAAAAATCAATGGAAGTGTTGAACCTCTTGAACACGAACCCAGAACTCTTGAACGGTCTTGTTTACGGTCCAGAAGGCAAGAACTGGGAAAAAATTGAAGGTAAAGAAAACCGTGTACGCGTCCTTGATGCCTACAAAGAAAACACTCACATGGGTGGATGGAACACTGGTAACAACTGGATTCTTTACATCAACGAAAACGTTACAGATCAACAAATCGAAGATTCTAAGAAACAATTGGCAGAAGCTAAAGAATCTCCAGCGCTTGGATTCATCTTTAACACTGACAGTGTGAAATCTGAAATCTCAGCAATCTCTAACACAATGCAACAATTCGATACAGCTATCAACACTGGTACTTTAGACCCAGAAAAAGCAATCCCAGATTTAATGGCAAAATTGAAATCTGAAGGTGCCTACGAAAAAGTATTGAACGAAATGCAAAAACAATACGACGAATTCTTGAAAAACAAAAAATCATAAAATCGATTGATTTCGTGTATTCATTCCTAATTCCTAAAAATGTGATCACTGCCTTCCTTAGTTTTCTAGGGGAGGTAGTGATTTTTAGGATGTAAAAATGAAAACAGTGGTTCTGAGGGTTTATGCGATGTGATACACATGTATCTACAGGAGGTCTATCATGAAAAAATATCGTCTTCTTTTCAAAATGAGTGCTGTCTTCTCTTACCTATTTTTCGTATTTGGCCTTTCCCAGCTGACGCTTATTGTCCAAAACTATTGGCAATTTTCTTCCCAGATTGGCAATTTCTTCTGGATTCAAAATATCTTGAGTTTGCTATTTAGCGGAGTCATGATTTGGATTCTGGTTAAGACAGGGCATGGTTATCTCTTTCGCATTCCAAGAAAAAAATGGCTTTGGTATTCGATTTTGACAGTATTAGTGGTAGTGCTCCAGATCTCTTTTAACGTTCAGACAGCTAAACATGTCCAGTCAACTGCTGAAGGTTGGGCTGTATTGATTGGTTATAGTGGGACTAACTTTGCAGAGCTAGGTATCTATATAGCCCTGTTCTTTCTGGTTCCACTGATGGAAGAATTGATCTATAGGGGTTTGTTGCAACATGTTTTCTTTAAACATTCGCGATTTGGTCTTGATTTGCTTCTTCCTTCTATTTTATTTGCTCTCCCTCATTTTTCAAGCCTTCCTAGTCTGTTAGATATCTTCGTCTTTGCAACATCTGGAATCATTTTTGCTGGTTTGACCCGTTATACCAAGAGCATTTATCCTTCCTATGCGGTGCATGTGATCAATAATATTGTAGCGACCTTGCCATTTTTGCTGACTTTTTTACATAGGGTATTTGGGTAAAATACTGGCTGGAGAGTTAGGAATTATAGTTTTTCAATTTATAAGCGAATTTCAGGAGAAAATGAGAATGACACCATTAAAATGGTTCGCTGGAGGAAGTGAAAGACGTTGTGAAGCGATGACCATCATTGATCATCTATTGGAAGATATAAAGGCTGCGCCTCAACTTGCTCCCCTGAAAAATCAGTTAGTGATTTATAAAAAACGATTAAAGGACGATGGAACCTCTACTCCATTTATTCTGAGCCAAATGAATGTTGACATCTCACGTGTGTTGATTGATAACAAGCTAAGTTTGTCAGAAAGTCAAGCTAAGCAAGTCAAAAAATTGAGAGAATTATCTGCGATTCGCTATGGTTACTGATGAAGTGCAGGGGTAGGTCTCTTTATATAATTTCCGGTCAAATAAATTGCATTCGTTTTCCCAAGTGGGTATACTAGTATAGTTGAATGAAAAATTCTGAAAATTTAAGAATAGAAAAGAGAACAAATCTTATGGCAAAAGATATTCGTGTCTTACTTTACTACCTTTATACTCCAATTGAAAACGCAGAGCAATTTGCTGCAGACCACTTGGCTTTCTGTAAATCAATCGGTCTTAAAGGCCGTATCCTAGTCGCTGACGAGGGAATTAACGGAACCGTTTCAGGTGATTACGAAACAACTCAAAAATACATGGACTATGTTCACAGCCTCCCAGGCATGGAGGACCTCTGGTTCAAGATTGACGAAGAAAATGAACAAGCCTTCAAGAAGATGTTTGTTCGCTACAAGAAAGAAATTGTCCACCTTGGTTTGGAAGACAACGACTTTGATAATGACATCAACCCACTTGAAACAACAGGTGCTTACTTGTCTCCAAAAGAGTTCAAAGAAGCCCTTCTTGACGAAGATACCGTTGTCCTTGACACACGTAACGATTATGAGTACGACCTAGGACACTTCCGTGGAGCTATTCGCCCAGACATCCGCAACTTCCGTGAGTTGCCACAATGGGTTCGTGATAATAAAGAAAAATTCATGGACAAGCGTGTTGTGGTTTACTGTACAGGTGGCGTTCGCTGTGAGAAATTCTCAGGCTGGATGGTCCGTGAAGGTTACAAAGATGTTGGCCAATTGCACGGAGGAATCGCAACTTACGGTAAAGACCCAGAAGTTCAAGGTGAACTTTGGGATGGGAAAATGTACGTCTTTGACGAGCGTATCGCAGTCGATGTCAACCATGTCAACCCAACCATCGTAGGGAAAGACTGGTTTGATGGAACACCATGTGAACGCTATGTCAACTGTGGAAATCCCTTCTGTAACCGTCGTATCCTAACATCAGAAGAAAATGAAGACAAGTACCTTCGTGGATGCTCACACGAGTGCCGTGTTCACCCACGTAACCGCTATGTTTCAGAAAATGAATTGACACAAGCAGAAGTGGTGGAGCGCTTAGCTGCTATCGGTGAAAGCTTGGAAACAGTGGTAGCTCAGTAATAAGGAGAGATCCTAATGGAAAAATTTTGCGTTTATGGTAAATTAATTGCCAAAGAAGGAAAGGCGCAGGAACTTGCTGCTTATATGCAAGAAGTTGTTAAAGAAATGCAAAATCTTGATACTTGTTTCTGCTATATCTTAGGAGAGAAAGCAGACGAACCCAACAGCATCTATATTTATGAGGTTTGGGAGAGCGAGCAAGCTCACAATGACAGTCTGACCTTGGAAGTTTTTCAAAATCTCATTGCAAAAGCTAGACCCATTATTGCAGGCATGGAAAATTTACATAAGCTGACTATTTTTGATGGTAAGGCAAGTTTCTAAATTCCTAAGAAAATAGAAGAGTTTCTGTTAAATAGTAAATACCAAAAACTTTAGATGCTTCAAGTGTCTAAAGTTTTTTCATTATTTATTTGAAGTTTAGATTTTCATTATTAAGGTTCTGATTTTTTGTCCTTTCTTTATGATGTGATATAATGAGCTTAAATAAATGGGAAAGGAGCAGGTCTATGTCTAAAGCTATCATGGAAGAAGTGGCAGCCTATCTGCGTCAGCATGCAGATGAAGAGCTGAGTCTGACCGATTTGGCTCAGCATTTCCATTATAGTCCTTCCCATCTATCCAGAACTTTCAAGAAAAAGATGGGCTTTTCTATCAAGCAATATGTGGAAGCTCTTAAGATGGAAAAAGGAATTCAGGAGATTGTAGAAGGCCGACAAAATGTGACCGAGACCTCTATGGAAGCTGGTTATGATAGTCTAGGCAGTTTTTCCAATACTTTTAAGCGGCATACTGGACTTTCGCCTAAAAAATACTACCAAGAATCAACCAAGGCTTATGATTTTATGGTAAAACAGCTGGATGAGAAGGGAGCTTTGTTGCATCAGGATCCCGACTGTAAAAGTGGCAATCGGTTGACTGTGACGCTATCTTATCCTGAGGGGTATGAACCACGCCTTAGCTGTGTCGGGTTGTTTAAAACCCGAATACCCAAAGAAGAGCCGGTTATCGGAGTAGCACTGAGTCAGGAGAGCCGGTTTACTTTTGAAAATGTACCCGATGGTCGCTACTATCTTTTGGCCTGTGAATTGCTGGAGGATTTACGCCTAACTAAAAACTATGTCTTGAAGCATAACTTTCGCTGGGGCAGCGATGAGCCTCTCACTTTTGCAGGCGATAGCATCTATCAAGAGGAAATCAGCATGCGCAGGCCCTTGCCCAGTGATCCACCTATTACAGTTAATCTTCCAGTTTTAATCATGCGTTCCCTAGCCAAACAAGCGCAATTGAGAATAAGAAAATTTTTATCCTAATTGATAAACTGATGCTAGAGATTTATTCTCAGATATAAAAAATTGGAGGAACAATAATGAAATTAGACGTGTTTTTAAGTTTTAATGGTCAGGCCGAAGAAGCTTTTCGTTTTTATGCTGACCTTTTTCAGACAGAGATTAAGGGACTTGTCCGAGCCAGTGAGATGATGGATCCAGCTGATCTTCCTGCAGAAAAACGAGATAAGATTGCTTGGATTGCCTTAGATACGGAAAACTTGACCCTGAATGGTGAGGATGTAGGCATTTTTAACGACCTATCTATTCCTAGCAATCATCAGCCCAATCAATGGTTAGTTCTGAGCCTGGACAGTAGAGAAGAAGCCGATGAGCTCTTTGCTAAGCTTGCTGAAGGTGGGCAAATTCTCTATCCTTTAGAGGAACAAGCTTTCGCAGAGTTTTATGGTCGCTTGATTGACCGTTTTGGTATCGGCTGGGATGTGATGAAATGAGGTAGAAGGATGGCATATAGTGAATCCTTAGCCCAGCAAGTCCGTGCCATTTTAGCTACTGAACTTCCTCCTCATGTTTTTGAAGAAGAGGTAGAAGAGAAGAAGATGTTTGGTGGTTTGGCTTTTATGATTCGAGGTAAGATGACCGTGACAGTGAGTTCAGAAAAGGGTCAAGAGCTTGTCATGGTCCGCATCGGTAAGGAACTGGAAAAGCAGACTCTGCCTAAAAATGGTGCCAGTGTGACTTTAATGAAGGGTAGGCTTTATCATGGCTATATTGATTTAGATGGTGAAGCACAAAAAGAACTGTCTTACTGGATTAATCTAGCTTTGTCCTACAATCAGGAGCTGGCACAGCAGGATAAAAAGTAAGAAGAGCTCAGAATGAGTTTTTGCTTTCTTAGAAGTTTATTCATTGCTTTTTTATGAAATTCAGATATATTCTCAGAATATGTATTGATTTTGTGACTTTAATTAGCAAGATTTTATAAAAATAAATCCTTTACGAAGAAATGATGCTAAGAAGGAACATATAGGCAATTAAATTGATAAGCAAATTAAAAAGATCTACAATCATAAAAAGATATATGAGATTATAAAGAAATACTTACCTTTAGTTATAAGCGTAATATAGACGAAATGCTTGAACATCTAAGTTACGACTCCAATTATTCGTGTGGATACTTTGATAATAAGGAAGAAAAAATAAAATTTTCAAAGGTTCAATTTGTAATAATTGATAAGGAAGAGGTTATTTTTGTCTCATCATCTTATGCGTCTTATCCATATTCTTTGAAAGGAATTGGTGGGGGTATATAGAAAATATTTTGAACAAGCATGGCAGTTAGCTACAAAATTAAAGTCAGATAGCAATATAGATAAGGACAGTATAAGCTATATAGAATTTACTTACAGAAAATAAAGACGATTCCTTTGGTCGTCTTTATTGCATTTCTAGGGTGTGTGAATACCGATTACTTTTAGTCTGCTGAATGTCAAGCAATTTTCAGGGGCTGTTTTTCTATGCTTTTTATCTAAAAAACTAAAGTTTGTTTCTGTATCTTTCAGGAAAATAGGTTATACTGTATGTAAACGATTTCAAAGGAGGCCAGTTATGGCGAAAACATTTTTTATCCCAAATAAAGAAAGCATTCTAGGACAACAGGAGATCTTGACTGCCAAGTCTATCTTGGCCTTGGTGGAGGGCTTGGAGTCACACAGTTATGATGCGGTCTATCTCCGTCAGCCCCTCAATCGTCTCGAGTATATCGAGTGTGGGATTGTAGGTCAGTCGCAATTTCTCTTCAAGGTGAACTATGCGGATAGCCGAAAAGGCTATCAAGTGGTGATTCCAGACTTCCTTACCAGAGCGGACTGGGAGATTGTAGAAGCTCTCCTCCAAGCCCTATCAAACAAGTTGGGTGAGGCAGTAGTAGGGCTAGAAGGGTTTGACTTTGAAGATTATTTCCGAGAAACGGTCAAGCATTATCTATCTGACAAAGCGGCTCGTCTAGTCTATTGCCAAGGGCTCTTGACCCCTATCTATCTCAATAAGGAATACCTCGAGAGCTTTTTGGCTGAGGATGGATTGGCACGTTTTGAAGAGCTAGTCAAGAAGGTTCAAGGCTCTAATGCCTACCTTGCCAGTGTGAAATTTTACCCAGATGCTCAAGGCAAGGTGTACGGTATCTATCACCTAGCCCAGGGAGTCAAGACGATTTTGCCAAAGGAACCCTTTGTACCAGCTCCTTATACCGAGCAGCTAGCAGGCAAGGAACTTGTTTGGGAGATTGACCTAGTGGCGATTTCTGGTGATGGTTCAAAAGCCGAAGACTACGAATCCATCGCTCGCTTGGATTACGCAAAATTCCTAGAGTCACTACCAACAGCATTTTACCACCAACTAGATGCCAATCAACTAGAAGTACAAGCCATTTTGGGAAAAGATTTTGAGGAATTGGCAAGCATCGAGTAGGCCTTGTTTAAAAAAGAGTAAGTCTAAAAATCCCTGTCATTGGTCAATGGCAGGGATTTTGGTTAAAAGAAGGTCAGGATGCGAAGGTAGTCCACTGTCAGCGCAAGCTCTGCAATGAAGAAGGGTAAGAGAATGGCGCCATCAAGTAAGACAGCTAGCAGGAAACGATAAAATGGGTCGAGGCTACTGGTCTTACTTGGCTTGCTAATCACAAAGAGATTGCCGAGGGCAAAGATGGCCATGCTTAGAAGAGTGAGGATGCCAGCAAATCGTAAGCCGCCAAAGAGTGCAAAGAAACTTGCTAGAGCCGTTAGGACAAGTGGGATAGCAAAGAGTCTGCTATACCGATCAAAGGCTTCTTGGAATGTGAAGTCGCTCTCCTGGTCCAGTACCCGTCGGACAGTAAAGCCTCCCAGAATGATAGAAAAGTAAAATAGAGCGCTAGCGACCAGAATCGAAAGCCCGGCAAAGAGATCCAAAGGTGGGAGCTGGTTAGGAGAACCATTAGCAATAGAAATCATATAGCCATAGTAGAGGTGCTTGATATGATAGATACTAAAGAAAAGGTTAATCGAAGACAGCAAGGTGAGTAGGGCAAAGACACTATAACGGTGCCTTTGGTCCGTAGTTTTGCTGGTAGTTGGTTCTTGGATAGCATCCAGTAGCCAAGTCCAAAATAGTGCGATTTCTTCTTTGAATCTGGCTGTTTTACGAGGGTCAATATCTGGGATATAGGGGCTTTCTAAAGTCTTGCTGAGGATACTTTTCTCTTTTGCAGGGTTTTCTTGCTTGTGTTCCTCTTCAGCTTTCCCTTCTCCCTCTTCCTCGGTTTGGGCTTCTTCTATCGTTTCGGGAGCTTCCTCCTCATGCGTTTCCGACTCTTTAGGTGAGATAGGAGTTTCTTGGCTTGCTTGTGGTTCAGTATCCACAGTTTCCGAAGTCTCTGGTTGGTCGGGGTGGATTTCCGATTTCGTCTGAGCTGATTTCTTCTCAAGATCGGCGCTTTCAAACCATTCTTGTGTCATGGTGGAACCTCCTTTTTAATGGTCGTTTTCTATCTTTAGACTAGCAGATGAAAGCGTTTTTGTCAATGGTTTCTAGATGGAGAAGAGTACTCTTCTTTAGGTAGGTAGATATCCTGGTTGGCTTTTGCAATGAGCAGGTCCTTGATATCTGCTCTTTCCGTTTTATAAGGGTTGGCAAGTTCATTCTCTTTTTGTCCACGATGTTCTTCTTTGGGTTTCCGATAGATACCGCCATGCTGAGAAGAAATATCTAGATTGATACGGTCGGTCTCTTTCTGGGAGAGAATGAGTTGTAGAGTGGAATAGGCCTCTAGCTCAACCTTGCCGCGAACCTGGATATTTTCAGCATAGATATGTGCTCCCTCCGTCTTGACCTGACTATCTGTCAATTCGGTATCAAAGATATTGATGATATGAGGTGTCGTCAGTGAACTGTTCTTGATAGAACTTTCTGTTAGTTTTAAGAGATGGCCTTTTGTTTTGATGGTTGCATTTTCAAGGTTGGCTTGACGAATATTAGTTTGTCCACGATTGGCTGAGACGGTGATAGCTTGTAGTCTTCTTCCTTTAGGGAGGGAGAGAATGACTTCGTCAAAACGGTGAGAATAGTTGCTGGCAATACGAAGTAGGCCTTCGATTCCTGAACCTAGAAAGCGATGTTGGGAGGCTTGTTTGTCAGTGACGCTCAGTGTTTTGTCACTCATGCCAGTAGTCAGATCGTGACGACCAGACACAGAAGGATGATAGGTGATGTGGATCTTGTCATCTACAGACTCTGTGATGGTTAGGCTATGTTCCTCAAGGGTCAAATCAAGTTTTTCCACTTCACTTCCAAAGGTCACTTCTTCGATACGATTGTCATAGACGGGGTCTTTTGACATGGCAAGCAAACTTTGAATACCATTGGACTGGGCGCCTACAATAATCATGATAAAACCAAGGATTGTAGAAACCACACCAAAAATGAGAAATCCTTTCGTCAATTTACGCATGTCTGTCACCTCTCTTTCCTTTTTTAAGAATCCATTGCACCAAGCGGACGATCAGGAGCCCAAAGAAACGAGCTACATAGGAGATGCCTAATAGAACAAGAGAAGAAGCACCGATAGCAAGCAAACCAGCCCCAAAAATCAAGATAAAGGCGGATTTGGCTTCGACTAGGACGCTAAAACTCTCTACGATAAAGAGTCCGCCCAGTAGGATACCTGTCACAGAGACAGTAAAGAAGGCTAGAATGACGGATGCGGCTGCAATAAAAAGCCCGATAATGGTTAAGATAATTGCAATTCCAACAGGGATTCCGATAGGGGCTGCTAGCAAGGCTAAGAGGGCAAAGTGTAACAGTTGACGGTCATTCTTTTGAGCAGGGGCTTCATTGACTTTTTTGTCGAGGAGGTTAGAGAGGACATCATGAGCCGCTTCTTTTGGGGTTCCTAGACTGGCAATGAGTTCTTCTTCGCCCTCTGGACCTGCATCGTCAAATAGTTCCTTAAAGTAGTCCATAGCTTCGATGCGGTCAGCTTCAGGTAGTTTATGGAGATAGGTTTCTAACTGAGTCAGATAGTCAGTTCTTGTCATGGCGGATACTCCCTTCTATGATGCCGTTGACGGTGTCGGTATAGAGCGTCCACTCTTCTTTTAGAGTAACGAGCTGCTCTACGCCCCGATTAGTCAAGGAGTAGTATTTGCGCATACGCCCCTGAAACTCTCTAGAGTAGGTGGTTAGAAAGCCACTGGCTTCCAATTTTTTGAGAATGGGATAGAGCGTAGATTCTTTGATATTGGCGATGAGCTTAATGGTTTGACTAATCTCATAACCATAAGAATCCCCCTGCTCCAGTACAGCTAAGATGAGAAACTCGATCAAGGCAGAGGATGTTGGGAAGTACATGGGAAACCTCCTTTAAATTATATAAAAATTTTATATATACTCTTTTCAAATATATTGTATCTCAAGTTGAAAGCCCTGTCAAGAAATATGTATAAAAATTTTACATATAAAAAACTCCTAGTAAAAACTAGAAGTTTAGAGGATTTTATCAGCCCGATCCACCATAAAAAGTGAGATAGTCATGATGATATCGATGACTAGAAGGGCAAGGACAGCTGGGATCCAAGATTGGAAAAGTTCAAAACTATAACCAAACAAGGCAGGTCCAAAAGCAGCTAAGATGTAGCCCCCTGTTTGTGCTAGTCCTGATAGCTGAGCGGTCTTTTCAGGAGAACTGGTTTTAAGAGAAAAGCAAACCATGAGGTAGGGGAAGAGGGCACTGCAGGCCGTTCCAATCAAGAGATGGACGACTAACCAGTAGAGGAAATTATTGGCTGGATACAAGAGCATGGCAATTCCCATCATACCAGCGATAGAGATAATTGCCAGCATGGTTTGACGGTGACCATCTGACAGACGAGTCGTCAGACTTGGAACAGTCATTGAAAAAGGAATGCTGATCAGTGAGAAGATAGAAGCGAGGAGAGCCGCATCGCTATTAGAAATACCAGCACTAACAGCCATAGTTGGCAACCAGGTCATGCTTGTATAAAAGAGCAAGGACTGAAGCCCGCCAAAGATAATGATAGCCCAGACATCTTTACTTTTTAGAATATTCTCTTTGACTTGCTTTTCTTTTTGGCTTTCTAGGTGGTGGTTGTGGCGATGATTTGGCAACCAGACTAGCAGAGTGACCAGACAGAGAAAGCTTAGAACGAGGATGAGGCCCTTCCAAGAACTAGCTTGGGTGATAGGGACCGAAAGATATGAAGCGATGGCCGTTGAAACTCCCATGGCAGTGACATAGAGAGTTGTTAGGAAACTAATCTTTTGAGGCTGATTTGCCTGGATCATACTAGGGAGGAGTACATTGAAGATCGCAATGCTTGCTCCGATGATCAGAGTCCCTAGATAGAGAAGGGGAAGATTGAAAATCCGAATGACAGAGCCAATAGTTAAGAGGAGGAGACAGTAAGTAAAGAGATGTTCCAACCCGATTTTTTGTGCCAAGCGGCTTGCAAAAGCAGAGAAAAGAGCAAACATCAAGAGAGGGAGACTGGTTAAAATCCCAAGAGAGCTAACCTCCACTCCTAGTCCCTGAGCAATATCTCCTAAAATGGTTGGAAGAGCAGTAAAAGGAGAGCGTAAAACGATCCCGATTAAGACAATTCCTAGAACAAAAAAGAGTGATTGTTTTTTCATAAAAACCTCGATAGGATGATTTTAATAACAGCTTATTTTAAGGTTTTTTCCTTATAATGTCAAGTAATGGCAGCCAAGACAGTTCAATCAATGGAAGTGAAAATATAGTGAAAAGTGACAGATTTCTTTACTAGAATTTTCCTTGATTTGATATAAAAATAGGAAACTAGGAAATTTTGTGATAAAATAGTGGAAGGAAATCTATACATTGGAGAAAAACTGTGCCTGAAAAGCAAAAAATCAGCGTCTTGATGTCGGTCTATGTAAAGGAAAATCCGACGTTTTTAAGAGATGCTATCAAAAGTGTTCAAAACCAGACCTTGAAACCGAGCGAACTTGTTCTTGTTGAGGACGGGCCGCTCACGCCCGAACTCTATCAGGTGCTAGATGAAGTGGAAGCTCAGTCAGAAATTCCAGTGAAACGTTGCCCCTTAGAACAAAATCAAGGTTTAGGCTTGGCTCTTCGATACGGTGTTTTACAGTGCCAGTATGACATTATTGCCCGCATGGATACGGATGATTTAGCTGTTCCGGATCGTTTTGAGAAACAGCTTCAGCTAATGGAGAAAGAAGATCTCGATCTCTTAGGCGGGCATATCGCAGAGTTCATTGACAATCCAGATGAGATTGTGTCTTATCGTCGTGTTCCAACTCAGCACGCAGACATTGTGGCTTATCAGAGAATGAGAAGCGCCTTTAACCATATGACAGTCATGTTCAAAAAGGACATGGTCCTCAAGGCGGGCAACTATGAAGACGGCCTTTACATGGAGGATGACCTCCTTTGGCTCAATATGATTGCTGCAGGTGCCAAGACTGGGAACCTAGATCAAATCTTGTGTAAGGTTCGTGTCGGTGCAGGGATGTTTGAGCGTCGAGGTGGCTTGCGTTACTTTAAACTCTATCGTCAAGCTCGCCAAAGGATGCTTGAGCGAGGGCAAATTTCTTACATGGAATATGCTAAAAGTGTAGCCATTCAGGCCATTGTTGCACTTTGTCCAGGCTTTGTACGTCAGTTTATCTTCGTCAAACTTTTAAGAAAGAGAAAGTAAGCCCCGATAGACTGAATGATTCAGGTTATCATAACAACAGTATCATCTGACTCTTTTAAGGGGGAGTAAATTCCTATGAATAAAAAACTAACAGATTATGTGATTGATCTGGTTGAAATTTTAAATAAACAGCAAAAACAAGTGTTTTGGGGGATATTCGATATTCTGAGTATGGTGGTTTCCATCATCGTATCTTATATCTTGTTTTATGGCCTTATAAATCCTGCGCCTGTGGATTACGTGATCTACACTCTTTTAGCCTTCCTCCTCTATCAAATCATGATTGCGTTTTGGGGGCTAAATGCTAGTATCAGTCGTTATAGCAAGATTACGGATTTCATGAAAATCTTTTTCGGAGTGATGCTCAGCAGTGTTCTTTCTTATGGAATCTGCTATGCCTTCCTTCCATTGTTTTCTATCCGTTTCATCGTACTCTTCATTTTGTTGAGTACCTTCCTTATCTTGCTTCCTCGTATCACTTGGCAGTTGATTTATTCTAAACGTAAAAAAGGTAGTGGAGATGGAGAACACCGTCGGACCTTCTTGATTGGTGCTGGTGATGGTGGTGCCCTCTTTATGAACAGCTACCAACACCCAACTAGCGACCTTGAGCTAGTGGGGATTTTGGATAACGATGAAAAGAAAAAGGGACAAAAACTAGGTGGAATCCCAGTTTTGGGCTCTTATGATAATCTGCCTGAATTAGCTAAACGTCACCAAATCGAGCGTGTCATCGTAGCGATTCCTTCGCTTGACCCATCAGAGTACGAACGCATCTTGCAGATGTGTAATAAGCTAGGCGTCAAATGTTACAAGATGCCTAAGGTTGAGACAGTCGTTCAAGGACTCCATCAATCAGGCAGTGGCTTCCAGAAAATTGATATCACAGACCTTTTGGGCCGTCAGGAAATTCGTCTTGACGAATCGCGTCTAGGTACTGAGATTACAGGCAAGACTATCCTGGTGACAGGAGCCGGTGGTTCGATTGGTTCGGAGATTTGTCGTCAGGTTAGCCGCTTCAATCCCGAGCGTATCATTTTGCTTGGACATGGTGAAAACTCAATCTATCTCGTTTATCATGAATTAATCCGTACATTCCAAGGGATTGATTATGTTCCTGTTATTGCAGATATTCAGGACTATGACCGTCTCTTGCAGGTGTTTGAGCAGTATAAACCAGCCATCGTCTATCATGCTGCAGCCCACAAACACGTTCCGATGATGGAGCGCAATCCAAAAGAAGCCTTCAAGAACAATATCCTCGGTACCTACAATGTTGCCAAGGCTGTTGATGAGGCCAAAGTACCTAAGATGGTTATGATTTCGACTGACAAGGCGGTCAATCCACCCAATGTTATGGGTGCAACTAAGCGCGTGGCAGAATTGATTGTCACTGGCTTTAACCAACGTAGTAAATCAACCTACTGTGCAGTTCGTTTTGGGAATGTTCTCGGTAGTCGTGGTAGTGTGATTCCTGTCTTTGAACGTCAGATTGCTGAAGGTGGCCCTGTAACAGTGACAGACTTCCGTATGACACGTTACTTCATGACCATTCCAGAGGCTAGCCGTCTAGTAATCCATGCTGGTGCTTATGCCAAGGACGGAGAAGTCTTTATCCTCGATATGGGCAAACCAGTCAAGATCTATGACTTGGCTAAGAAAATGGTCCTTCTAAGTGGACACACAGAAAGTGAAATTCCAATCGTTGAAGTCGGTATCCGACCAGGTGAAAAACTCTATGAAGAACTCTTGGTTTCGACCGAATTGGTTGATAACCAAGTCATGGACAAGATTTTCGTTGGTAAGGTAAATGTCATGCCACTAGAAGCGATTGATCAAAAGATTGAAGAGTTCCGTTCACTCAGCGGAGATGAGCTCAAAGAAGCCATCATTTCCTTTGCAAATGAAACAACCCATGCTGAGTAAGAGTGTCCATCTACCTTCATAATGAAACAGCTATCGCCAGTTTTCTGAGAGAATCGGAAAGCTGGTTTTTAGAATAGCAAACTAGAGATGGATCTACCTACCACATGAAAATTTCCCTCATTAAAAGAAATTCGCAGCAGTTGATAGATGTATAGATATGCGACAGTGTGATAAAGCGTTTTCTAATGGCTTTCTGGTTCAATAAAAATTATAGGAGAGTAATTGCTGAGCTCGAGAGAAATCTTTGCATACTCCATTAGCTTGATATCCCGATAGACCTTGTAAATTATGATAAAATATGGTAAACTATACAAATAAAAATAAAGGAGATTATTGTATGTTTAATGCTTATAAGAACTTTTGGAAGGGTTATGTTAACTTTACTGGTCGTTCGACTCGTTCGGAGTACTGGTGGATTTATTTTACGAACTTATTAATCTGTCTTCCTGCTTATACGAAATATCATGCTGTAGTGTCAACTCGTCCGTATAACTTGGAGGCACTCCGTAGTTTACAAGCTATGAGCGGTTTTTACTTCTTTTTAGCGGCTATTCTCATGTTGCCTTCTATCGCCGTGACTGTTCGTCGCTTACGGGATGCTGGTTTCCACTGGGCCTTTATCTTCATTGGTTTGGTTCCTATCGTTGGAGCGATTGCTCTTATTGTGATGCTTGCTTGGCCAAGTAAGAAGGATGAAGATACAGATACTGAAGAACAGGATCAAATTACTGCTTAATCATGGAGTTGATTCCTTCTGATAGTAACAACATATAAAAAATTACTCCTCAACCTAGTTCACTAGTGTTAGGAGTATTTTTGTATATTGTATTATTTATAGTTGCTTAATGATATCATAAATGGTACGGGCGATCCAGTCAGGCTGATAGCTGAGTAAATCAGCCTCTTCTCCAAATCCCCAAGTAACAGCGAACTTTTTAATACCAGTTTCTTGAGCTCCAATCATATCAAACTTGGTATCCCCAATGATGAGGACTTGGTCTGCAGGCAGTTGATGCATATGCAAGGCGTAACGGATGACATCCGCCTTGTGTGGCGTTTCAGGACTAGAACCGTAAATGCCATCAAAGAAATGATGGATTCCCAGATTTTTAGTCATATCATGAGCAGTAGGAGTATTCTTTGTTGTAGTGATGTAGAGAGGGTAGTTTTGCGAAAACTCTTGAAGCAATTCCGTTATTCGGGGGAAGAGTTGGGCTTCGTGGATTCCTTTTTCCTTGTAGTAAGAACGATAGATTTGAACAGCTTCTGAGATTTGTTCCTTGGGAAGACATGTTGCAAAACTACTTTCAAGGGGCGGTCCCATAAAACCACGAATGGTTTTGGCATCAGGGCTTGGAACTCCTAGCTCTTTAAAGGTATGGGTAAAGGCATTGTGGATCCCGATGGAACTATCAACCAGGGTTCCGTCTAGATCAAAAAAGATTGCTGAGATAGAGGGCATAGTTTCTCCTAATAGATATAGATAAGCTTATTCTCCGAAGATTTCTTTTTGTAGGCGGCGACCAGTAGGTGTAGCGGCGAGTCCACCCTCAGCTGTTTCACGAAAGGCAGTTGGAAGACTAGATCCGACTTGGTACATGGCATCGATGACTTCGTCAACAGGGATCTTAGACTCGATACCTGCCAAGGCCATGTCTGCTGCGATAAAGGCAAAGCTGGCCCCCATGGCATTGCGCTTAACACAGGGAACTTCAACCAAACCAGCGACGGGGTCGCAGATGAGGCCCAGCATATTTTTAATGACAAAGGCGATGGCTTGGCTAGCTTGATAGGGCGTTCCACCTGCAGCCAAGGTCAAGGCTGCGGCACTCATGGCAGAGGCAGAGCCAACCTCGGCCTGACAGCCACCTTCAGCGCCTGAGATAGAGGCATTGTTTGCGATGACTAGTCCAAAGGCACCAGCAGCAAAGAGGAAATCCAGCTGTTCTTCGTGGCTAAGGTCTAATTTTTGGATAGCAGCAGTGAGGACGGCTGGCAGACAGCCAGCACTTCCTGCGGTTGGAGTGGCACAGACCAAGCCCATCTTCGCATTGTGTTCATTGACCGCGATGGCATTACGGGCTGCTGATAGGATGGTAAAGTCCGACAAGGCCTTGCCACTTTTGAGATGGCGGTCTAGTTTGGCCGCGTCTCCACCCGTTAAGCCACTACGGGATTTATTTTCACTGAGACCGAGCTCGACAGAGGCTTTCATGACTTCTAGATTGCGTTCCATGAGGAGGAGAACTTCTGGCCGTTCTCGACCGGTTAGTTGATATTCTGTCGCAATCATGAGTTCTGCGACATTTCCTTGGAAGTCTAGATCTGCTTGCTCAACCAATTCTTTGATAGAATAAAACATGTTTCCTCCTACTTAAAGAAATTGACATTGTGGAGATGAGGGATTTTTCGGATTTCTTCAATCGCCTCTTCGCAACTTCGACTATCGACTTCGATAATCATGATGGCTTTTTCTCCAGCTTTTTCTCGAGTCACATTCATCTGAGCGATATTGATATCAAAACGAGAGAGGGCTTCAGTAACATGGGCAATCATACCCGGAACATCCTGATGCACGATAATAATGGTTGGTGTGTTCATGTTGAGAGAGACAGCAAAGCCGTTAAGCTCCGTAACCTGGATATTTCCCCCACCGATGGAAATTCCTGTCACACTGATGGACTTGTGTTCATTCTTCACAGTAATTTTAGTGGTGTTAGGATGAGGAGCGTTGCTGTCTTTCTGAATGGTCCAGACAATCTTGATACCGCGTTTATGGGCAATCTCTAGGCTATTTGGAATGTCGGGATCGTCTGTATCCATACCTAATATACCAGCGACGAGAGCGAGGTCAGTTCCATGACCACGGTAGGTTTTGGCAAATGAGTTAAATAATTGGAATTCGACTTCTGTCGGCGTATCATCAAAGATGGAAGAGACGATTTTCCCGATGCGAACAGCTCCAGCAGTATGGCTACTTGATGGGCCAATCATGACAGGCCCGATAATGTCAAAGACAGATTGAAAACGAAGTGAGTGCATCTGTTTCCCCTTACAAAGATTCTTATATCTATTATATCAAAGAATGGACCTCTGCGCTTATTTCCCTTATCAAAAGCTTAAAATGATTAAAGATAGTATAAAATAAGGTCTTTTGTGACAAAAACCTCCGTAAAACGGTAAATATAAAACATTTTTGTAATATTTCTACATAAAACCGTTAAACAACGGTAACATTTAAAAGGTATCATAGATATATCCAATGGAAGGAGAATTTTTAGATATGTCATTAACAACTAAAAAAATTAAAACAACTATCGCAGGAGTAGCAGCTTTGCTTGCTTTCTTTGCTCCATCACTTGCATCTGCTCAAGAAACTGTAACTTACACAGTTAAATCAGGTGATACTCTTTCAGAAATCGCTGAGAAGTACAACACAACTGTTGAAAAATTGGCGGCAAAAAACAACATTAAAGATATTCACCTTATCTATGTTGACCAAGTTTTGGTTATCGAAGGAACAGCTTCTACTGTAGCTCCAGCAGCAACAACGGAAGAAACAGCTCCAGTAGCTACAGAAACAGTTGAAGAAGCTCCAGCAGCAACAACAACTTATGAAGCCCCAGCTGCACCTGCAACTCCAGCAGCAGAAAGCAACACTGCAGCAGCTTCTACTGTAAGTGGTTCTGAAGCAGAAGCCAAAGAATGGATCGCTCAAAAAGAATCAGGTGGTAGCTACACTGCTACAAACGGACGTTACATCGGACGTTACCAATTGACAGATTCATACTTGAACGGTGACTACTCAGCTGAAAACCAAGAACGTGTAGCAGATGCCTACGTTGCAGGACGTTACGGTTCATGGACAGCTGCCAAGAACTTCTGGCTTAACAACGGTTGGTATTAAGAATACAAGAGTCCTTTAGGGCTCTTTTTTGTTTACAAAGATGTTAACTTCTCGCTCTAGCTCTGTTAGTAAGTGTTCATCTTCTACTAGTTTAGCTAAGGAGAGTCCATTCTGTATCAACTGAGCATCATTAGCACAAATGCCGATACGAATATAGGAAAACGCAAGTGTATCGTACTGTTTGCTTGCTTTTGCCTCCTCTAAGAGAGTGTAGCAAAGCTGTTTGCAAAGCAACTTATCGCCATTGTAAAGATAAAGAGTTGAGAGATTCAGAAGCAACATCATACGAAGCTGAAAGACAGGACTATAGTGTTTATAAACCTCTAGTCGTTCGAGAATTTTTTCGGTAATCTGATGAATATACTCCATAGGAAAAGCAAAGAGAATGGTATTAAGGACTTTGAGGTCACTCTCATACCAAGTATCTTGTTTCTCAATCTTATCCCATAATCTGTTTACAATGTTGTCAACCTTACTTGACAATTTTTCTATCCCATTTTCACGGATGTAGATAACGATTTCGAGCATATCTTGCAACTGCTGGATGGGAAAATCATGATGTGTTTTTAGATAATGTTGGCATTTTTTGAGTAATTTACTTAAGTCGCTCGTACCACTAATAGAAGCCATTTTTAGAAAAGTCTGCATGATAGTTGATCGTTCACTTGGGTGGTAGAGATGGCAAATATATTCAAACTCTTCAAAACTCATATTAATTTGCTGGAGAAGAAATTCCATATTCTCATATTTTGGAGTTGTCTTGCCACTTTCTATTTTTGATAGGCTGGTTCTTGAGAGAACACCCCCACAGACCTCTTCTTGGGTCAGTCCTTTTGACTCACGGATTTCTTTATAAACATTTCCAAAATCGTAGCGCATGATTTCCTCCTTATTTGTGAAAAAAGTTAACAGAAAATAGAAACTGATTAAAAATATTGTATCATAGTAGTATAAAAAGTAAAAAAGGAAGCTAAAATAATTTGTGAAAAAGGCTAACAAATTTTACGACAAGGTATATTGTATTTTATAATCAAGATGATAAAGTACTGAGGAGGTATCTTTATGAAAAAAATCAGTAATTTCTGTATGTTACTCCTGCTTTTGTGTACCACTTTTTTTGTTTTTAATATAAACTACACACGAGAAGTGGTGCGGATTCGGGAAATGGGAAAGACTGTAGATTCTTTGGATTTGTATTTGAAAGATATTAACGAACCTGCAGCATCTGTACTTCGATTTTTTGAGGATGTATCAAAGGAATACAAAGTTTCCATCATCAAAACAGACAGTGGTGATGAGGTGGTCAAGTCTGGTGTTTTTGATAAAGATACCTTCCCCTACCAAGAGTTTGGACTTTCTTCCCTTGATTTTACAGAAGATGGCGAGGGAGTCTACAGTAATAAGGATCTTTCTAATAAACTTGGTACGATTCCGACCTTTCTAAAAGCCAAGTCTATTCAGCTTATGACTTTTCAAACCTATATCAAGGATACATCTCATAGTTTAAATGGTCGCTATACGATAACTTCTACACAAGAGATGGACAAGGATGGGATTGTAAAGAAATGGAGCGATTTTTTCAAGACAGACCAGGCGACCTTGCTAAAGCCGACCTATAAAAGTGCAGTGGAAGTCATAAATCGAGATTTGCTTTTATCTGCCATTGTTTTTGTCTTGGCTATTTTGCTTCTTGTCTTAGTAACAGTGTATCAGCCTATGATGGAAATGAAAAGAGTTGGGGTACAAAAATTACTTGGTTTTCAAGATCGGGCTGTTTTAGCTGATGTTGTGAAAGGCAACCTCTACCTCCTCCTAGGTGGGGCGCTTGTGATCAATCTAGGAGTGTGTTTCTTGCTTGATTACAAGCCAAAAGATTTGTTCCCAATGTTATGGTTGTCGCATTTTTTGCTTTTGCAACTTTATCTCTTTATCAGTTGGTTGACCTATCTCTTAATCCAAAAAATGACAATCAGCTCTCTGCTGAAAAGTTTTTCATCTTTCAAATTTGGTTTACTCTTTAATTATTTGATGAAAATTGGAACGACCATTTTACTGACAGTCTTGCTAGTTGGGGTAGGAAAAAGTTTGGAGCAAGAAAACAAAGAGTTGGATTACCAGAAACAGTGGATCAGTCAAGGAAATTATCTGACCTTGGAAACTTTCCAACTCAATGATAACTTGTGGCAAGAGCAGTTGGCAGGCTCAGGGCAGGCAGTAGATTATTTCTATCGATTTTATCAGGATTTGGTAGAAAAAACGCAGGCGGGCTATGTGCAAACTAGCAACCTGCCTATAAAAAATTTTGCCACTGCAGAACAAGTGCAGCGGTATCAACTGGCTGATATGCTAACTGTTTACTATGCCAATCGTCATTTTTTAGAAAGTCAGGGATTCAAGTTACCAGATACCGGCGCAAAAAAAGTTATTTTGATGCCAGCAAGTACGAAAGGTGAAGAAGATAAAAATCAGCTCTTGGGAAAATTAATTGCCTATCTTTCGATGAAGTATGAAGAGCAGCAAAAACGAACGATAGAGGAGATGGATGTCGAGATTGCCTATTATGAAGGAGATTGGTCGTTCTTTCCATATAGTGATAGGCGAAAGGAAAATCTCTACAATCCAATTATTAGCTTGGTCAATGATTCTGATATGATGTGGGATGAAAAAGCTTCCCTGTCAACAACAGGTTTAAATAATCCCATTAAAATCGAAAATACAGCTCAACATCAAAAAGAGGTGACAGCGTTAGTTGAGAAATTATCAGATGGGAATTATTTAAAATTTTCATCTATTCAAGCCATTCAACAAGATAAAGTAGATTCTTATCGAGATGCTGTTCGGAATTTCAACATACTCTTTGCTTTGGTTGGTCTTCTTAGTATGATGATTTCCTACTTCTTACTAGTAACAACTTTCTTGTTGAAGCGAACAGATATTATTACCAAGAAGTTTATGGGTTGGAAATTGATAGATCGGTATCGTTCCTTGCTGGGTCTTCTATTAGCCGTTTATAGTCTTCCTTTTATGGTTTTGCTATTCTTTACACAGGCACTTTTCCCGCTCCTACTTTTTGCAGGATTTACAGGCTTAGATATCCTGTTTGTGCTTTTCTTGGGCTCTAAGATGGAACAAAGAAATGTAGTGCAGTTATTGAAAGGGGATCACTTATGATAAAGTTGGAAAATGTTACGAAAACCATTGGGAAAAAAGTTATTTTGGAGAACTTATCTCTAAAAATTAACCAAGGAGATTTAGTTGCCATTGTTGGGAAAAGTGGCAGTGGCAAGTCAACCTTGTTAAATCTTTTGGGTTTGATAGATGGCGATTACAGTGGACATTATGAAATTTTCGGTCAGCAAAATGTACCTGTCAATTCTGTTAAGTCGCAAGCGATTATCCGCGAACATATCTCCTATCTGTTTCAAAACTTTGCTCTGATTGATAATGAAACGGTAGAGTATAATCTCATGCTCGCTCTAAAGTATGTAAAATTATCCAAGAAGGACAAAGTCAAAAAGATAGAAGAAATTTTAGAGAGAGTGGGGTTGCCATTAATTCTACATCAAAAGGTTTCAGAGTTATCTGGAGGAGAACAGCAGCGAATCGCAGTTGCTAGAGCCATTTTAAAACCCAGCCAGCTCCTTTTAGCAGATGAACCAACCGGTTCTCTAGATCCTGAAAATCGAGATTTGGTTTTGAACTTTCTCTTAGATATGAACAAGGAAGGTAAAACGGTCATTATCGTTACCCACGATGCCTATGTGGCCGAACAGTGCCATCGAGTCATTAAATTGTGAAAGAGAATGTGGAGAGTTCGTTGCTCTCTTCATCTTACTTGTAATTGGACAATTGTATTTTTAAAAAAATAAATAGTATAAATAAGCTTATTATGTGTAAAAATATATCATATAATAAGCTTTTTCTTGATTAAAATGAAATAAAATACAGTTCTTTCTTGACAAACAAGGATGAAAGGTGTAATATTTATACAATAATAAAGTATAAAAATAAAAGGAGGCTCTTCTATGAATAAAGTGAAGAAGGTGTTGATGACGATGTTTGGTTTGCTTATGTTTCCCTTATTATTTGCTTGTAGTAACACTCAATCCCAAGGTGTTGAAGCCATTAAGGCTAAAGGAAAATTGGTGGTGGCCCTAAATCCAGAGTTTGCTCCATTTGAATACCAGAAATTGGTTGATGGGAAAAATCAGATTGTAGGTTCAGATGTTGAGCTAGCCAAAGCCATCGCAAAGGAACTAGGTGTAGAAGTGGAGTTCTCTCCAATGAGTTTTGACAATGTACTGGCTAGTCTTGATTCAGGTAAGGCCGATCTTGCCATATCAGGTATTTCTAAAACGGAAGAGAGAAGTCAAGTTTACGATTTTTCAATTCCCTACTACACTTCAAAAAATAAGGTTATCGTAAGAAAATCTGAATTAACGAATTACCAATCAGTCAAGGATTTGGCCCAGAAAAAGGTTGGAGCGCAGAAAGGTTCTATCCAGGAAACTCTGGCTAAAGAAACCTTGCAGGATTCTTCTCTCGTTTCACTTCCTAAAAATGGAAATTTAATAACAGATTTGAAATCAGGGCAACTGGATGCGGTTATCTTTGAGGAACCAGTGGCGAAAGGATTTGTAGAGAATAATCCAGACCTAGCCATCGCTGAGTTTGATTTTGACAATGACAAAGAAGATTCCTACGCTGTTGCGATGAAAAAAGACAGTAAAGAATTAAAAGATGCGGTTGACAAAACCATCCAGAAGTTGAAGGATTCTGGGGAGTTGGACAAATTGATTGACGATGCTTTTAAAGCCTCTATCGAAAAATAGAAAGAAGGAAGAGAAATGAGTAAGGAAAAAGTTATTTTAGCCTATTCAGGTGGATTGGATACATCAGTTGCTATTACATGGTTAAAAAAAGACTATGATGTGATAGCTGTTTGTATGGATGTGGGCGAAGGAAAAGATTTGGAGTTCATCCATGATAAAGCTCTCAAGGTTGGGGCTGTAGAGTCTTATGTCATTGATGTTAAGGAAGAATTTGCTAATGACTATGTTTTAGTGGCCCTTCAGGCTCATGCCTACTATGAACAAAAGTATCCCTTGGTATCTGCTCTGAGTCGCCCTCTTATTTCAAAAAAACTCGTTGAAATAGCTCATCAGACGGGGGCAACCACAATTGCCCATGGTTGCACAGGTAAGGGAAACGACCAAGTTCGGTTTGAAGTCTCTATTGCAGCCTTGGATCCCAATTTAAAGGTAGTTGCGCCTGTTCGTGAGTGGAAATGGTCTCGTGAAGAAGAAATCCAATATGCCAAAGAAAACGGCGTCCCAGTTCCTGCTGACCTTGACAATCCTTACTCTGTTGATCAAAATCTTTGGGGACGTGCAAATGAATGTGGTGTCTTGGAAAATCCTTGGAACCAAGCGCCAGAAGAAGCATTTGGAATCACATCTTCTCCAGAAGAGGCGCCAGACAATCCAGAATTTATTGACATTGAGTTTAGTTGCGGGGTGCCTATCTCCCTCAATGGAGAGAAGATGAAAGTGGCGGATTTGATTCAAAAGCTCAATGAAATTGCGGGCAAACACGGTGTCGGTCGTATTGACCATGTGGAAAATCGCCTAGTCGGTATTAAGTCAAGAGAGATTTATGAGTGCCCAGGTGCTGTGACCTTATTGGCAGCTCATAAGGAGATTGAGGACTTGACTCTTGTGAGAGAAGTGGCTCATTTCAAACCCATTATCGAAAATGAGTTGTCCAATCTCATCTATAATGCCTTGTGGTTTAGCCCAGCAACTCAGGCTTTGATTGCCTATATCAAGGAGACACAGAAAGTTGTCAATGGAACTGCAAAAGTTAAACTTTACAAGGGAAACGCCCAGGTAGTGGCGCGGAAATCTCCAAATTCTCTTTACGATGAAAATTTGGCGACTTATACTAGTGCGGATACTTTTGACCAAGATGCGGCTGTTGGTTTTATCAAGCTTTGGGGGCTTCCGACTAAGGTTTATTCAGAAGTTCAGAAAAATGTTGAGTAGTGACGCGATAGAAAGGGACGACAGAATATGTCGAAAAATACAAAATTATGGGGTGGTCGATTTGAAGGCACTGTGGAAGAGTGGGTAGAACAGTTCGGTGCGAGTATTTCCTTTGACCACCAGCTGGCAAAATTTGATTTGATGGGTTCCCTAGCTCATGTTCAAATGCTAGGACAGACTGGTATTTTAAGTTTGGAAGAGGCAGAGCAGATCCAAGATGGTCTGCAAGCTTTGTTGCGAGATTTAGAGGCGGGAGAGCTTCATTTTGATATTGCAAATGAAGATATTCATATGAATATGGAAGTGTTGCTGACAGAGAAAATCGGTCCTCTGGCTGGGAAACTACACACGGCCCGTTCTCGGAATGACCAAGTCGCAACGGATATGCACTTATATCTAAAGGAGCAGCTTGGGCATGTCTTGGATAAGTTGGCGAATCTGAACAGTGTTTTGCTGGATTTGGCTGAAAAACATGTGGAAACCATCATGCCAGGCTATACCCATTTGCAGCACGCCCAACCGATTAGTTTTGCCCACCATCTCATGGCTTATTACAATATGTTTCAAAGGGACAGCGAGCGTTTTGCATTTAACCTGAAACATACGGACCTATCTCCACTGGGTGCGGCTGCCTTGGCGGGGACAACTTTTCCAATCGATCGTCAATTATCGAGTGATTTACTGGGTTTCCAACAACCCTATACCAATTCCTTGGACGCAGTGAGTGACCGTGATTTCATCTTAGAATTTCTGTCAAATGTCAGTATTTTGATGATGCATATGAGTCGTTTTTGTGAGGAAATCATCAATTGGTGCAGTTTTGAGTATCAGTACATTAGCTTGTCTGATAGCTTTTCAACGGGTTCGTCTATCATGCCCCAGAAGAAAAATCCTGATATGGCGGAATTGATTCGAGGGAAGACAGGACGGGTTTACGGGCACTTATTTGGACTATTGACCGTCATGAAGTCTTTGCCTCTGGCCTATAATAAGGATTTGCAAGAGGACAAGGAAGGCATGTTTGATACAGTAGAAACGATTTTAAATTCTCTGGATGTGTTGGCAGGTATGCTATCGAGCATGCAGGTTAATAAGGCCAAAATGCAGCAATCCACAGAGAATGATTTTTCGAATGCGACCGAACTGGCAGATTATTTGGCTGAGAAAGGACTCCCCTTTAGAGAAGCGCATGAAATAGTAGGGAAATTGGTTCTAGACTCTATCAAGCATGGTAAAAATATCCAAGATTGGGATTTGAAGGAGTTGCAAGCCTACCATCCCTTGATTGAAGAGGATATTTATATCTACTTGCGTCCAGAAACCGCTGTTCAGAGACGGAATTCCTTAGGAGGAACTGGCTTTGAGCAAGTGAAATACCAGATAGAACAAGCGAAGAAAGAACTTAAAGGGGAAAATTGATTCGTTTGCAAAGTAAGGAAGAGAGGTTGAGATGATTTATCAGCCTCTTTCTTGTCTTCTCCAACCAAGCGTGTTATAATGAATACTGCTCAAGCGACCTTCAATCGTTAAGCACACACGACCTTCAATCGTGAACAAGTCATTTCGTTTATCTTTTATTACGTTGTTAACTCGTCTTGCCTAACTCAAGTTATGCCTGCGACTCGTTGCCTATCATATTTTCATTTTAAGATGATAGGCTAAAATGGTCTCCCAGACCATTTTACTCCTAAAAGCAAACGAAAAGACTATACTCGAAGAAATTCTATTGAAAGTCTTAGTAAATAGAATTTTGAGGGTATGAATAAACGAATAGATGGGAGACTTACCATGAGTGATAACTCTAAAACACGTGTTGTCGTGGGGATGAGTGGTGGTGTTGATTCGTCGGTGACGGCTCTCTTGCTCAAGGAGCAGGGCTACGATGTGATCGGTATCTTCATGAAGAACTGGGATGACACAGACGAAAATGGCGTCTGTACGGCGACCGAAGATTACAAGGATGTGGCTGCGGTGGCAGACCAAATCGGCATTCCCTACTACTCTGTCAATTTTGAAAAAGAGTACTGGGACCGCGTTTTTGAGTATTTCCTAGCGGAATACCGTGCAGGACGCACGCCAAATCCAGACGTTATGTGCAACAAGGAAATCAAGTTCAAGGCCTTTTTGGACTATGCCATGACCTTAGGCGCAGACTATGTAGCGACTGGGCACTATGCCCGAGTAGCGCGTGATGAGGATGGCATCGTTCATATGCTTCGTGGCGTGGACAATGGCAAGGACCAGACCTATTTCCTCAGCCAGCTTTCGCAAGAACAACTCCAAAAAACCATGTTCCCGCTGGGGCATCTGGAAAAGCCTGAAGTTCGCAGACTAGCAGAAGAAGCAGGACTTGCGACTGCTAAGAAGAAAGACTCGACAGGAATTTGCTTTATCGGAGAAAAGAACTTTAAAAACTTCCTCAGCAACTACCTGCCAGCTCAGCCAGGTCGCATGATGACCGTAGATGGTCGCGATATGGGCGAGCATGCAGGTCTTATGTACTATACGATTGGTCAGCGTGGTGGACTGGGTATCGGTGGTCAACACGGTGGTGACAATGCCCCTTGGTTCGTTGTCGGAAAAGACCTCAGCAAGAATATCCTCTATGTCGGCCAAGGCTTCTATCATGATTCGCTCATGTCAACAAGCCTAGAAGCCAGTCAAGTCCACTTTACTCGTGACATGCCAGAAGAGTTCACCCTAGAATGTACGGCTAAATTCCGCTACCGTCAGCCTGATTCTAAGATGACAGTACATGTCAAAGGAGATAAGGCAGAGGTCATCTTTGCGGAACCGCAACGCGCCATCACACCAGGACAGGCAGTTGTTTTTTACGATGGTGAAGAGTGTCTAGGTGGCGGTTTGATTGATAATGCTTACCGCGACGGACAAGTTTGTCAGTACATTTAGATTGACAAATTTTCTCAATTTGCTACAATAATAACAGCAATAGAAATGATGGTCAAAGCTCATGGATGTTGCAGGTCTTTTTGTCCTGCACTTCTTACGAGTTTTGACTGTTTTTGTGTCGTTTAATACTCTTCGAAAATCAAATTCAAACCACGTCAGCTTCACCTTGCCGTAGGTATGGTTACTGACTTCGTCAGTCTTATCTACAACCTCAAAACAGTGTTTTGAGCAACCTGCGGCTAGCTTCCTAGTTTGCTCTTTGATTTTCATTGAGTATAAGGGAAAGGACAAAAATGACTCAACAAGACTTTCGGACAAAAGCAGGGAATACGGTTTTTGGTGTTCGGGCGACAGCCTTGATTGTCCAAAATGGCAAGCTCCTAGTCACCAAAGACAAGGACAAGTATTACACTATCGGCGGTGCGATTCAAGTCAATGAAAGTACAGAAGACGCGGTAGTTCGTGAAGTGTGGGAAGAATTAGGTGTCCGAGCTCAAGCTGGACAGCTAGCTTTTGTGGTTGAAAATCGTTTTGAACAAGACGGTGTTTCCTATCACAACATCGAGTTTCATTATCTGGTGAACTTGCTTGAGGATGCCCCATTGACCATGCAGGAAGACGAAAAAATGCAGCCTTGTGAGTGGATTGACTTGGATGAGTTAGAAGATTTCCAACTAGTTCCAGCTTTTCTAAAAACAGCCCTACCAGATTGGGACGGCCAACTAAGACACATTCATCTTGAAGAATAGGAGAGAAAATGATGGTTAAGCTTATTGCCCATGTACTTGTTCATAGTGGTGGTGATTATTTGCTCATTCAGCGTTCGGAAATTAAAAGAGGAGAACCCAACGTTTATCCAACTTACTGGGATATTCCTGGTGGCGGGGTTGAAAAGGGTGAACTTCCGCGAGATGGTGCTCTTAGAGAATGCATTGAAGAAGCGGGAGTTAGGCTAGATAGCAGTTCGCTCAAACTTCTTCACGAAGATAGTCAACTGGATACCTCTAAGGATACGGTTTTTACTCGCTTAGTTTATAAAGCAGAGTGGGTTGGGGAGAAGCCAATTATCAGATTAGATCCTGAAGAGCATACACACTTTAAATGGGTTACTATGGATCAAGCTATAGAGGAGGAGAAGTTAGTTCCTTATTTGCGAGAAATTTTTGAAAGGTTAAGAAATGACTTATAATTTTACGGAAGAATACGATATTATTGTAATCGGTGCGGGGCACGCTGGGGTGGAGGCATCCCTAGCTGCTAGCCGTATGGGCTGCAAGGTCTTGCTTGCGACCATCAACATTGAAATGCTGGCTTTCATGCCTTGTAATCCTTCTATCGGTGGCTCTGCCAAAGGGATTGTCGTGCGTGAAGTCGATGCTCTCGGTGGCGAAATGGCTAAGACCATTGACAAGACTTACATCCAGATGAAGATGCTCAACACAGGGAAAGGTCCTGCTGTTCGCGCCCTTCGTGCGCAGGCTGACAAGGAACTTTACTCTAAGGAAATGCGCAAGACGGTTGAAAACCAAGACAACCTCACTCTACGTCAAACCATGATTGATGAGATTTTGGTGGAAGATGGCAAGGTTGTCGGTGTTCGTACAGCAACCCATCAAGAGTATGCTGCAAAGGCCGTTATCGTGACGACAGGGACTGCCCTCCGTGGGGAAATTATCATCGGAGACCTCAAGTACTCGTCAGGGCCAAACCATAGTCTAGCTTCGATCAACCTAGCTGACAATCTCAAGGAACTGGGTCTCGAAATCGGTCGGTTCAAGACAGGTACCCCTCCACGTGTTAAGGCTTCCTCTATCAATTATGACGTGACAGAGATTCAGCCAGGAGACGAGGCACCTAATCACTTCTCATACACTTCACGTGATGAGGACTATGTCAAGGACCAAGTGCCATGCTGGTTGACCTACACCAATGGTACCAGCCATGAGATTATCCAAAACAATCTCCACCGCGCGCCTATGTTTACAGGTGTAGTCAAGGGTGTGGGACCTCGTTACTGTCCGTCGATTGAGGACAAGATTGTGCGCTTTGCGGACAAGGAACGTCACCAACTTTTCCTAGAGCCAGAAGGACGCAATACAGAGGAAGTCTATGTCCAAGGTCTTTCAACCAGTCTGCCTGAGGATGTACAGCGTGACTTGGTTCATTCCATCAAAGGTTTGGAAAATGCTGAGATGATGCGAACGGGTTATGCTATCGAATACGACATGGTCTTGCCACACCAGTTGCGTGCAACACTTGAAACCAAGAAAATCTCAGGACTCTTCACAGCTGGTCAAACAAATGGAACGTCAGGTTACGAAGAAGCTGCTGGCCAAGGGATTATCGCTGGTATCAATGCGGCTCTGAAAATCCAAGGCAAGCCTGAATTGATTTTGAAGCGCAGTGACGGTTATATCGGGGTCATGATTGACGACTTGGTGACCAAGGGAACGATTGAGCCTTATCGCCTTTTGACCAGTCGTGCTGAATACCGTCTCATCCTCCGTCATGACAATGCTGATATGCGATTGACAGAGATGGGGCGCGAGATTGGTCTTGTGGACGATGAACGTTGGGCTCGTTTTGAAATCAAGAAAAATCAATTTTACAATGAGATGAAGCGCCTAGACAGTATCAAACTCAAGCCGGTCAAGGAAACCAATGCCAAGGTTGAGGAGATGGGCTTCAAACCGTTGACAGATGCAGTAACGGCCAAGGAATTCCTTCGTCGCCCAGAAGTGTCTTATCAAGATGTGGTGGCCTTCATCGGTCCAGCTGCAGAGGACTTGGATGACAAGATTATCGAATTGATAGAAACAGAAATCAAGTACGAGGGTTATATTTCCAAAGCCATGGATCAGGTTGCCAAGATGAAACGCATGGAAGAAAAACGCATTCCAGCCAATATCGACTGGGATGACATTGACTCTATCGCAACAGAAGCCCGTCAGAAGTTCAAACTTATCAATCCAGAAACTATCGGCCAAGCCAGCCGTATTTCGGGAGTAAACCCAGCAGATATTTCTATTTTGATGGTGTATTTGGAAGGTAAAAATCGTAGTATTTCCAAAACTCTTCAAAAATCAAAATGATACGTCGTTGGCTTCTTACGAATGAGTTCAAAGCTTGGCTTTGATTCATCTACAACCTCCCATAGTTCCCCGAACTATGGGAGCTAACTTGAGTTATGCTTTTGCCTAGCCTTCTAGTCTGATTTCGATTTTTATTGAGTTTCAATCTCAAAAGAAAGCATAGAGAAAAACAGCTCCGAAGACGGGGCTGTTTTGTGCTTTATTCTTCATCTGGTGTGAGGATCATCGGGATAATGATCGGTTCACGTTCTGTATTTTCATAAAGGAAGGGACGAATAGCGTTGACAATGGCACCATTGACAGATTGGATGCTAGCATCCTTGTTTTTC
Organism: Streptococcus oralis subsp. oralis; assembly: GCF_002096435.1. Classification (GTDB taxonomy): domain Bacteria; phylum Bacillota; class Bacilli; order Lactobacillales; family Streptococcaceae; genus Streptococcus; species Streptococcus oralis_AA. Next base: position 132,352 of record NZ_NCUI01000025.1, read on the forward strand.
AATGCGATACGAATAGCATTGAAGAGGATGCGCTGGCTTTGGCGAATCAAGTCGCCAGACTCTCTCATGTAGACAAAGCCTCGGCTGAGGATATCTGGACCAGACAAGATCATTTTAGATTTGAAGTCAACAGTTGCGACTGCAAGTACAACACCGTCTTCAGATAGATCACGACGATCTTTGAGGACAGCTGCACCGATTTCGCCAATACGATTTCCATCGACATAGATGTCTTGGGCGTTGAAGTGGCCTGCGATACGAGCAGAGTTAGCAGTAAGGGCAAGGACATCACCATTGCTCATGATAAAGATATTGTCCTTCTCGACACCAGTATCCACTGCTAGTCCAGCGTGGACTTTCTGCATACGATATTCACCGTGGACAGGCATGAAGTATTTGGGCTTGATCAAACGGAGCATGAGTTTTTGCTCTTGCTGACCACCGTGTCCAGAGGTGTGGATATTGTTGATTTTACCGTGAATGACTTCGACGCCAGCTTCTGAAATGATGTTAATCAGCTTGTTGACGCTAGTGGTGTTTCCAGGGATTGGGCTAGAAGAGAAGATAACGGTATCGCCGGGTTGGAGTTGCACTTGACGGTGGGTTCCGTTGGCGATACGAGAGAGGGCTGCCATCGGCTCCCCTTGACTACCTGTACAAAGGATAAGAACCTCGCCAGCAGGGTAGTCTTTGATTTCATTTGGCTCGATAAAGGTTCCCTTAGGAGCTTTGATGTAGCCAAGTTCGATCCCGTTGACAATGGCCTTTTCCATAGAACGACCAAAGACTGCAATCTTGCGTCCGGTCTTAACAGCAGCATCTGTTGCTTGCTGGAGACGGAAAATATTGGAGGCAAAGGATGCAAATATGATGCGTCCTTCAATGCCTTGGATGATCTTCATGATGGACTGGCCAACGACTTTTTCAGAGTTGGTAAAGGTTGGTACTTCCGCATTTGTCGAGTCAGACAGGAGACAGAGCACACCTTCTTCACCAAGGGCAGCCATACGGTGCAAGTCTGCAGGTTCTCCAACTGGAGTAAAGTCAAACTTAAAGTCACCCGTACAAACGATTTTCCCTTGAGGAGTATGAATGACAATCCCTAAAGGCTCTGGAATGGAGTGGGTTGTTCTAAAGAAAGTCGCCTTGAGATTTTTAAAGGTCAACTCAGTGTTGTGGTTGATTTCGTATAGTTTGGCGTTGCGTAAGAGACCATGTTCTTCGAGTTTTCCACGGATCAAAGCCAGGGCAAGCGGTCCAGCGTAGATAGGGACATTTGCTTGCTTGAGCAGGAAAGGAATCCCACCGATGTGATCCTCGTGTCCGTGTGTGATCAAGACAGCCTTGACGCGGTCGATATTGTCTACGATGTAAGAGTAATCAGGAATGACATAGTCGATACCCAGCAAGTCATCTTCTGGGAATTTAATCCCAGCATCAACGATAATAATCTCGTCTTGGTATTCAATTCCGTATGTGTTTTTCCCGATTTCTCCCAGACCACCGATGGCAAAAACGCCGACTTCTTCAGGTTTAAGAGTGTAGGCCATATTAGAACTCCGTAATCTCGAAAGCGCCAGTTTCTTTATCGTAATCTAGCAATTTGTCAGACAAGAGTTCGATGAATTCGATGTTGTACTCTGGGCGGTTTTCTTCGACAAGTTGGCGAGCAGCGATACGGCCCTCAAGTTCTGAGTTGGCATCGATGTCTAGGTAAAGTGAGCGTGTTGTTTCACGACGTGGGCTACGTTCTTTTGTTTCTTGATAAAAAACTTTGTAAATCATATAGTTCCTTTCTATTTACAGGTCAGCTTATTCCAAACTTTTAGCAGAGATTTGCTTGATTTCATTCCATTTTGTGTCTAGATTGACCTTGATTCGTTACAATTATTTCAATTATACCACAAAATGAAAAATTAGTAAAAGACGGAAATGGAGAAAGTCTGGAGGGGAAGAAGGAGCAAAAAGACAGGTAGGATTTGGTCGGAGAGCGCTTAGGTGTTATAATGAAAGGGGGAATCTAAAGAGATAGTAGATTTGAGGAAGAATATAGTTCTAGTTTCATTAATCGTTGGTGTAGATGGTTGGGGCAGAATGATATCTTTGAAAAAAGAAAAAGCCCTTGAGAAATCTCGAGAGCAACCAAAAAGGCTGAGACAAAATTAAGGGATCTTTCTGAGCAAGCTCAAGGGGCAGCACCATTACCTGAAGTGATTGAATCACAACCTTTGAAAGACTTGTCACCAAGTCAGACCAAATCTCAACCTTTACCCCATTTTATCATTTACTCAACTAAGAAATCAATCTATAAGTATAACGATGTAGAAATAGCATGAAGTGGAGTGCTTACTAAAGAGGCAAAGAAAAGCTCCTGACCGAAGTCAAGAGCCGTCAAACACTGGGGGCGAATTGTTCAATCGCAATTTCAGTTCTTTAGAAACCAAAGTTTCAGGGATAGCACTGCAACCCGAAGAGTCAACGACTCAACCTGATTTTCCTACCAGTGTTGAATTACATTTTAACATTGATAGACCAACATTGTCAACAGTTTATATAAAAATAGGAATACCAAAAGGAGGATTAAGAATGTTTAGTTTGTTTGAATTTGCAGTAGGGGTTCGCCTCTTGATGTTTGTAGTCTTTGTAGCTTGTGTCTATGGGGGGAATGCCCTGTTTGTGCATCTGGAACACCGCAAAACAAAATTCCTTTGGAAGCTTGCTTTTGTGACGCTCTATTCAATTTTTCTCCTCCTTGTAACCTATGTTGTCTGGCTCGTTTTCTACTTTGGTTTAAATGCCTAAAGTCAATTATTCCTCTAGATATACAGAAAATCCACCTCGTCTTGATAGATGGGATGGATTTTTCTATTTTTAGGTGCTATCTTTATTGTTATGACGATGATTTCTAACGTCGAAAATCGAGTTAAGGCATATATGACTTATTTACACTTCTTTTTGTCTAAGTGGTAGGCCCTTTTGTTTCAAAACAAAGAAAATTCCCATGCGCTAGCTTTTGTAGTATAATAGTAAACAGACAAAAAGATAGGAATGTGTTATGAAAGTATTAGCTTTTGATACGTCCAGCAAGGCTCTTTCTCTAGCCATTTTAGAGGACAAGCAGGTTCTTGCCGAGACGACGATTAATATTAAGAAAAACCACAGCATTACCCTGATGCCGGCTATTGATTTTCTGATGAATAGTCTGGATATGAAGCCGACGGATTTGGATCGTATCGTAGTTGCTCAAGGTCCGGGCAGCTACACAGGTCTGAGAATTGCGGTGGCGACAGCCAAGACTCTGGCCCATACCCTGAACATTGAGTTAATTGGTATGTCGAGTCTTTTGTCTCTGGTACCGCGCCAACAAGAAGGCTTACTTGTTCCCCTGATGGATGCGCGTCGCAACAATGTTTATGCAGGATTTTATGAAAATGCCAAACCTGTCATGCCAGAAGCACACTTGTCCTTTGCGGAAGTGCTTGAAAAAGTCACGGATGCTGAACAGGTGACCTTTGTTGGAGAAGTTGGCCCCTTTGTGGAGCAGATCCAAGAACAGCTACCACAAGCTAGTTACCAGGAAACCTTGCCAAATGCAGCTAATCTAGCTCTTTGGGCATGGGACAAGAAAGCAGACTCCTTGCACGATTTTGTACCAAACTATCTCAAGCGTGTAGAAGCTGAGGAAAACTGGCTCAAGAACCATACCGAGTCTGGTGAGTCTTACATTAAACGCCTATGATAGAAATCAAACGAATCCAACAGCGACCTGCCCTAGCTCAAGCCATCTACGCTGTCATGGCAGCTGTTTACCCAGTCAGTCCTTGGACCCTGGAACAAATCCAAGCAGACCTGTCTCAAGACCAGACATGGTATGCTGTGGCTTATGATGGGGCAGAAGTGATTGGCTTTCTAGCTGTTCAGGAGAATCTCTTTGAGGCAGAAGTCTTGCAAATCGCTGTCAAAAAAGCCTATCAGGGGCAGAAAATCGCGACAGCCTTGTTTGACTTTTTGCCTGCCGACAAAGAAATTTTCCTCGAAGTCAGAAAGTCAAACCAACGAGCGCAAGCATTTTACAAGAAAGAAAAGATGGCGGTCATCGCTGAGCGAAAGGCCTACTACCATGACCCAGTCGAGGACGCCATCATCATGAAGAGAGAAATAGATGAAGGATAGATACATTTTAGCATTTGAGACATCCTGTGATGAGACCAGTGTCGCCGTACTGAAAAACGATGATGAGCTCTTGTCCAATGTCATTGCGAGTCAAATTGAGAGTCACAAACGCTTTGGGGGCGTAGTGCCAGAAGTGGCCAGTCGTCACCATGTCGAGGTTATTACAGCCTGTATCGAGGAAGCACTGGCAGAAGCAGGAATTACCGAAGATGACGTAACAGCCGTTGCCGTTACTTATGGACCGGGCTTGGTTGGAGCCTTACTAGTTGGTTTATCAGCTGCTAAGGCCTTTGCTTGGGCACATGGACTTCCGCTGATTCCCGTTAATCACATGGCTGGTCACCTCATGGCAGCTCAGAGTGTGGAGCCTTTGGAGTTTCCTTTGTTGGCACTCTTGGTCAGCGGAGGACACACCGAGTTGGTCTATGTTTCCGAGGCTGGTGATTATAAAATTGTTGGGGAGACACGAGACGATGCGGTTGGTGAGGCCTATGATAAGGTTGGCCGTGTCATGGGATTGACCTATCCAGCAGGTCGCGAGATTGATGAGCTAGCTCATCAGGGGCAGGATATTTATGACTTTCCTCGTGCTATGATTAAAGAAGACAATCTGGAGTTCTCATTCTCAGGTTTGAAGTCTGCCTTTATCAATCTTCACCACAATGCCGAGCAAAAGGGAGAGAGCTTGTCCAAGGAAGACCTGTCAGCATCTTTCCAAGCAGCAGTCATGGATATTCTTATGGCCAAAACCAAGAAGGCTTTAGAAAAATACCCTGTTAAAACCCTTGTTGTCGCAGGTGGTGTGGCGGCCAATAAAGGTCTTAGAGAACGCCTAGCAGCCAAAATCACAGATGTCAAGGTTATCATCCCTCCCCTACGCCTTTGCGGAGACAATGCAGGTATGATTGCTTATGCCAGCGTCAGCGAGTGGAACAAAGAAAATTTTGCAGGCTTGGACCTCAATGCCAAACCAAGTCTCGCCTTTGATACCATGGAATAAAGAGTCAGCTTGAGGCTGGCTTTTTAACTACAAGAAATGTCAGAATATTTTGACAAATCTGTAAGAATGATGATATAATATTTAAAAATTAGGAGGTGGTCAGATGATTGAGAGAATGGAATTGGGAGAGTTTTACAAGGAACTGCGCCTGGCGAGAAAACTCAAGCAGTCAAATGTGGCTTGTGATGGGCTGACAGCATCCCAGCTATCCAAGTTTGAACTGGGACAGTCTATGCTGTCTGCAGATAAACTGATACTAGCTATCCAAGGGATAAATGTGACCTTCGATGAGTTTGGACACAAGCTTAATAATTATCAGGAATCCCCACACATGCGATTTGGACGAAAGGTTGTAGATCGTTTTGCCCATCAAGATATAGCTGGCTTAGAGAAACTATTAGAGGAAGTCGAGCAGGAACAGATGGCGCAGACCTATCGTCGTTTGAATGCTATTGTGATCAAAGATGCTATCCATTCCTTGGATAAAAACTATCCGCTAGAAGAGGATAGTGAGTTTTTGACTAGCTACCTCTATGCTATCGAGTCTTGGACCTGGTTTGAACTCTATATTTTTTGCAATACCATGCCCTTCTTGAGCAACCAAGATCTAATCTTTTTATCAACCTCTTTACTTGAAAAATCAAAGGAATTTAAAGAGTTAGTACACAATCGATTGTATATGAAACAAGGGCTGTTAAATATCATCTCAGAGCTCATGGAGCGCAAACTTTTTTCTTATATCCCAATCTTTGAAGCCGAGCTGGAGAGTATGCTCCGTCCATACGATGTTTTTGAGAAATTATTGTGGCAGTTTTTAAAGAAGATGAGCATTTTCCTTCAAACTAAGGGAAGCAATCAAAAAGAGATTGAACACTTTATCCAATCTCTGCAAATATTAGAAAATCCCCAATTAATAGCCCTTTTTGAACTACGCTTACAGCAATATAAAGAACTTATCGATTAATCCACTATCGCAAATGAGAGATTTCTATGAGAAAAAATGTCAAATATGCGATTTACTAAAATGTGGTGATTTCTGTGTTATACTATCCTTATTTCATAGTATAGGAGAAAATAGAATGAAAAAGATAATCTCACGCTACTACTTTTTTATAGCCGTTTTACTTGTCATTGCTGACCAGTTCTTCATTCGTCTGGTCTTACACAGCGACCTTGCTGCTGGTCTATCTGACTTTGCCTATTATTTGTCGGATATGCTGTTGAATTTTCTTGTGGTTTTGCTTGCTATTATTGTTATGATTTGGTCGGGAAAATGGCAGAAAATTAACAGTCGAAAATTTAGAGGTTCCTATCTTTTTTATTCCTTTTTAGCTCTTCTTGCTTTTGTTATTTGGAATTTCGTCACATTTTATCTTTTCCCATCTACCAAAAATGAAATTGCTTATCAACTGGATGTCCCTACTTTTACGGGAGCAACGGCATTTTTGATGTATTTTTTCTATCCTGTGATTGCAGGTCCCATTTTTGAAGAGATGATTTATCGTGGATTGGTGATGACCGCTCTGGAAAAAGGAAAGAAGTGGGGACTGGATGTGCTTGGTTCAGCTGCTTTGTTTGGAATCTTGCACATTAGTAACCACGGTTGGGTCTTGACAGACTTTTTCGTATATATGGGTGGCGGTCTCATATTTGCAGTCTTATTTAGAGTGACAAAGTCCATTTATTGGCCTATTGGACTGCACATAGTCTACAATGGCATTGGTCAAATTTTACCGTTGCTGTAATTTTAGGTGCTCAGCAATATCGGTCTATCCTTGGGAAGAACTTCCCATTTGAATTCAAAAAGGAGTTGCGATGAAAGTATTTATTCAAAATAGAGATTTTAGGCAATTAACCATCAACCAGTGGATTTCGACGGTTGGGGATACGATTTTTTATCTTGCTTTTTTGAATTATGTAGCAGACGCTTCGTTTGCCCCCTTGGCAATTTTACTCATTACGATTTCAGAGACTGTTCCTCAAGTTCTGCAAATCTTTATGGGAGTTTTGGCTGACTTTCAACATCATCGTGTTCTAAAGTATACGGTTATTAGTTTTGTCAAATTTGTACTTTATTCTATAGTTGCACTTTCGCTTTCAGGGCAGTCCTTTTCCTTATGGCTTGTATTCTTTATTTGTTTGATGAACCTCTTGTCGGATACATTGAGTTACTTTTCAGGAGCCATGCTAACTCCTATTTTTATAAGAATCATTGGGAAAGAACATCTGACAGAAGCTATTGGCTTTAAACAATCAACAGTTAGTTTAGTTCGGACAATCAGTAATATTCTAGGAGGGGTTTTACTAGGAATTCTTTCCATTCAGTTCATTTCCTTGCTAAACGCTCTGACGTTTCTGATAGCATTTGTAGGTATTCTTCTCATAAAAAATGATCTTTTGAAAGTTGAAAAAACAATTAGCTATCAAGAAGGTCTTTCTATAAAATCGTTTTGCCAGCATTTGTTCCAATCATCGAAATTGATCTGGAATATGGATAGAGTGATCTTCATTTTGTTTATCGTCTCTATCAGCCAAGCTGTGATCAATGTCACTGTTCCTATTTCGACTCTTTTTTTAAGAAACCAACCGTTTTTGAATTTACAAACTGGTCAATCGCTCGCTTTGTTATCAACGCTAGAATTGTTAGCACTTATTGTTGGAAGTCTTGTAAGTGGCTATCTGAAAAATACGATTTCTATAAAAACAGCTCTATACGCTTCGGTCGTCATCCAGTTACTCCTTCTAGTAGGATTTGCCACAGTTCATTTTGGCTTGATTCTGCTTTTCAGCTCCTTGGATGCCTTCATCGCAGGGTTACTCTCTCCTAGATTGCAAGAACTCGTCTTTAAACAAATACCTGAGGAGTCAATGGGAGCGGTTCAATCCTCTATTGGTGCTATTACGGTTGTCTTACCAAGTCTATTCACAATCGTTTTCGTAACGATTGCTACAAGTTTTGGGACCCTAGCGGTCAGCTTTATTCTATTGCTATTACTCCTAACCGCATTTGTCATGCTCTTGAATATTCGTGAGAGCATTTAGTAGGGAACTTTGATTTAACTTTTGTTCATACGATAAGGCTGGCTTTCCAGTCTTTTTCTTATCTTCAATATCTAATAATAGTCCTTGTTCAATTCCTTGTTACCTTAAATGAAAAAGTAATTTTAGAATCTAACCACGGAATCCAACTCTATCAAAGTTTGTCAATCATAGAGTTTTTTAGTATAGTAGAAATATGAAATTTACAAAAATAATCAGTGGTTTGCTTGCTATTGGAGCTTTACTCATGCTTTTATCAGCTTGCCAGAATATCAAAAAAACACAACTGGTCTTGTTTGAATCCCTTTCGTTCGGTATGTCTCCTAAATCTGTTGAAGAAAGATTTGGAAAGGCAAGCGAGGTGGAGGAAGAAAAGGAAACGGCCTATCGCGATACCTGGCGTGCAGAAGATCCGTATTTCTATAAAACAGGGCGTCTTTTCTATCACTATGAGCAGATTACTTTGAAAGGCTATACAGGTCGAGCGACCTTTACATTTTCAAAATCGCATCGTTTGGAAACAGTAGAGGCTTATTTTCCCGTTACCTCAAAAGCTGAGCAGCAAGCATTGCTCGATAACTTATCCCAGACTGTAAAAAAAGAGCTTGAAGAACTCCCAGATTACCAGTCCATGACAACTGAGACAGTAGGCATCTATGATGACGGTTATCGCTACAAGGTCAAGTTAAAAGGACAACAGTGGGAACTCTGGGTTGATGTCTATCCAACAGAAAATAAATATGCTACAGACACAGAAACCGATAAGTATACTATCCGAGTGGATCAATTTCTCATGTATCCATGATGCTTCCTCTTCAGCACTTTTTGCTGGCACTTAGTTTCGATTCCGAAACTTTTTTCTCATTCCTGAATATGTTATAATAGTCCGTGCTGTGGCTGTGATGATGAACAGCCTCAATTGGAGAGAATATGAGGAGAAGGATGAAAGAAAAAGGATTTTGGGAAGGTGTACAGGCAGCCATGCCGACTGCCCTTGGCTATGTCAGCATTGGTCTGGCTTGTGGGATTATTGGCGCGTCCTATGTGACACCTGTTGAGATGGGCTTGATGAGCCTCTTTGTTTATGCTGGGAGCGCCCAGTTTGCCATGTTGGCACTGATTGCGGTCCAAGCGCCTGTGGCAGCTATTGCTATGACGGTCTTTTTGATCAACTTGCGACTCTTTTTGCTGAGCTTGCATGCATCGACCTATTTCCGTCATACTAGTCTTTGGCAAAATATCGGCATGTCCAGTCTCCTGACAGATGAGACCTATGGGGTTTTGATGGGAGAATTAGCCCATACAGACAAGGTCCATCCTATGTGGATGCACGGGAACAATCTCAATAGTTATGTAGCCTGGTTTATTGGGACAGTGGCGGGGACAGCTTTAGGTGGCCTTCTTCCAAATCCTGAAGTCTTTGGCTTGGACTTTGCCCTTGTTGGGATGTTTATCGGGATTTTTACTTCACAATTTCAGATTATGCAAAGACGGGTTCCTGTCCGCAATCTGCTGCGGATCCTAGCCGTGGTTGTGGTGTCCTTCTTTTTGCTCTTGACAGTGGTGTCTCAGTCGCTAGCTGTTTTGTTTGCGACCTTGCTAGGTTGTACCATGGGGGTGGTCTTAGATGGTCAGTAAATATCTTTTGTTAGCCGTTATCTTTTCAGGTCTAGTGACTTGGATTCCCCGTATGATTCCCTTCATCTTGGTTAAGTACAAGGGGCTGCCAGCTATCGTTGAGCGTTTTTTGAAGTTCTTGCCTGTTTCCATTATCTTTGCCTTGATCCTTTCAAGCGTAGTGACTGGCAAGGTTGGCAGCCTTCCTCAGATCAAATGGCTGGACTTTTTAGCAGTCTTTCCAACGGCTTGGGTAGCCTTTCGCTACCGCAATCTAGTGGGTACGGTTCTTTTTGGAGTAGTCTTGATTGCAGTCTTGCGTCTGGTCTTTTAGTCAGCCATAAAAAAAACCTATCACCGAGATAGGTATCATATAATGGCGAAAAAAAATATTTTCTGTTAAGATAGTAAAGTATTCTATTTTGGAGGAAATGACATGAAAAAAATCGTCAAATATTCATCTCTTGCTGCTCTAGGACTTGTTGCCGCAGGTGTACTAGCAGCTTGCTCAGGCGGAGATAAGAAAGATACTGCAACTAGCGAAGCAGCATCTGGTAAGAAAGAAATTATCGTTGCAACCAATGCTTCACCAAAACCATTCAACTACGAAGAAAATGGCGAGTTGACTGGTTATGAGATTGAAGTAGTTCGTGCTATCTTTAAAGACTCTGACAAATACGATGTTAAGTTTGAAAAGACAGAGTGGTCAGGTGTCTTTGCAGGCCTTGATAGCGATCGCTACCAAATGGCTGTGAACAATATTAGTTATACCAAAGAACGCGCTGAGAAATACCTTTATGCAGCCCCAACTGCTAAGAACCCTAACGTTCTTGTAGTGAAAAAAGACGACTCTAGCATCAAGTCGCTTGATGATATCGGAGGCAAGTCTACTGAGGTTGTTCAAGGGACAACATCAGCTAAACAGCTAGAAGATTATAACAAACAACACGCAGACAATCCAACGGTTCTTAACTACACCAAGGCTGATTTCCAACAAATCATGTCACGTTTGAGCGATGGTCAGTTTGACTACAAGATTTTTGATAAAATCGGTGTAGAGACAGTTATCAAAAACCAAGGTTTGGACAACTTGAAAGTCATTGAACTTCCAAGCGACCAACAACCTTACGTTTACCCACTTCTTGCTAAAGGTCAAGATGAGTTGAAATCATTTGTAGACAAACGCATCCAAGAACTCTACAAAGACGGAACTCTTGAAAAATTGTCTAAACAGTTCTTCGGAGACACTTATCTCCCAGCAGAAGCTGATATTAAATAGTCGTATGAAATCATCCAGTCTGAGAAAGGCGGATGATTTCTCAATTTTTAGGTATATAGTTTCAAACTATATGTCTGCCTATCTAATAACAATTTGCTAAATCAAATAAAGTATGAGATACTATTACGGTATTATTTTTAAAGGAGAAAGAATCATGAAAATTAAAAAATGGCTCGGTGTAGCAGCTCTTGCTACAGTTGCAGGTTTGGCTCTTGCAGCTTGCGGAAATTCAGAAAAGAAAGCAGACAACGAAACAGTAGTTAAAATTGCAACAGTTAACCGTAGCGGTTCTGAAGAAGCGCGTTGGGATAAAATTCAAGAATTGGTTGAAAAAGATGGAATTAAATTGGAATTCACAGAGTTCACAGACTATTCACAACCAAACAAGGCAACTGCTGATGGCGAAGTAGACTTGAACGCTTTCCAACACTACAACTTCTTGAACAACTGGAACAAAGAAAACGGGAAAGATCTTGTAGCGATTGCAGATACGTACATCTCACCAATCCGCCTTTACTCAGGTAAAAATGGGGAAGAAAACAAGTACACCAAAGTGGAAGAAATCCCAGATAACGGTGAAATCGCCGTACCAAACGATGCAACAAACGAAAGCCGTGCGCTTTACTTGCTTCAATCAGCTGGTTTGATCAAATTGGATGTTTCTGGAACTGCACTTGCAACAGTTGCTAACATCACAGAAAATCCAAAGAACTTGAAGATTACTGAATTGGACGCTAGCCAAACAGCTCGTTCATTGTCATCAGTTGATGCTGCCGTTGTAAACAATACCTTCGTTACAGAAGCAAAATTGGACTACAAGAAAGCACTCTTCAAAGAACAAGCTGATGAAAACTCAAAACAATGGTACAACATCATCGTTGCGAAAAAAGATTGGGAATCATCACCTAAGGCTGATGCCATCAAGAAAATTATCGCAGCTTACCACACTGATGAAGTGAAAAAAGTTATCGAAGAAACATCAGACGGTTTGGACCAACCAGTTTGGTAATAAGACACAGGGAGGTGGGAGAGAGTTTCCACCTCTTGCTTTTGTATAGAGAGTTGATTTTAAAGAGGCACTTGTGGTTGTTCCAGGGACACAAGTACGTAGTAGAAAGAGAGAGAAAATGGTTTTTCCTAGCGAACAAGAGCAGATTGAAAAATTTGAGAAGGATCATGTGGCCCAACATTATTTCGAAGTCTTACGCACCTTAATTTCCAAGAAATCCGTCTTTGCCCAACAGGTTGGACTCAAGGAAGTCGCAAACTATCTGGGTGAGATTTTCAAGCGTGTAGGGGCTGAAGTGGAGATTGATGAGAGCTACACGGCTCCCTTTGTCATGGCGCATTTCAAGAGTTCGCGTCCGGATGCCAAGACCTTGATCTTCTATAATCACTATGACACCGTGCCAGCGGATGGCGACCAGGTGTGGACAGAGAATCCTTTTACCCTTTCTGTGCGAAATGGCTTTATGTATGGGCGTGGGGTTGACGACGACAAAGGCCACATCACAGCTCGTTTGAGTGCTTTGAGAAAGTATATGCAGCACCATGATGACCTGCCTGTCAATATCAGCTTTATCATGGAAGGGGCAGAGGAGTCTGCTTCCATGGATCTAGATAAGTATTTAGAGAAACACGCAGACAAACTTCGTGGAGCGGACTTGCTAGTCTGGGAACAAGGAACAAAGAACGCCTTGGAACAGCTGGAAATCTCTGGCGGAAACAAGGGAATTGTAACCTTTGATGCTAAGGTGAAAAGTGCGGATGTGGATATCCACTCGAGTTATGGTGGTGTCGTGGAGTCAGCACCTTGGTATCTCCTACAGGCTCTAAGTAGCCTGCGCGCTGCAGATGGTCGTATCTTGGTAGAAGGCTTGTACGAGAATGTTCAAGAGCCAAATGAACGAGAACTAGCCTTGGTAGATACCTATGCCCAACGCAATCCTGAGGAAATTAGTCGCATTTATGGTTTGGAATTGCCTCTCTTACAAGAGGATCGTGCAGCCTTTCTAAAACGTTTCTTTTTCGAGCCAGCCCTTAATATCGAAGGGATTCAGTCAGGTTATCAAGGGCAAGGAGTTAAAACGATTTTGCCAGCAGAAGCCAGTGCTAAGCTTGAGGTTCGTTTGGTTCCTGGCCTAGAACCGCATGATGTTCTGGAAAAAATTTGGAAACAGCTAGACAAAAATGGCTTTGATAAGGTAGAATTATACTATACCTTGGGAGAGATGAGCTATCGAAGCGATATGAGCGCGCCAGCCATTCTCAACGTAATCGAGTTGGCCAAGAAATTCTATCCACAGGGCGTATCAGTCTTGCCTACCACAGCGGGGACAGGGCCTATGCATACGGTCTTTGACGCCCTGGAGGTGCCAATGGTGGCTTTCGGTCTAGGAAATGCAAATAGCCGAGACCATGGTGGAGATGAAAACGTGCGAATCGCCGATTACTACACCCATATTGAATTAGTAGAGGAGCTGATTAGAAGCTATGAGTAGAGATATTATCAAGTTAGATCAGATTGATGTGACTTTTCACCAAAAGAAGAGAACCATCACAGCGGTCAAGGATGTGACTATTCACATCCAAGAAGGGGATATCTACGGAATCGTTGGATATTCTGGAGCAGGGAAATCAACCCTTGTACGGGTGATTAACCTCTTGCAAAAGCCATCTGCTGGGAAAATTACCATTGATAACGACGTTATTTTTAACGGCAGAGTGACCTTGACAGCAGAGCAGTTGCGTCGTAAGCGTCAAGACATTGGGATGATTTTCCAGCATTTTAACCTGATGAGTCAAAAGACAGCAGAGGAAAATGTAGCCTTTGCCCTCAAACACTCTGGACTCAGCAAGGAAGAAAAGAAAGCTAAAGTAGCTAAGTTGTTGGACTTGGTTGGCTTGGCGGATCGTGCTGAAAACTACCCTTCACAACTATCTGGAGGGCAAAAACAGCGTGTGGCCATTGCGCGTGCCTTGGCAAATGATCCAAAAATCTTGATTTCAGACGAGTCAACGTCTGCCCTTGACCCTAAGACAACTAAGCAGATTTTGGCCTTGCTACAAGATTTGAACCAAAAATTAGGCTTGACCGTTGTCTTGATTACGCATGAAATGCAGATTGTCAAAGACATTGCCAACCGTGTGGCGGTCATGCAGGATGGCCGTTTGATTGAAGAAGGCAGTGTCCTTGAAATCTTCTCAGACCCTAAACAACCTTTGACCCAGGACTTTATCTCAACTGCCACAGGTATTGATGAAGCCATGGTCAAGATTGAGAAGCAAGAAATCGTAGAGTACCTATCTGAGAACAGTATCTTAGTGCAGCTCAAGTATGCAGGGGCTTCGACAGACGAACCACTTTTGAATGAATTGTACAAACATTACCAAGTAACGGCCAATATCCTCTATGGAAATATCGAAATTCTCGATGGCACTCCTGTTGGAGAATTGGTTGTGGTCTTGTCAGGGGGAAAAGCAGCGCTAGTAGGTGCTCAAGATGCCATTCGTCAGGCTGGTGTGCAGTTAAAAGTATTGAAGGGAGGACAGTAAGATGGACTCATTGATTCAAACCTATTTACCAAATGTCTACAAGATGGGCTGGGCTGGTCAGGCAGGCTGGGGAACGGCTATCTACCTAACTCTTTATATGACAGTTCTTTCTTTCATCATCGGAGGGTTCTTGGGGTTGGTAGCAGGTCTCTTCCTCGTCTTGACAGCGCCAGGTGGTGTCTTGGAAAATAAGGTTATCTTCTGGATTTTAGACAAGATTACCTCCATTTTCCGTGCAGTTCCTTTCATCATCCTCTTGGCAATCATGTCGCCACTTTCTCACTTGATTGTGAAGACGAGTATCGGACCAAATGCAGCCCTTGTCCCCCTTTCTTTTGCAGTCTTTGCCTTCTTTGCCCGTCAGGTGCAGGTTGTCTTGGCTGAGTTAGATGGTGGTGTCATTGAGGCGGCTCAAGCGAGCGGAGCGACCTTCTGGGACATCGTGGGTGTTTACCTATCAGAAGGTCTTCCAGATTTGATTCGTGTGACGACTGTGACCTTGATTTCCCTTGTTGGGGAAACAGCTATGGCGGGAGCAGTTGGTGCTGGTGGTATCGGTAACGTAGCCATCGCTTATGGATTTAACCGTTACAATCACGATGTGACCATCTTGGCGACTATCATTATCATTTTGATTATCTTTACAATCCAGTTCTTGGGAGATTTCTTGACCAAGAAACTAAGTCATAAATAAATGGAAGGAGTTCAACGGGACTCCTTTTTGTTTTCTCACCGAAATGCAAGAAGGATAAAGCTTCTTTTTAGAAATATGCTATAATAAATAAAGGTCTCCAATTAGCAAATCAGAAAGTTTGCTGTAGAAGAGATGATAATGTAAAGGAGTTTGGCTGGTATGAATTATTTTGAGGGGAATGAGTTTTTCCTTCTCTTATTTGTAGTTTTACTGATTGGTTTTGTGGTAAACTTTTTTGAAAAACGTAAAGACTACTATATTTTGGCGCTCTCCCTCTTATTTGCAGGAGCTATCTATGGTAAGAGTCGAGCGATGATTGTCTATTTGCTCGTCTTTATTGTTTACCAGTATTTTCTGGTTTTTCTAGCACAGCGGATAGAGGCAAAGTGGCTGAAATCACTGGTTTTCCTTTCCATTCTTCCTTTGGTAATCAATAAAGTCTTTGCCCTGACTTCTCTGCATTTGTTGGCCTTTATTGGAATTTCTTACATGTCCTTTAAGACCATTCAGATCATGCTAGAGATATCGGATGGCTTAATCAAAGAAAAAATCAGTGCAAAAGATTATCTACAGTTTTTGCTCTTTTTCCCAACAGTTAGTGCTGGTCCAATTGATCGGAGTAGGAGATTTTTAAAAGAGATGAACGAGGTCATGCCACGAAAAGAGTATCTAGAATTAGCAGGGGACGGTGTGTATCGTATCGTTCTAGGCCTCCTTTACAAGATTGTTTTATCAACCTATGTTTACCAGATGTTACTCGCTCTAAATAATACGGACATAGTCGTTTATTCAATCAAGTATATGTACCTCTATACCTTGTATCTGTTTTTTGACTTTGCAGGCTATAGTCTAATGGCCGTTGGAAGTAGTAACATTCTAGGTATTCAGACACCGATGAACTTTAACAAACCTTTCTTGAGTGTCGATATCAAGGATTTTTGGACCAGATGGCATATCACCTTGTCGACCTGGTTGAGAGATTTTGTATTTTCAAGAGTATTGATGCAGGTTATCAGGAAAAAATGGTTTAAAAATAGACTACACAATGCAACCTATGCCTATATGGTCAATATGTTGGTCATGGGTTTTTGGCATGGTCTCAGTGTTAGTTACATTGTCTATGGTTTTTACCATGGTGTCTTGATGGCTGGATTTGAAGTGTATCAAAAGAAAAGCAATTTTTATAAGAAAAATAAAAACAAAAAATGGTATAAGCTACTAAGTTGGTTTGTGACCATGAATTTGGTTATGGTTGGTTTCTTTATCTTTTCAGGTGAACCCTATAAAATCTTACTGACGACTTTAAAGAGATAAGAGATTGAGAAGAAATCAGACAGATCGAAGGGATAGGATAAAACGAGATGATTAAATTAAAAGCATTTTTACTATCGCTTGTGCTCGTAATTGCGACGCTTGCCCTTTTAAATGTGACGTATGTCAAGACGATTGATGATTATTATAAAGTCGAGGATAACAGTATTCGTTACAATACCTCATATGAAAAGTATAAAAGTAGAGATATTCTAACAAGCAATATCACCCCCAATACACTGGTTCTAATGGGTTCCTCAGAATTGGTTGCGACGATAAATGAAGACTATCATCCAAATAAAATTTTTAACTACAACGATTTTAATATCATGCAGATTGGGACCAGTTATTCTCAAAACATCATTCAGGCTTCTACTTTAGCTTCTATTGAAGGAGCTATGAGTAAGCGAAAAGTAGCTATAGTAGAGTCGGTTCAGTGGTTTGAAAAAGATGGGACCCATCAAGATGCTTTTTTGAACAAGGCCTCTCAGGAACATATTTTCCACATGCTAGATAATGACAAGATTAGTAAAGAAACGAAAGAAAAACTAATCAATCGCATTATCGAGATTACCAAGGGGAACAAGCAACAAAACGACATCTACAAAAAATACAAAAGTTATTTCATAGATGGAAAAGGAACCATTGTTGATAAAAAACTATTAGAGTTAGATAACGCGATGTATTCCTTTAAGCTCAAACGAAAATTTTATGAAAATCATGAGAAATCAGATTATCCTTCACTAGGAGACAAAACCCCAGACTATGATTGGGAAAAGATGACGGATCAGTTTGTGGAAGAGGTCAAAAAGAAAACAGACAATAATGACTATGCTGTTGATAATAACTACTACAATACTTACTTAAAAGATCGCTATGCATCGCTGAAAGATTCCAATAAAGATTTGAGCTACCTAGAGTCACCAGAATATTCAGATATGGAACTTTTCTTGACGGTTGCTAAAGAATTGGGCATTGAAGTTGAGGTTATTATTTTCCCAGTAAACGGGAAATGGAACGACTACACAGGAGTCTCAAGAGATATGCGAGAAAAAACTTATAAAAAAATAGAAGATGTCGCAAAAAGCCATGGTGCAACCGTATTAAACTATGGAAACAGAGAGTATGATGATTACTTTTTATTTGACGTGATGCACGTTGGAGTGAAAGGATGGATGGAAGTTGAAAAAGAACTTTACAAATTTGCAAACCAAGCTAACTAACACACATCGTTTAATCTTGTGGACACTATTTTTCTATACGGTTATCTTGAGCATCGTGGTTTACTGTTTTGTGACCGATTTTTCGAATATTCAAGAATTTATCTATAGTGAATTTTAAGATTGTATACAAAAAGGCCCTGGAGCTAGGCATTGCTAGTCTTCAGGGCTTTTATCTTATAGTTTATCAGCTGTTTTTTGACTTAGAAATTGCCCAACCACAGCCCCAAACAAGGCACCTAGGAGGATGCTTGAAACAAAGAGAAGGATTTTGTCTAACTCTGGAGCGACCATGATACGGTCAATGTATTCTTGGGATTTCCCACGCGCAAGTAAGGTGGCCACGTAAGCTTTGGGACGGATCCACATGAGGAAGATAGGGCCACTTGTGCTAAAAGCAAAGACGAGGAAGGAGAGGGTGTTTTTGATTCGGTCTTTGTAGTTTCCGAGACGAGCGATGGCATCTGCTGCAAGACCACAGGCGAGTCCTGGGAGAAAGGCACCAGCGCCATGCTTGCTAGCTAGGAAGAAAAGTGCCATAAAAAGTCCTAGAGTGGTGATAGCACCAAAACGAGGGACCTTCGCCAAAAGAAGCATATAGACACTGCCACCGACAAGGGCAGAAAAGGCAGGCGCGTAGAACATATTGCCTGTTTGATCGACCAGGTGTCCTAGGAAGACTCCAATCCCTACACAGAGAAAGTAGAGGACGGCGGCTAAGAGGGTGGTTAAGATATTTTTCTTCATGAGAATCTCCTTGATGCGAATTAACAAAACCAATTGTATCACGCTTTTTGAGGATTGTAAATGGGAGTTCTATATTTTTGAAAACGCTTGAAATATGATATAATAGTTACATCGTTAGTTTAAGGAGAGTAGCATGGGAAAATTTCTAGAATTCGTCTTTAATCGTATCTTTTTGGGAATGATGGCGACGGCTTATTTCTGGCTATTAACACTAGCAGGAGGAGTGGTCTTTGGTTTGGCCCCAGCTAGTGCAACTCTTATGAGTTTGTATGCGGAACATGGTTATACCTATCGAGCATACCATTTGAAGGAAGCTTGGGAATTGTATAAGAGCAATTTTGTCAAGAGTAATCTGGCTTTCTATAGTTTTGTGTTTGTGGATCTTGTCCTAGTTTATGGTTTATACCTTCTAGTTCAATTGCCCCACCAGACGATTTTCCACCTCTTGGCGACCTTTCTCAATGTCCTTGTAGTTGCTCTTGTCTTTCTAGCCTATACTGTTTCCTTGAAACTTCAGGTGTACTTTGATTTATCCTACCAAAATACCTTGAAACTGTCCCTTATAGGGATTTTTATGAGCTTACCTGCGATTGCCAAGGTTTTACTCGGGTCTGCTCTCCTTGTAGGAGTTGGTTATTATATGCCTGCCTTGCTCTTTTTTGTAGGAATTGGAATGTGGCATTTCTTTATCAGTGATATGTTGGAACCTATTTATGAAAGTATCCATGAAAAATTGGCGACAAAATAGAATGAAGCAGTTTTGGCTTCACTCTCTTTTACGGATTTATAGTTTGGTCATGATCGTGGTCATTGCCAGTTTTGCGATTATGCTATCGTATGCTGACTGGGATTCACGTGAGAAAGAGGCCCAACGGGTTGCAGAACGTGTGACCACTCGGACAGTGAGTGAAGTGGAATACTATCACAGAGAGTCAACCCAACTTGCTCAGTCTTTGGTTGAAAATCAGGCCCGTATCGAAGGAATTTACAAGTATTTCAGTCTCAGCACACCAGACTATTTCTATTGGCAATTAGAGCGTAAAACTTCGCCTTATATCTCTGTTTCTCTGTATGAAAATATTGATGATCTCTATGTTCGGAATGATTTTGTGACTGGAGTGGCTATTGTTCTTCAGGACTACAAGGAAGTGTATGTTTCGACTAGAGAAAAACGCAGTGGAGAGAAAATTCCTGCGGAGGATTTTAAGCCAACAGCCAATAGTTTTGCCATTCCTGTTTCCGATCCTGTGTCTGACAAGGATTTAGGAGTGATCTATATCTCCCTATCCCCGGATGTTTTACATGGCGCTATTGACAATACTCGGGGTCATATCCCAATGGCTGTAACAGTAACTTCGCCTTTTGAGACCGAGATGTTCCATATTGGGGAGAAGGTCTCAGCCGAGCGAGAAAACTGGTTTGTGGGTGTCACCTCTCATGCTTATCAGGTTCGAGTCGCTGTTCCTAAAAATTTTGTTCTTACAGGAACTTTGACGAGTTCAGCTGTCATTATTGGGCTAAGTATTCTCTTTATCATTATTTTGTACGTGACCCTTAGACAGACTTTTTCAAATTACCAAAAGCAGGTCGTAGACCTAGTAGATTCGATCGAGGTGATTGCTCAAGGAGAAGAAGGCCTTCGAATCGATACCTCTGAAAAAGACCAAGAGTTGCTTCTCATTGCAGAAACAACCAATGATATGTTGGATCGCCTGGAAAAAAATATCCATGATATCTATCAGCTAGAGCTCAGCCAAAAAGATGCCAATATGCGAGCCCTGCAGGCTCAAATCAATCCTCACTTTATGTACAATACTCTAGAGTTTTTACGGATGTATGCCGTCATGCAAAGTCAGGATGAACTGGCAGATATTATCTATGAATTTAGTAGCTTGTTACGCAACAATATCTCCGACGAGCGGGAAACGACCCTGAAGCAGGAGTTAGAATTTTGCCGAAAATATAGCTATCTCTGTATGGTGCGTTATCCTAAATCCATTGCTTATGGTTTCAAGATTGAACCAGAATTGGAAGAAATGAGGATTCCAAAATTTACACTCCAACCATTAGTAGAAAACTACTTTGCCCATGGTGTTGACCATCGCAGAACGGATAATGTCATCAGTATTAAATCCTTGAAGGGCCAAGGCTTCGTTGAAATCCTAGTGGAAGACAATGGTCGAGGAATGCCCGCTGAGAAACTAGCTAGCTTGCAAGAAAAATTAGCTCAGCGAAGTTTTGAACACGAGGCAAGCTATAGTGGGGAGCGGCAATCAATTGGAATAGTAAATGTACACGAACGCTTTGTTCTCTACTTTGGGGATCGCTACCAAATCAGTGTAGAGTCAGCTGAGCAAGAAGGTGTTCGTTACCATATCACTATCCAGGATGAATAGAAAGGGTAGAAATGTATAAAGTTTTATTAGTAGACGATGAGTACATGGTGACAGAGGGGCTCAAGCGATTAATCCCCTTTGAAAAATGGGATATGCAAGTCGTCGCGACAGCTAATCACGCAGATGATGCTTTGGACTATGTCAAGAAAAATCCAGTAGATGTGGTCATTTCCGATGTCAACATGCCAGATAAGACCGGACTTGAGATGATTAGGGAAATGAAAGAGCTACTTCCAGATACCTATTATATCTTGCTGTCTGGTTATCAGGAGTTTGAGTACGTCAAAAAAGCCATGAACCTTAGTGTCGTGGATTATCTGGTTAAGCCAGTAGACAAGGTGGAGTTGGGTAATTTACTAGAAAAGATTGCGCAACAGCTTCAGGAAAAAGTGGAGCAAAGTCAGACCCTCAGTCAAGAATTGGATGAGACAGGATTTACAAACTACCTGTCAGGTAAAGACAGCTGGTGGATTGGTCTATCCAAGGAAAAGCAGGGTTCGTTTACCATTCCTTACTATGTTTTGGGGCAAGACTGGCAGATTTTCATCTCTGATCAACCGCTCGATGGCATCATCGTGACACCATTTGAAGCACCCTACCAGCAGTCCTTTGAGAATTGGAAGATCAACGCTGAAAAAGCCCTCTTCTACGGTTCTGTCAATCTAGAAAAATCCGAGAGTTTGTTTGCTTATTACGAGCCGATTTATCGGGTGATTATCCAAGGGAATATCAATCAAATCATCGAAGAATTAACCCTGCTAGAGAAGGTCGTCTTGGAGAATACCCCGCGCGTGGCCATCACAAAGCAGCTCTTCACCCAGTTTGTCATGGATGTCTTTCATTTGTTTGAACACCTAAAAGCAGATGATATGACCGAGATTGTCAAAGCTATCCATGCCATTAACACCTTTGAAGAATTGGTTGCCTATATCAAAGAAACCTTGACCAAGTTCTTTGGCCAGTACCGCATGAATGAAAATGTGGTGAGTGTTCTGGAGGTGATTGGGCGTGATTATCAGAAAGAGCTCTCACTTAAGGATATTAGCAAGGATCTCTTTATCAATCCTGTCTATCTCGGTCAGCTGATTAAGAGGGAAACCAACTCAACCTTTGCGGAATTGCTCAATAAACAGCGAATAAAAGCAGCGCAGCAACTTTTACTTTCGACCAGTGATAGCATCGAAGATATTTGCTATGCAGTTGGCTACAGTAATGTTGGATATTTCTACAAGGTTTTCCGTAAATTGTGCGGAAAATCACCGAAAGCTTATCGGAAACAAGTTGAAACCAGCTTGTAAAAGTTGTATTCCTGTACAAAAAATGCTATAATGTTCAAAATATCTTATGGAGGAAAACATGAAAAAGAATCCTATTTATCTTTGGGTTTTGTTAGTCCTATCAGCCCTCATTTCATCTATGTCATTATTTGGAATCTTGAGTCCATTGCCAAGTAAAGATGTTCTTCGTGCGAGCCTGGCGAATAGCGGGACGCTTACTGCCCAGCAAATAGAAGACACGGTTAACTATACTTACCAAGTAACAGCATCATCGCACTCAATTTTTAATGTAGTTTTGATTGTTTTATCTGCTATTTTAGTTGTGGTAGCCTTTGTGTTCTTAGTTCGTAAAAACGTCCAATTTGCAAACTATGCTTATCTTGGCTATCTTTTACTAGCGATTGTTGGTTTGGTTTATAGCTATATGAACGTTCAAGATGCGGTTCAATTAATCAAAGATACTACTCTCGGCTTAGGAATGGGAGCATTTGCACAAGGAACGAATATTTTGTTCATCATTATCAATGTTCTCTTTTTAGCCTTAGTCTTTTACAAGATGTGGCGCCAACAAAAAGATTTGGCCGAAGAAGTCGAAGCAGAAGAAGTTGCCTAAGTATTGACAAAAAAGAACTATCAAGTTACAATCTTGGTAGTTCTTTTTAAATCGTAAACAAAAAATCGAGGTCAACATGAAAAAAATATCCCTAGTGTATATCAGTCTGAGTGGGAATACAGAGAGTTTTGTAACCCGACTCAAGGACTATCTCTTGTCTCAGTATGAGGGAATTGAGGTCCAAAAAATCCATATCAAGGATTTGGTCAAGGAAGGCCAAGAATTCTTTGAAATGGAACATCCCTATGTCGCTTTCTTGCCGACCTATCTGGAAGGTGGAAATGGTGTCGATAACGGCGATGTTGAGATTCTTACGACTCCAGTGGGCGACTTTATCGCCTATGGAGACAATGCTAGTAAGTGTTTTGGGGTAGTGGGTTCCGGTAATCGCAATTTTAACAATCAATACTGCCTGACAGCCAAGCAGTACAGCCAGCGTTTTGGTTTCCCCGTTCTAGCAGACTTTGAAATGCGTGGTATGCTGGGAGATATTAAAAAGGTCGCAGCAATTATCGCGGATTTGTATGAGTTAGAAACAGAGAAATAAAGTAGTACTGAGGGGCAGTTGAGATTTTCAACTGCTTTTCGTGTATGCAAAAAGCACCCCGTAAGGGTGCCATTTTATAAACTATCCTGCTTTTCCGATGGCAAGTGCATAGATAAAGAAAATAGCAAAGCCAAAGAGGAAAATCAATCCTGCGATAGCGAGGAGTTTTAGCCAAGAAGGAAGATTTTTATTCTCACGTGTCACCAATACATAGTTCAAAAGAGCGAAGAATGGTGTTGTTAGGAAAGATCCGATCATGGCAAAGCGGAGCATGGTAGAAACTTGACCAGCAAAGAATTTAATAATTACGATACCAATGATAGCGGTAATGGTCATCCAGATGTTCAAAGATTTACGAGTATCCTCTTTTTGACGAATCAAGAGTCGTAGCGATTCCTGATTGACACGAGAGTAACCATCGATAACGGTGATGACCGTTCCAAAGATACAGAGAAAGGCGATAAAGGTAATCAAATAACGGGACCATTCTCCAAGAACAGAGGCATACATACCCACAAACTGAGAAATGTACTTAGCTGAAGCAGCTTCAACTGCCTGCCCGGTAGGATACTGAATCAGTGCTCCTAGTGCCACGAAGAATACAGCTAGGATAGCAGTTCCAATGTAACCAACATTAAAGTCAAAAAGAGCGTCCGCTGTATTAAAGTTGACGGTCTTTTTCTTTTCAGCAGACCAGAGTGAATTGATGGCTGAAATTTCAATAGGAGCAGGCATCCATCCTAAGAGGGAAACGATGAAAGGGAGGGCCGCCATTTGCCAAGGTGTCTTTTCGATAAAATCAGAGCTGTATTCTGGATGTTTAATTGCTGCAATGATAACTGCAAGAACAGTTGCAATGGTCAAAGCAGACATGATCCATTTTGCCATACCATCTAATAGTTTGTAGCCACCAAAGAGTAGCATGGCCCAAATGACTGCAACAAGGATAAGGGACCACTGAGTGATGCTAAGTCCAATCATTGGGAAGGCGCTAGCGATGATGGCTGAGCAAAGGATAGCGACTCCAGCTGTATTGACCATAGCAGAGAAGACATTGAGGACAAAGAAAATCCAGAGATAGATTTTTCCTTTTTCAGCATAGCCTTCTACCAAGGTTTTACCAGTGTCGGCAGTATATTCGGCACCAAAACGGAAAAATGGATATTTAAAAACATTGGCCAAGATAACCAAGAGGAGTAGTGACCAACCATAAGAACCACCAGCTTGAGTAGAGGATACGATATGAGAACCTCCAACGGCAGCAGAAGCCATTAGGATTCCTGGCCCCATTGCCTTTAGTTTGCTTGCCCAGGTTGACTGGTTTGATGACGTAACTTGTGACATAATAAACGCTCCTATTTTTGAATTTTCAGAATAATCTGAATAGATAGCTACTATTCTACAAAAAACTTAAAAGAAATGCAAGAATATTTTGAAAAAATATAGAAAATTACAGAAAACTTTACATGCATTAATGAAATTTCTCCAAGGAGAATATGGTAAGCCTAAAAAATCCGAGAAGCTTTCTTCTCGGATTTTGATTATTTCAATTGATCTGTGACGTCTTTTGAGAGCAACATTCCCAGATGGTAAGTTTTATTGATATGTGCAATGACATCATTGATATTTTCAGTCGTGTGAATTTTCTCTTTGATGTCAGACCTAAATGTCTCGTCCTTCAAGAGTTGCTCTTGGTAGAGTCTTTGAAGTCTTTCCTTCTCGTACTTATTGAGCAGAAAAAGGAAAACCAAGCTAATTATAACGAGGATATAAGCATATTGACTCATAAGGTATCTCCCAGTATGATAAAGAAATAGTAAAAGTGAATAAATTGTTTTATTGAATAGCTGCAAGGCCGAACAAAATATAAATGTTATTTTGCCTCAATCTTTCAGATTGTTTTCAAGTAATTTAAAAGATTACGACATGAGCCTAACCAAATCGATATTATTTGGTTAGGTGAATTAGTGAAGCGTTTAGGCAATTCGTACTGGTTACGACGTCATGGGCTCTAAATCGATTATATTTAGGGACCATGACTAGTGAAGCGCCTAGCCAAAGTCCGAATAGGATTTGGCGTTAGTTACTTAGATTGCTCTGCAATCAAGTAACTTTGGCGATTTACATCTTCTCCGGCGCTTCTACTCCGAGCAAACGAAGAGCTTCTTTGAGGACGACTGCGGTTGCGTAGCTGAGGGCCAGACGACTGTCGCGCTCAGGACTTTCATCTAGGATACGTGTATGTGCATAGTACTTGTTGAAAGCTTGAGCCAGACTAATCGCAAATTTCGCAATGATAGAAGGTTCAAAGTTATCTGCTGCACGATTGATAATACGTGGGAAGTCTTGGAGTAGTTTAATGATTTCCCAGCTTTCAGCATCATTCAGGCTGTAGTTGCCAGCTGTATCTGGTTTGAAATCGGCTTTGCGCAAGATAGATTGGATACGAGCGTAGGCGTATTGAACGTAAGGTCCAGTTTCCCCTTCAAAGGATACCATAGCCTCAAGGTCGAAGTCATATCCATTTGTACGGTCGGTCTTAAGATCATAGAACTTGATAGCTCCAACTCCAACAGCGTGGGCAACCTGGTCTTTATTTTCTAACTCAGGATTTTTCGCTTCGATTTGGGCCTTGGCACGACTAACAGCCTCAGCGATAGTCGGCTCTAGCAAGATGACATTTCCTTTACGAGTAGAGAGTTTTTTCCCTTCTTTTGTTACCAATCCAAACGGAACATGGACAATGTCTTGGCTCCAATCGTAGCCCATCTCTTGTAGTACTGCCTTGAGTTGTTTGAAGTGGGCAGATTGCTCTTGACCAACAACATAGATGGATTTTGCAAATTGGTATTCCTTTTTACGGTAGAGGGCTGCAGCCAAGTCACGTGTGATATAGAGAGTTGCACCATCAGATTTCTTGATAAGGGCTGGATGTTCAATTCCATATTTCTCAAGATTGACAACTTGAGCCCCTTCTGACTCAACAAGAAGTCCTTTTTCAGCGAGAATGTCTACAACAGCATCCATCTTATCATTGTAAAAGGCTTCCCCGTTGTAGCTGTCAAAATCAACTTGCAATTCATTGTAAAGGCGGTTGAATTCCACTAAACTTTCATCACGGAACCATTGCCAGAGAGCGAGGGCTTCCTCATCTCCATTCTCCAGTTTGCGGAACCATTCGCGTGCTTCTTCATCCAAGCTAGGATCTTTTTCAGCTTCAGCATTGATGCGAACGTAGAGTTTAAGAAGTTCATCGATTGGATGCGCTTTAACGGCTTCCTCATTTCCCCATTTCTTGTAGGCGACAATCAGCATCCCAAACTGTTTGCCCCAGTCTCCCAAATGATTGACCTTGACTGTTTGATAACCGATTTTTTGGAAAATATGTGACAAGCTATCTCCGATAACTGTTGAACGCAAGTGCCCAATAGAGAATGGTTTTGCGATGTTGGGACTAGACATATCAATAACGACATTTTCTTGCTTGCCAATGGTTTGGTCAGCATAGTGCTCTTTCTCAGTAATAACATCCTGTAATACTTGAGCCGAAATAGCAGATTTATCAAGGAAAAAGTTGACGTAAGGTCCTGTAGCAACAACCTTTTCAAAGGCTTGACTATTGATTTTTTCAGCAATATCTGCTGCAATCATTTGCGGAGCTTTACGCTCGACCTTTGCTAGAGAAAAGGCAGGGAAGGCGATGTCTCCCATTTCTGAGTTTTTAGGTGTTTCCAGTAAATTTAAAATAGCCTCTTGGTCCAGGCTATCAATGACGCTAGCCAACTCGCTAGCAATCAATTCTTTTGTATTCATAAGGGCTCCTTTTGGGCTTTTTTACTATTTTAACACAATTTACTACATTTTTTGAGAAAGAAAAGAATTTTTTTGAATTATCTAGTTTTTTTGGTATAATATAGTTATAAAATAAATGTAAAATTTGTTATAAATATTCACTTAAGAGGATAATATGAGAAAAAGAGAACGGCATCAATTGATTAAAAAGATGATCACCGAAGAAAAACTTGGGACACAAAAAGAGATTCAAGATCGTTTAGAAGCTCGTAATGTTTATGTGACACAAACGACTTTGTCACGTGATTTGCGTGAAATCGGCTTGACCAAGGTTAAGAAAAATGATATGGTGTATTATGTACTAGCAAATGAGACAGATAAGATTGATTTAGTTGAGTTTTTGTCTCATCATTTAGAAGGTGTTGCAAGAGCAGAGTTCACCTTGGTACTTCATACCAAACTTGGGGAAGCTGCAGTCTTAGCAAACATTGTAGATGCAAACAAGGATGAATGGATTTTAGGAACGGTTGCTGGTGCTAATACCTTATTGGTTATTTGTCGAGACCAGCACGTTGCCAAGCTGATGGAAGATCGTTTGCTAGATTTGATGAAAGATAAATAAGGTCTTGGGAGTTGCTCTCAAGACTTATTTTTAGCAAGGAGAGACGAAAAATGGCAACAGAAAAGCTATCACCCGGCATGCAACAGTATGTGGATATTAAGAAACAATACCCAGATGCTTTTTTGCTTTTTCGAATGGGTGATTTTTACGAGTTGTTCTATGAAGATGCAATTAATGCAGCGCAAATTTTAGAAATTTCCTTAACGAGTCGGAATAAAAATGCAGAAAATCCGATACCTATGGCGGGCGTCCCCTATCATTCTGCCCAGCAGTATATCGATGTTCTGATTGAGCAGGGCTATAAGGTAGCCATAGCCGAGCAGATGGAAGATCCCAAACAAGCGGTTGGGGTTGTCAAGCGAGAGGTGGTTCAGGTTATTACGCCAGGGACAGTAGTTGATAGCAGTAAGCCCGATAGTCAGAATAATTTCTTGGTTGCCTTAGATCGTGATGGCAATCAGTTTGGTCTGGCTTATATGGACCTGGTGACGGGTGACTTTTATGTGACGGGGCTTTTGGATTTCACTCTCGTTTGTGGGGAAATTCGCAATCTCAAGGCGCGAGAAGTGGTGCTGGGTTATGACTTGTCTGAAGAAGAAGAACAAATCCTCAGCCGTCAGATGAATCTGGTGCTTTCCTATGAGAAGGAAGGCTTTGAGGATGTCCATTTACTGGATCCACGACTGGCAGCTGTGGAGCAAGCAGCAGCTAGTAAGCTCCTCCAGTATATTCACCGAACCCAGATGCGGGAATTGAACCATCTCAAACCAGTTATCCGCTATGAAATCAAAGATTTCTTGCAGATGGATTATGCGACCAAGGCTAGTCTGGATCTGGTTGAGAATGCCCGTTCAGGTAAGAAGCAAGGCAGTCTTTTCTGGCTTTTAGATGAAACCAAAACAGCTATGGGAATGCGGCTCTTGCGTTCTTGGATCCATCGTCCTTTGATTGATAAGGAGCGAATCATCCAACGTCAAGACGTGGTGCAAGTCTTTCTTGACCACTTCTTTGAGCGCAGCGATTTAACGGATAGCCTCAAGGGTGTTTATGACATCGAACGTTTGGCTAGTCGAGTTTCTTTTGGCAAAACCAATCCCAAGGATCTCTTGCAACTGGCGACTACCTTATCTAGTGTGCCACGGATTCGAGCGATTTTAGAGGGAATGGAGCAGCCTGCTTTAGCTTATCTCATCGCACAATTGGATGCCATTCCAGAGTTAGAGAGTTTGATTAGCGCAGCGATTGCCCCTGAAGCTCCTCATGTGATTACGGAAGGAGGCATTATCCGTACGGGATTTGATGAGACCTTGGATAAATACCGTCGAGTACTTAGAGAAGGGACCAGCTGGATTGCTGAGATTGAGGCTAAGGAACGAGAAAACTCTGGTATCAGTACGCTCAAGATTGACTACAACAAAAAAGATGGCTACTATTTCCATGTGACCAATTCGCAACTGGGAAATGTGCCAGCCCACTTTTTCCGCAAGGCAACGCTGAAAAACTCAGAACGCTTTGGAACTGAGGAATTAGCTCGTATCGAGGGAGATATGCTGGAGGCGCGTGAAAAGTCAGCCAACCTAGAGTACGAAATCTTTATGCGCATCCGTGAGGAAGTCAGCAAGTACATCCAGCGTTTGCAGGCTCTAGCCCAAGGAATTGCGACAGTTGATGTCCTGCAAAGTCTCGCAGTTGTGGCTGAAACCCAGCATTTGATTCGACCTGAGTTTGGTGACGATTCACAAATCGCTATCCAGAAAGGACGCCATGCGGTCGTCGAAAAGGTTATGGGAGCGCAGACCTACATTCCAAACAATATCCAGATGTCAGAAGATACCAGCATTCAACTAATTACGGGACCCAACATGAGCGGGAAGTCTACCTACATGCGCCAGTTAGCTATGACGGCGGTGATGGCTCAGATGGGTTCTTATGTGCCGGCAGAAAGCGCCCATTTGCCTATCTTCGATGCCATCTTTACTCGTATCGGAGCAGCAGATGACTTGGTTTCAGGTCAATCAACCTTTATGGTGGAGATGATAGAGGCCAACAATGCCATTTCGCATGCGACCAAGGACTCCTTGATTCTCTTTGATGAATTGGGACGCGGAACTGCAACTTATGATGGGATGGCTCTTGCCCAGTCCATCATCGAATACATTCATGAACATATCGGAGCCAAAACCCTCTTTGCGACCCACTACCATGAGTTGACCAGTCTGGAGTCCAGTTTGGAACACTTGGTCAATGTCCATGTGGCGACCTTGGAGCAGGATGGGCAGGTTACCTTCCTTCACAAGATCGAACCAGGACCAGCTGACAAATCCTACGGTATCCACGTTGCTAAGATTGCTGGCTTACCAGCAAAACTTTTATCAAGGGCGGATAAGATATTGACTCAACTGGAGAATCAAGGGACGGAAAGTCCTGCTCCAATGAGAGAAACAAGTGCTGTTACTGAACAGATGTCACTCTTTGATACCCCTGCAGAGCATCCTATCCTAGCAAAATTAGCTAAACTGGATGTTTACAATATGACACCGATGCAGGCTATGAATGTCTTGGTTGAGCTCAAACAAAAGTTATAAAAAGAGCCCACTCACATTTTTGTGAGTGGGATTTTTCTCTATTACTTTTTATGAGCCAAGAGTTGATTGATGTGGTCTACTTTTTTTGCTTCTCTTTTATAGAGAATGACCCAGATGATGAGGTAGACGATTGCAAACTCTGGAATAAGCTGGAGATAGAAGGTCCAGTGGAAGGGGAACCAACCAGCCAGAGTTGCTAGTGGAACAAAGCCAGCCAGCATGAGGAAGAAATGGGAAAGTGTGGCACGGAGCAGGCTCCAGTCACGATTGAATAAGCGGCTGCCAAAGCTAAAGAGAACGCCGATAGCTGACCAGATAATCGTGCAGTAGAGCAAGACCAGGGCACCATGAACCTGATGTTGAACCATCACTTGGCCGATAAGAGACTCGGGGCTTAGTGGGGCATAGGTATTTGGTGCGTAAATGAGTGAAAAAAGGATAGAGAGGATGAGGCCGATAAGTACACCAGCAGCTGCATCGTGAAAGTTTTGTTTTTTCATAGTTCTAATTTCTCCTTGATGGTTTTTAGGTAACGGCGTGAAGAGTAGGTGAAGCTTTCATTTTTTAAGAAAATTTCAACCAGACCATTGGGCGTGAGCTTGAGATGAGAGATAGCGTCAATATTAACGATTTCTGATTGGGAAATTTGGATAAAAGTGGTCGGCAGAATGTCAAGAACTTGATAGAGACGCAAATCAATGGTATAGGTCTGAGATGCAGTTTCTGCTAGAACCTTGCGATTCTCGATATAGAAGCGTTGAATCTTACTAACCTTAATTAGATAGACCTGATCATCAATCTTACCTTTGATTGTTTCTTTTTGGTCAAGATTTTCAGCGAACTCGATGACTTTCTGGACTTTTTCGGTCGGCTGAGGAGTTTGGACAATCAGCTTTTCCTCCTCGTAAGTCTCCTTAATCTGTAGTTCTACTTTCATAAATTTCTCTCCTTATATTTCATACAAAGTTGTGATCACTTCTTGTACACCTTTATTAAACACTATTTTACGACCTCTGGCAAGAGCTTTTGCCTATGTGGACAGATTTAGCGTCTATGTGGCATTTGCTTTTTCTGGTAACATCTGAAATATGGTATAATAGCACTAATCAATTTCTAGGAAAATAGATACAGAAAGGGGCTGAAAGATGTCTCATATTATTGAATTGCCAGAAGTGTTGGCAAACCAGATAGCGGCAGGAGAAGTGATTGAACGTCCTGCCAGTGTAGTCAAAGAGTTGGTAGAAAATGCCATCGACGCGGGTTCTAGCCAGATTATCATTGAGATTGAGGAAGCTGGTCTCAAGAAAATCCAAATCACTGATAATGGTCATGGAATTGCCCACGATGAGGTGGAATTGGCCCTGCGTCGTCATGCGACCAGTAAGATAAAAAATCAAGCTGATCTCTTTCGGATTCGAACGCTTGGTTTTCGTGGTGAAGCCCTGCCTTCGATCGCTTCTGTCAGTGTCTTGACTCTGTTGACGGCGGTGGATGGTGCGAGTCATGGGACCAAGCTCGTTGCGCGTGGGGGTGAAGTTGAGGAAGTCATCCCAGCGACTAGTCCTGTGGGAACCAAAGTTTGTGTGGAGGACCTCTTTTTCAATACACCAGCTCGTCTCAAGTATATGAAGAGTCAGCAGGCAGAGTTATCCCATATCATTGATATTGTCAACCGTCTGGGATTGGCTCATCCTGAGATTTCTTTTAGTTTAATCAGTGATGGCAAGGAAATGACGCGGACAGCAGGGACTGGTCAACTACGCCAAGCCATCGCAGGGATTTACGGTTTGGCGAGTGCCAAGAAGATGATTGAAATTGAGAACTCTGACTTAGATTTCGAAATTACAGGTTTTGTGTCTCTGCCTGAGTTAACTCGAGCTAATCGCAACTATATCAGTCTCTTTATCAATGGCCGTTATATCAAAAACTTCCTGCTCAATCGTGCTATTTTGGATGGTTACGGAAGCAAGCTCATGGTAGGGCGTTTTCCACTGGCTGTCATTCACATCCATATCGATCCTTATCTGGCTGATGTCAATGTTCATCCAACCAAGCAAGAGGTACGGATTTCTAAGGAAAGAGAGCTGATGGCGCTGGTTTCAGAGGCTATCGCAAAGAGTCTTAAGGAACATACTTTGATACCTGATGCCTTGGAAAATCTTGCAAAATCTACCGTGCGTAATCGTGAAAAGGTAGAGCAGACCACTCTCCCGCTCAAAGAAAACACACTCTACTATGAACAAACAGAAGTAACTAGACCGACTCAAGTTGAGGTTTCAGACCATCAAGTAGACTTGACTGAGGAAAGACAGGATTTGACCCTATTTGCCAAGGAAACCTTGGACCAGTTGACCAAGCCAGCAAAACTGCATTTTGCAGAGAGAAAGCCTGCTAACTACGACCAACTAGACCACCCAGAGTTAGATCTAGCTAGTCTCGATAAAGCCTATGATAAGTTGGAGAGAGAAGAATCGTCAAGCTTTCCAGAATTGGAATTTTTCGGGCAAATGCATGGAACCTATCTCTTTGCCCAAGGGCGAGATGGGCTCTATATCATAGACCAACACGCAGCTCAGGAGCGGGTTAAGTACGAGGAGTATCGTGAAAGCATTGGTAACGTTGACCAGAGCCAGCAGCAACTCCTAGTGCCCTATATTTTTGAATTTCCAGCGGATGATGCCCTTCGTCTCAGGGAAAGAATGCCTCTTTTGGAGGAAGTGGGCGTCTTTCTAGCAGAGTACGGAGAAAATCAATTTATCCTGCGTGAACATCCTATTTGGATGGCAGAAGAAGAGATTGAGTCAGGTATCTATGAAATGTGTGACATGCTGCTCTTGACCAAGGAAGTTTCGATCAAGAAATACCGAGCAGAGCTAGCCATCATGATGTCCTGCAAGCGGTCTATCAAGGCCAACCATCGTATCGATGACCACTCAGCCAGACAGCTCCTTTATCAGCTTTCTCAATGTGACAATCCCTATAACTGTCCACACGGACGTCCCGTTTTGGTGCATTTTACCAAGTCAGATATGGAAAAAATGTTCCGACGCATTCAGGAAAATCATACGAGTCTTCGTGAGTTGGGGAAATATTAAGAACACAAAAAGCCTTTGTTCCTTTTGAACAAGGCTTTTTAGTTTTTCTAAGGTGGGAACTTTGATTGGACTTGGCAAGTTGACATGAGGTTTACACTTGCTTGACAAGACCAGTCCTATAAAAGTAATGAGAAATATGATTCAATTAACTCAAGGTTTTGTAGAGTCGTCTTGGTTCAAAGGAGTCTCAAGACCAATCACCTTATCAAGATAACGTTGTTTGGTTTTGAGAGCCTTGTTGATAGCAACTGCAGACGCAATCAAGAGAACGAAGGTCAGCCAAATCCAGACGGTGAATTTGGCTGGGAAACTAGAACCAGCTAAAAAGAGATAGATAGCCAAAGCCAAGACGAAAATATAAATCACTTGCCAGAGAGCAAAGGATTTAACCTCTTTATAGTATTTGTCCTTGTCTTCCTCCAAGATCACTTCTGTAGAAGTTTTTTCAGAATTTTCATCTAATAGTAGATAGTCAGTTGTTACTTGGAAAATCTTGCTTAATTCAACAATTTTTTCTATTTCAGGAAGGACTTGTCCAGACTCCCATTTGGAGATGCTTTGCCGAGAAACATTGATTTGTTCTGCTAGCTTTTCTTGGGACCAACCTTTTTCCTTTCTGAGCTCAAATAGTTTTTCTGCGAGTTTCATCATTCTATCCTCCTTTTTCTACCTCTATCCTAACAATTTTTACTTATAATGAGAATACAATCTCCTGTACTATTTGTCAACCAGAGGTTGCACTTGTGTTTGCAGTTTTCAGCAAAAAAATATGATATACTAGGTAAGAAAAAGCGAAGAAATTATGAAAAAGGAATGAAAGATGAAAGAATTTTTTGCCCTCCCCAAGCAAATTCAAATGCGGGAATGGATGAGCTTTGTAGCACGGATTTTAGAGAGTGCCATTACTCCTTTTATGGCCATGTACTATGTTCAATATTTTGGAGCCTTTTGGGCGGGGTTATTGATGATCACAACCAAACTCATTGGTTTTTTAGCTGGACTGTATGGTGGACATTTGGCGGATCTTTGGGGACGTAAGAAAGTCATTGACTGGGGAAACTTTGGTCTTGCTAGTGGCTACTTTCTTGTGCTGCTAGCAAATATGCCTAATCATATTTTTCCCTTTTTGACTTTTGTCGGAATGTTGCTGGCAGAGACCGCAGGAACTTTCTCTTGGCCGGCTATTGATGCGATGATTATTGATTTAACCGACGAGCAAAATCGCCGTTTCGTTTATACGATTAGTTATTGGTTTGTCAATGTATCCGTTATGTTAGGAGCAGGGCTTGCAGGTTTCTTTTACGACCACCATTTTTTTGAGCTGCTTCTGGTTTTGACGGTGATTAGCTTCTTGAATTTTTTCCTCGCTTGGAAATATTTTTCAGAAAGCAAGCCAGCTAATCTGGTCTTTGAGCATGGTAGCAGTCCTTTGGCAACTGTGAAAAATTATGTTTCTGTTTTTCAGGACAAAATTTTCCTACTTTATACGTTAGGGACTGTATTTAATGGTGTTATCTGGTTGCAAATTGACAATTATATACCCGTTCATTTGAAAGAGTCATTCATCGCGAGTAGTATTTTCGGTATTCATATTTCAGGAGCTAAGATGCTCAGTATCATGGTCTTTATCAATACCCTGATTATTGTTTGCTTCATAACGACTGCCAATCGTTTGACCAAGGAAATGAACCTCATACCGCAGTTTTTATTGGGAAGTATTATCTTTGACTTGGGTATGCTTTTCACCATTGTCTTCAGGAGTTTCTGGGCTCTGTTTTTGCTAGCCATTCTCTATACTATGGGGGAACTCATCTGCATGCCGCCAAGCCAAGTTTTGCGGGCGGAAATGATGAATGAGAATAAGCTCGGAACCTACTCAGGTTTCCTTAATATGGCGCAGCCTTTAGCGTCTATTTTAGCGGGGGCGATGATTTCTATTAGCGCTGCAACAGGTGCTGTAGGTGTTTGGCTCGTTTTTATTGTGTGTGCAGTACTTGGGCTGCTTCTTATCATCAGAGCAGCGCATTTACACGGAATTGCAAATCAATTATAGAAAGTGAAAATAATGTACGAATATTTTAAAGGAATCATCAGTAAAATTACAGCCAAGTACATCGTATTGGAAGTCAACTCTATCGGTTATATCTTGCATGTAGCCAATCCCTATGCTTACTCAGGTCAGGTTAATCAAGAGACCCAGATTTATGTGCACCAAGTTGTCCGTGAGGACGCGCATCTGCTCTATGGTTTTCGATCAGAAGATGAGAAGAAACTCTTTCTTAGTCTGATTTCGGTATCAGGGATTGGTCCGGTATCAGCTCTTGCTATCATCGCAGCTGATGACAATGCTGGCTTGGTTCAGGCGATTGAAACTAAGAACATCACCTACTTGACTAAGTTCCCTAAAATTGGCAAGAAAACAGCCCAGCAGATGGTGCTAGACTTGGAAGGTAAGGTAGTTGTGGCTAGCGATGACCTTCCTGCCAAGGTGGCAGTGCAAACCAGCGCTGAAAACCAAGAACTGGAAGAAGCCATGGAAGCCATGTTGGCACTGGGCTACAAGGCGACTGAGCTTAAGAAGATCAAGAAATTCTTTGAAGGAACGACAGATACAGCTGAGAACTATATCAAATCGGCCCTTAAGATGTTGGTAAAATAGGAGAATAATATGACAAAACGCTGTGGTTGGGTTAAAATGAACAATCCTTTATATGTGGCCTATCATGATGAAGAGTGGGGTCAACCCCTTCATGATGACCGTGCTCTTTTTGAGTTGTTGTGTTTGGAAACTTACCAGTCGGGTCTATCTTGGGAAACGGTACTAAACAAACGCCAAGGATTCCGAGAAGCATTTCATGGCTATCAAATTCAAGAGGTCGCGGGAATGACAGATGGGGAGTTGGAAGCCATGTTAGAGAATCCAGCCATCATTCGAAATCGAGCCAAGATTTTTGCGACGCGTGCCAACGCCCAAGCATTTTTACAAGTCCAGAAAACCTTTGGCTCTTTTGACGCTTATCTCTGGTCCTTTGTTGAGGGAAAAACGATCGTGAATGATGTTCCTGACTATCACCTAGCACCTGCTAAAACAGCCTTGTCTGAAAAGTTATCTCAAGATCTCAAAAAACGAGGCTTCAAGTTCACAGGTCCAGTCGCAGTTTTAGCTTTTCTACAAGCGGCAGGTCTGATTGACGACCACGAAAATGATTGTGAGTGGAAAAGCGGAAATAAGTGAGTGCAGGCGTCTAATTATCTGAGAATATAGAAAAAGCTGAGATGAGTTTCTCAGCTTTTTGATTATATGCTAGTAATTTTTATAGTGCAGTGAGAAATGTCAGTCCACCTAAGACAACGCCGGCTGAGTTTGGAATAATTAGTATCCAATCCTTCTTAGGTTCTTTTGTCCATCCGTAAATAACCCAAATTAAACAAGATACTGCTGCGGATAAAGGCTGAAATGGTTGAGCCTTGTTGCCTTGTAAATTGGCAAAAATTTGTGGGATGTAGGCGATAAATACAATAATCCCGATAAAGGCCCCGATTGAACCGACAATTTGATTTGTTTTTTGTTTAGTCATATACACCTCCTTTAAAAAGATATCATAGAAATAAGCAAAATGCAATAAATTCAGACACAAATTGTAACGAAAATCAATACCAAAGCACAAAAATGGAGAAATTGTTTATTTTTTGTTATCGTCAAAGCGAATGACTTGCTCCTGTGCATCTACATAGGCGTGAACGCCAAAGGGAACAATGGCTCTTGGCGTTGCGTGGCCGACATTTAGATTATAGACAATCGGGATATTGTTATCAATGATATCCAATAGTGCTTCCTTATAGTCGTCATAGAAGGTTTCATCCATTGGCTTTCCGACCAAGAGTCCACTGATGACCTCAAATACTCCAGTTTCTTTCAAAGTCTGCACCATCTGTTTGAAGTTTTCCGGCTCAGGCTTTTCTTCGCTTGTTTCTAGTAAGAGAATCTTTCCTTCCCAGTCTGACAAGTCAGGGAAAAGTTTGTATTTTTGGCAGAGGTCGGTGCTATCTGCGTGTAGAGAGTTGTCAAAAATATCATAGAGAGACTCAAGACAACCACCGAGAATTTCTCCCTCAAACTGAGCATTTCCTTGCAACAAGTCAAAACCAGTATTTGTATGACTGATACGAGCTGTTCCCAGGGCCTTGGGACTAAAGTCAATCCGTTCCTCATACCAAACGTCACTAGGGCGGATTTCTGAGATTCTTCCTGTCTTGATCAATTCTTTAAAGTAGTGAAAGTTATAGGGCAACATCTCATTGTCTAATTCACAAATGTCTGCTAGAAAGGATTGCCCATAAAAAGTCTTGATCCCTAGTTTGTGCAACATAAGGTGGTTCATGGTTGTATCCGAGAAGCCAAGAAAAATCTTTTGTTGGATAACCTTTTGGAGCTGGTCGTTTTCAAAAAGGTAGGGTAGCAAGCGATAGGTATCATCCCCACCGATGGCACATAGGATCATGTCGATGCTATCATCAGAAAAGGCCTGCATCAAATCCTCTGCACGTGCCTCCGGATGGTCCTTGATAAAGTCTAACCCTTTTAGCGAATGGGGCAGAAAGACAGGATTGAGTCCCAAATCCTTGAGACGTTGAATACCCAAATCGACTTCGTGTTTGACAAAATCCTCTCCGATAACACCACTAGACAAACTAACAATACCAATAGTAGAAACCATATCTCATCCTCCTAGAAATAGATTGATACTCTTCGAAAATCAAATTCAAACCACGTCAGCTTTGCCTTGCCGTATATATGTTACTGACCTCGTCAGTTCTATCTACAACCTCAAAGCAGTGCTTTGAGCAACCTGCGGCTAGCTTCCTAGTTTGCTCTTTGATTTTCATTGAATATGAGCCTATTCTATCACAAAAGATGAGAGAAAACTATAAGAATGAGACTCAGAAGTGCTATTGAATCTCAAGAAAGCAAGTGAAAAAGCAACCGCCTGTGCAGTTGCTTTTCGTTTTTCTAATCTCTAATCTCACTAGATATGAGTTACTTGGTCAACTCTTGATTATAGGAGAGGGCTAAATCAATCCAGTAAGGAAGCTCTTTTTGACCTTCGATATCTAGGTCTATATAGCCATGATAAGGTCGCCCTCTC
This sequence comes from Streptococcus oralis subsp. oralis, assembly GCF_002096435.1. Classification (GTDB taxonomy): domain Bacteria; phylum Bacillota; class Bacilli; order Lactobacillales; family Streptococcaceae; genus Streptococcus; species Streptococcus oralis_AA. The sequence continues at coordinate 171,061 of NZ_NCUI01000025.1, forward strand.
ATCAATGTAGTATGAGCTCCTGTTCGGGGTAGAACTTGCTTTTCCATTTCTTTGCCAATTCTCACCATAACCAGCTCGTCTTTTCTGGAACTGACTGTAAGGACCATTTTCCCACGAATCATAAAGGCCAGGCCACCAAACAGTTTCTTTTCTTCTAACTCTTCTTCGAAAATTTGGGGAGGAAGTTTAAGTGCTAGAATTTTTCGAATCTGCTGAGCTAAGGATTGACTATATGCCATAGATTTTCACTTTTCTTAATAACGTGATGGGCCCGCGCTTGCACTTCGGATGTTGAAACGTTTCTTGAGATAGAAGCGAAGGGCGAGAAGGGCAGCTCCCAGGATAGCCAAAGGCAATGGAGCAAGGACTGGATTGAGGTTGGCTGGTAGGAAGCTTGTTGCAAAGAAGACAACCAACCAAAGGACCATAGAGGCCAGGATAACGAGGATTGATTTCCAGAATGGAGGGCGTTGGCTACGATCTGTGTCTGGTCCATAATACTGGTAGACAAAGTAGTACATCAAGTAGAAGGCCACCCCTCCAACAAGCCCAACCAACAAGAGGGTAATCAACCCATAGCCAATAGCCTGATCTGTAGAGAAGAAGGTAGTCAGAGCGCTAACCAATGCAAAGAGACTGGTGATAAAAAGGGCTGAGTCCATAATCATGAGTTTTGGATCGTCATTTTCTTTTGGATGCTCTTTTTCATATTGCTCCTTGACAGTGAAGCTATGAGCCCAGTGAGTTGGAGCGCCATAGAGGGAACGTGCAGTCGTTCCCTTGGCTTGCTCTTCAAGGATTTTAGGAATGACTTCCTCAAAAACAGCCTTGATTTCAGCGTCTGTTTTACCATCTTTGATAAATTGTTGGGTAGCGATGTGGATAAACTCTTGGTTTTTCTTGGTTAGTTTCTGTAAATCAATCTGAGACATGGGGATTCCTCTTAGAACCATTTTTTATGGATGAGATAGAGAGTGAGCGAAACACTCATAGCAAAGGCGATAAAGACGATTAACCAGAAGGCGTGTGGCTCACCGTTCAGAGGGATTTCATTATCCTTGAAGTTCATCCCGTAGGCTGAGAAGATCATGGTTGGGACAGACATAACGATGGTCACGAGAGCCAGGGTCTTCATAATGTTGTTCTGGTTGTTGGAAATGATAGAGGCAAAGGTCTCTGTCATAGAGTGAAGGACGTTTCCATAGATATCTGCCATCTCGATGGCCTGTTGGGTTTCAATCAGAGTGTCTTCGAGTAGGTCTTCGTCTTCTAGGTATTTCTTGATATTGCTAGTTGCGCTGGTCAATTTCTTAATCACACGCTCGTTCGTCTTCAGTGAGGCCTTGAAATAGACGATGGTCTTTTCCAATTCCATGAGCTCGATCAGCTCTTCGTTTCGAGTAGACTTGTGAAGTTGACTTTCGATCTGTTCACTCTTACGGTCGATCGAACGAAGGGCCGTAAGGTAAAGTTCGGCGTTGCGGTAGAGAATCTGGAAGATAAAGCGTGAACGCATGAAGGTGTAAAAGTTGCGCAGTCTACGGTTGATAAAGACATCGAGAACAGGGAGGGATTCCAAGCAGGTGGTGATAATGGTTTCCTCTGTGATGATAATCCCCAGCGGAATCGTAACGTAGTAGGTACGATTGTTTCTTTCCTCTGTGATGGGAACGTCCACGATGATCAAAGTGTACTCATCTTCGATGGTAATACGGGACATTTCTTCCGCATCGAGCGGTGCTCGAAGGTCGGCAATGTCAATGTCGAAGGCGTTAGCGATTTCCAACGATTCATTTTGAGTAGGATTGACGAGGTTGATCCAAGTACCCGGTTCAAGCGTGTCGATCTCTTTAAATTCAGTTGTTGTTGAGAGAAAAACTTGTTTCATATCCCCTATCCTTTCCTACTATTCAGTGATTTCAGTGATTCATTTTTTGCACCGTACTATTATACTATAAAAACAGCTTTTTGGGTAATAGAATTTCACATTTTTTGGTATAATGGAAAGCAATAATGGACTAGAAAGAACAAAGATGCAAGATAAAATTGTGATTCATGGGGCACGTGCCCATAACTTAAAAAATATTGATGTGGAGATTCCGCGAGACAAGCTAGTTGTTGTGACTGGTTTGTCAGGGTCTGGGAAATCCAGTCTGGCCTTTGATACCCTCTATGCTGAGGGCCAACGTCGCTATGTAGAGAGTCTATCAGCCTATGCTCGCCAGTTTTTGGGCAATATGGAGAAACCTGATGTGGATGCCATTGATGGCCTCAGCCCAGCTATTTCCATCGACCAGAAAACCACCAGCAAAAATCCTCGTTCGACCGTGGGAACGACGACTGAAATCAATGATTATCTGCGTCTCCTCTACGCACGTGTGGGGACGCCATACTGTATCAACGGACATGGGGCTATCAAGGCCTCTTCTGTAGAGCAAATCGTGGATAAGGTCTTGGAATTGCCAGAACGCCAACGTCTGCAAATCTTAGCCCCAGTCATTCGTAAGAAAAAAGGGCAGCATAAGAGTGTCATTGAAAAGATTCAGAAAGATGGTTATGTCCGTGTTCGTGTGGATGGGGAAGTTTATGATGTGACCGAAGTACCAGGGTTGTCCAAGAGCAAGCAACACAATATTGATGTTGTGGTAGACCGCATTGTCATCAAGGAGGGCATTCGTAGCCGTCTCTTTGACTCCATAGAGGCTGCCCTTCGGATCGCAGAAGGCTATGTGATTATCGACACTATGGACGATTCTGAGTTGCTTTTTTCTGAGCATTATGCCTGTCCAGTTTGTGGCTTTACTGTACCAGAGCTAGAGCCTCGTCTCTTCTCCTTCAATGCTCCTTTTGGCTCATGCAGTGAGTGTGATGGTTTGGGGATCAAGCTGGAGGTGGATGTTGACTTGGTGGTTCCTGATACCAGCAAAACTTTGCGTGAGGGAGCCTTGGCACCTTGGAATCCTATCTCATCCAACTACTATCTAAATATGCTAGAGCAGGCCATGACAGCCTTTGGAGTGGATATGGATAAGCCTTTTGAGGACTTGTCAGAAAAAGATAAAAACTTGATTCTCTATGGCTCAGATGGCAAGGAATTCCATTTCCATTATGAAAATGAATTTGGCGGTGTGCGCGATATTGACATTCCCTTTGAGGGAGTTGTCAATAATATCAAGCGTCGTTACCATGAGACTAACAGTGACTACACGCGCACCCAGATGCGTCTCTACATGAATGAGCTGACCTGTGGAACCTGTCATGGCTACCGTCTCAATGACCAGGCCTTGTCTGTCCGTGTGGGTGGCGAGCAAGGGCCACATATCGGAGAAATCTCAGACCTGTCTATCGCAGACCATTTGGAGTTGGTGAGTCAGTTGACCTTGTCTGAAAATGAAGTCATCATTGCCCGTCCTATCCTCAAGGAAATCAAGGATCGCTTGACCTTCCTCAATAACGTAGGCCTCAACTATCTGACGCTGTCACGTTCGGCAGGAACCCTTTCAGGTGGGGAGAGTCAGCGTATTCGCTTGGCAACCCAGATTGGGTCCAACCTATCAGGTGTCCTTTATATCCTGGATGAGCCGTCCATTGGTCTTCACCAGAGGGATAATGACCGCCTGATTGCTAGTCTGAAAAAGATGCGTGACTTGGGCAATACTCTCATCGTGGTAGAACATGACGAAGATACCATGCGTGAGGCGGATTATCTGATTGACGTTGGTCCGGGTGCCGGTGTTTTTGGTGGAGAGATTGTCGCTGCAGGAACGCCCAAGCAGGTGGCTCGCAACAGCAAGTCTATCACAGGCCAGTATTTGTCAGGGAAACGTGTCATTCCAGTACCAGCAGAGCGCCGTTCTGGAAATGGTCGTTTTATCGAGGTGACAGGAGCGCGTGAGAACAACTTGCAAAATATCACCGCTCGCTTCCCATTAGGAAAATTCATCGCGGTGACAGGGGTATCAGGTTCAGGGAAATCGACCTTAATCAACAGCATCCTCAAAAAAGCCATTGCCCAGAAGCTCAATCGCAATTCAGACAAGCCTGGTAAGTTTAAGACGATTACAGGGATTGAGCATGTAGACCGCTTGATTGACATTGACCAGAGCCCGATCGGACGGACGCCGAGGTCCAACCCAGCTACCTATACGGGGGTTTTTGACGATATACGTGATCTCTTTGCCCAGACAAATGAAGCTAAGATTCGAGGCTACAAGAAGGGTCGTTTCAGTTTCAATGTCAAGGGTGGTCGTTGCGAAGCCTGCTCAGGTGACGGGATTATCAAGATCGAGATGCACTTCTTGCCAGATGTTTACGTGGCTTGTGAAGTCTGCCACGGGACTCGCTACAACAGTGAAACCCTAGAAGTCCACTATAAGGAAAAAAATATCTCGCAGGTCTTGGACATGACCGTCAACGATGCGGTGGAATTCTTCCAGCACATTCCCAAGATTCAACGCAAACTTCAGACCATCAAGGATGTGGGGCTGGGCTATGTAACGCTAGGGCAACCGGCTACCACCCTTTCTGGGGGAGAAGCCCAGCGTATGAAATTGGCTAGTGAACTCCACAAACGCTCGACAGGAAAATCTTTCTACATTCTGGATGAGCCTACGACAGGGCTTCATACTGAGGACATCGCTCGTTTGCTTAAAGTCTTGGCTCGCTTTGTCGACGATGGAAATACAGTCCTCGTCATCGAGCACAATCTAGATGTTATCAAGACGGCAGACCATATCATCGATTTGGGTCCTGAGGGCGGTGTCGGTGGTGGAACCATCATCGCAACAGGAACCCCAGAAGAAATAGCGGCCAACGAAGCCAGCTACACAGGACACTATTTGAAAGGAAAGTTACATCATGAATAAACGTGTGCAAGCATTTCTAGCTAAAATGCAAGAAAAAGAACTAGATGGTATCATCATCAACAACCTTAAAAACGTCTATTATTTGACTGGTTTTTGGGGTTCAAATGGAACAGTCTTTATCAGCCGTGACCGTCAGATTTTGGTGACAGACTCTCGCTATATCATTGCAGCTAAGCAAGAAGTGACAGGGTGTGAAATTGTGGCTGATCGTGACGAATTGGCTGTCATTGCAGGCATTGTTAAGGATATGGGCTTGTCTCGCGTCGGTTTTGAGGACGAGATTTCGGTCTCATATTACCACCGTATGCAGGCAGCTTTTGCAGGAATCGACTTGCTTCCGCAGACTCAGTTTGTTGAAGCACTTCGTATGATTAAGGATGAGAAAGAGATTGCGACTATTCGCAAGGCTTGTTCTATCTCAGACCAAGCTTTCCGAGATGCGCTTGACTTTATCAAACCAGGAAAAACTGAGATTGAAATTGCCAACTTCCTTGATTTCCGCATGCGGGAGCTAGGAGCGGCAGGCTTGTCTTTTGATACCATTTTAGCAAGTGGTATCAACTCTTCTAAGCCCCACGCCCATCCAATGCACAAACCAGTTGAAGCGGGAGAAGCCATTACCATGGACTTCGGCTGTCTCTACGACCACTATGTCAGTGATATGACACGGACTATCTACCTCGGTCATGTCAGTGACGAGCAGGCAGAAATTTACAATACTGTCCTGAAAGCCAACCAAGCTCTGATTGACCAAGCTAAGGCTGGCTTAGGTTTCCGTGACTTCGACAAAATCCCTCGTGATATTATCATCGAGGCAGGCTATGGCGACTACTTTACCCACGGTATTGGACACGGTATCGGACTGGATATCCATGAGGAACCCTACTTTAGCCAAACTTCCAAAGAAGTCATTAAATCTGGTATGGTCTTGACTGATGAACCGGGTATTTATATTGAAGGTAAATATGGCGTTCGTATTGAAGATGATATCTTAATTACAGATAACGGTTGCGAATTGTTGACTCTAGCGCCGAAGGAATTAATTATTATTTAAGAAAATTAAGATAAATCATTGACTTTTATATTTTAAAGGTTTATACTGATAGACGAAAACGGTAGGTGAGGCTACCATAGGGATACGGATGACTACCGCAAAGCAGTGGAGACACTACTCGTTGGTCAACAGTCCTGGTCGCGAAGGCCAAGACTAAGCTCATTTCATTGCCCTATGGAGTTAAAGCTTGAACGAAAAAACAGATAATTAGTTTTTTAATCCTGCCATTTTATGGTGGGATTTTCTACTGTTTTAGAACAAGGAAAGGAGACAAACGATGCAAATTGACGATCATCCAGAACCGCACATACACAGCCAATCGCTGATTTGTGTCGTTCTGCCCTTATAAAGTGATTGGTCTCTGTGTATGAAACACATCATTCATACAGATAGGAGAAACCAATGAAAACTACAAAAGAAAGATTAGCAGCAGCTATTCACACACCTTTAAACGAAACTCTATCTTTTTATAAGACAAGTTTAACAGGCTTGACTGAGGAGCAGGTGGAGAAAAATCGTGACCTATATGGCGAAAATACCATCACTAAGGGTCAAGAAGACAGTATCCTCAAAAAGATTTACGAATCCATCATCAATCCATTTACAATCATCCTGCTGGTCATCGCTATGATTTCCATGGTGACCAATGTCTGGTTGGCAAAGCCTGGACAAGAAGATCCGACGACCTCTATCATCATCGTCGTTCTCGTTCTAATCTCTGGTGGCATTCGATTTGTCCAAGAACTGCGAAGTGACAAGGCTGCGACCAATCTATCAAAAATGATTGTGAACACAGCCACAGTTATCCGTGAAGGCCAGAGTTTAGAGGTCGCAATTGAAGATTTGGTCGTTGGAGATATAGTCAAATTAAGTGCTGGGGATATGATTCCGGCAGATCTCCTTTTAATTGAATCACGTGATTTCTTTGTCCAACAATCTGGTTTGACAGGTGAAAGTGACTCGGTTGAAAAACTAGCCTTGTCAAAAATGAGTCAGTCCAATTTTGATAGTCTGCTAGAAGCAGAAGCGCTCGCCTTTATGGGAACCAATGTGATATCAGGAAGTGCCAAGGCTTTGATTCTAGCGGTCGGTGATGACACCATGATGGGAGAAATCGAGCAGACTCTCAATACCTATGACGAACCGACCTCTTTTGAACGGGAGATGAACAGCATCTCTTGGCTCTTGATCCGTTTGATGTTGGTCATGGTTCCCATCGTCTTTCTCTCCAATGGCTTGACAGATGGCGACTGGCTGGAAGCAGGTGTGTTTGCACTGAGTGTTGGTGTTGGATTGACACCTGAGATGCTTCCTATGATCATCACAGCCAGTTTAGCAAAAGGCTCCATTATCATGGCCAAGGAAAAAGTCGTCATCAAAAAACTCAATGCCATACAGGACCTAGGTGCTATTGATATCTTATGCACGGATAAAACCGGAACCCTTACCCAAGACGAAATTGTCCTAGAATATCCTTTGGATATACATGGAGATTTGGATTTGTCTGTGTTGAGACGGGCCTACCTCAATTCCTATTTTCAAACCGGTTTGAAAAACTTGATGGACCGTGCCATTATCAGTAGAACTGAAAAAGAAGCTAAAGAACACGCTATTCTACAAAATTTGGATACTAGCTTCCAAAAAATAGATGAATTGCCCTTTGATTTTGAACGCAGACGGATGAGTGTCATCGTCAAGGATCAGAACGAAGTTGTTAGTTTGGTAACCAAGGGTGCCCTAGAGGAAATGCTTGCGATTTCAACCCATGTGGAATATCAAGGTCAGATTAGCCCTCTGACGGATGATATCCGAGTGGAAATCTTAAAAGAAGTAGATCAACTTAATCAACAGGGATTGCGAGTCTTGGGAGTCGCTTATAAAACAGGTCTAAAAGAAGGTTTTGCTTACTCCGTTGAAGATGAAAAAGAGATGATTCTAACAGGATATCTTGCCTTTCTAGATCCACCAAAACCATCAGCAGCACCTGCTATCCAAGCTTTGTTAGAACACGGTGTTCAAACAAAGATCTTGACGGGAGACAATGAGAAGGTAACCCAAGCAGTTTGCGAAAAAGTTGGTCTAGACGTTGATCAAATCTTGCTGGGTTCTGATATTGAAGCCATGACGGATGAAGAGTTGGCCCAAGCAGTCGAACATGTGACCGTCTTTGCCAAACTCTCTCCGGATCAAAAAGCACGAATCATTTTACAAATCAAATCGAATGGACATTGTGTCGGCTATATGGGAGATGGGATCAATGATGCCCCTTCTATGAAAGTGGCAGATGTGGGGATTTCTGTTGATACAGCAGTAGATATTGCCAAAGAAACGGCTGATGTCATTTTGCTAGATAAGGATTTGATGGTGCTTGAAAAAGGGTTGGTTGAAGGGCGTAAGGTCTACGCTAATATGACCAAATATATCAAGATGACGGTCAGCTCTAATTTCGGGAACATTTTCTCTCTGCTAGTGTCTGGTATCTTTTTACCTTTCCTTCCTATGGCTCCGATTCACTTGATTGTGTTAAACCTCGTCTACGACCTTTCTTGCATTGCCTTGCCATTTGATAATGTGGATGAAGACTTTTTGAAGCATCCTCATAAGTGGGAAGCCAAGTCTATTACTCGCTTTATGATTTGGATGGGTCCGATTTCTTCTGCCTTTGATATTTTGACCTTTATCTTACTCTATTTTGTTATTGTCCCAATGGCGACAGGTCAAGCTTATGCTCACGGAGCAGAGTCGGCAACGGGCTTTATCATTTTGTTCCAGACAGGTTGGTTCATTGAATCCATGTGGTCCCAAACCATGGTTATCCATATGCTTCGTTCAGCAAAACTTCCTTTCTTACAAAGTCGTCCATCATGGTTTGTTCTTGGAACAACCTTGCTAGCAGCTAGTTTTGTGACCTTTCTTCCCTACTCTTCAATTGCTAGCCTGCTTCATTTAACCCCTTTGGAACCAATTTATTTCCTCTTTTTGCTTTTGATTATCGTTCTCTATATGATAAGTGTTACAGTTGTAAAACGATTGTATATCAAAAAATTTAAAAGTTGGTTATAAATTGATTTTGTCAAGAAAAAAGTACGAAAATCGCGAAAAAAGTTAATTTTTTTTAAAAATAGGTCGCAAGTCGGATGTTTTTTATGGTATAATAGACTAAACTGATAGTAACATGTAGCGAAAGGGGTAGGTACATGATCAAAATTTATACAGTCTCAAGTTGTACTAGCTGTAAAAAAGCGAAAACCTGGCTCAATGCCCACCAGTTAAGTTATAAAGAACAAAATCTTGGTAAAGAAGGAATTACAAGAGAAGAGTTATTAGATATTCTCACGAAAACAGATAATGGAATTGCCAGTATCGTTTCGTCAAAAAACCGCTACGCTAAGGCACTTGGAGTTGACATAGAGGATTTGAGTGTCAATGAAGTGCTCAACTTAATCATGGAAACACCACGGATCTTAAAGAGTCCGATTCTCGTTGACGAGAAGCGCCTACAAGTCGGCTATAAAGAAGATGATATCCGTGCCTTCTTGCCACGCTCTGTCCGTAATGTAGAAAATGCAGAAGCACGTCTACGTGCAGCTCTATAAAACATCAAGGCTGGGAGTGACTCCTGGCCTTGTTTGCTCTTTTGTTTTAAAATCATGTGAGGAATTATGAAAAAGTTACTAATTACTAGTTTTGCTCTCGTCTTTTTGCTTGCGGGATGTGGGCAAAAAAAGGAAACCCCTGCTGCTTCTACAACAGCATCTGACCCCATCCAATCAAACCTTCCCGTTTTGGACAATGCCGAAAAAAATACGGTTGTCACCAAGACTCTGTTGATGCCGAAGTCAGAAAATGGAACGCAACAGATTCAAACCATTACCTATAAAGGTAATCAGTTTTTGACCTTGACCATCCAGCAAAAACGACCTGTCGGGGATGAACTCAAGACCTTTATCTCTGAAAATGGCCTAGAGGAGACGCAAAAAGCGCTTCTAGAAGCGGAAGAAAAGGATGAGACCATCCAAGAGGCACGCAAACTAGCAGGATTCAAACTGGAAACAAAGCTACTCAGCGAGACAGAAATCCAGACTACAACGACTTATGATTTTCAAGTATTGGATGTCAAAAAGGCATCTCAGCTAGAATATTTAAAAAATATCGGCCTTGAAAATCTCTTAAAAAACGAACCTAGCCAATATATTGCAGATAGAGTGGCAAATGGGGCGACAGAACAATAGAAAATCCAAATTAATAGACTGACTTATTTGTAGAACGTCAGGGAATGTGCTATAATAGTACTATTCTAAGGAAAGAGGGTGTTAGAATGGGATTTACTGAAGAAACTGTACGGTTTAAATTGGATGATTCCAATAAGAAAGAAATTAGCGAAACGTTGACAGACGTCTATGCTTCTTTGAACGACAAGGGCTACAATCCGATTAACCAGATCGTCGGTTATGTACTGAGTGGTGACCCTGCCTACGTTCCTCGTTATAACAATGCACGAAATCAAATCCGTAAGTATGAGCGTGATGAAATTGTTGAAGAATTGGTACGCTACTACCTTAAAGGACAAGGAGTCGATCTATAATCTATGAGAATTATGGGATTGGACGTCGGTTCAAAAACAGTAGGGGTGGCGATTAGTGATCCACTAGGCTTCACCGCTCAGGGACTTGAAATCATCCAGATTAATGAGGATCAAGGCCAGTTTGGTTTTGACCGCATCAAGGAATTGGTTGACAGCTATAAGGTAGAACGCTTTGTAGTAGGTTTGCCAAAGAACATGAACAATACCAGCGGTCCGCGAGTAGAAGCCAGTCAAGCCTATGGTGCCAAGCTAGAAGAACTCTTTGGTTTGCCAGTAGACTATCAGGATGAGCGTTTGACAACGGTCGCTGCGGAGCGTATGTTGATTGAACAAGCAGATATCAGCCGTAACAAACGCAAGAAAGTTATTGATAAGCTGGCTGCTCAGCTGATTTTGCAAAATTATTTAGATAGAAAATTTTAAGACAGAGGAGAAACTATGTCACACGATCACAACCATGACCACGAAGAACGTGAATTGATTACACTAGTAGATGAGCAAGGAAATGAAACCTTGTTTGAAATTCTTTTGACCATCGATGGGAAAGAAGAATTTGGTAAAAACTATGTTCTGCTAGTGCCAGTTAATGCAGAAGAAGATGAAAATGGTGAAGTTGAAATCCGAGCTTACTCATTCATCGAAAATGAAGACGGAACAGAAGGCGAATTGCAACCAATCCCAGAAGACTCAGAAGACGAATGGAACATGATTGAAGAAGTCTTCAACAGCTTTATGGAGGAGTGATACAGTCTGGGAGACTGTATCACCCCAACTCCTAGAAATTGGAAGAGTTGGAACATCCAGTGAATATTTTTACCCTGACGCTAAAAATAAAAACCGTAAGTAAGTCCAGTGGATATTTTTAGCCCTGCGCCAGAAATTAGAAACGCAGGAATGTTCGGGGGATGTTTTTAGCCCACGTTGAAATTCATAGTAGCTAGTGATTAGCTAACCAGGTAAGAGGTCGGGATTTTAGTCCCGACCTCGTTTTTTATTTGTAATCATACTTTGATGCGGTAGTTGATTGGACTTTTGTTAAGGAGACATGTATGTTTGAAGTAGAAAAGTGGCTTCATAGTCGGATTGGTTTAAATTTTAGATCTGGACTTGGACGAATGCAACGAGCTGTGGATTTGCTGGGGAATCCTGAGAAGACTTATCCTATTATCCACGTAACAGGGACTAATGGTAAAGGGTCAACTATTGCCTTCATGAGGGAGTTGTTTGTTTCTCATGGTAAAAAAGTTGGTACTTTTACTTCTCCTCATATCATCAGTATCCATGATCGAATCTGTATTAATGGGCAACCGATCGCAGAGGAAGACTTTATCCGTATAGCTAACCAAGTCAAAGAGATGGAGAAAACTCTCTTAGAAACACATGATCAATTGTCTTTCTTTGAGTTGTTGACCTTGATTGCCTTGCTTTACTTTAAAGAGCAGGGAGTGGATCTAGTTCTGCTAGAAGTGGGGATTGGTGGTTTGCTTGACACAACGAATGTCGTAACAGGAGAGATTGCAGTTATTACTTCCATTGGCCTAGATCATCAGGAGACCTTGGGCGATAGTCTGAAGGAAATAGCCGAGCAGAAAGCTGGTATTTTCAAGGCCGGCAAGAAGGCGGTCATTGCTAAGCTTGCTCCAGAAGCGGAGCTTGTCTGTCAAAAAAGAGCAAGAGAGTTAGCTGTTGAACTTTATCAAGCTGGGCAAGACTTCACCTTGAATGCTAGGGATTTTTCAAGTAGCCTAGCGAGTTTTTCACAACTTAAAATCAGTTTGGAAGGTGTTTATCAGCAAGAAAATGCTGCCTTGGCTTTGGAAACTTTTCTTCTGTTTATGGCGTCAAGAGGTGAAAGGGTCGAAGAAGTGCTTGTCAGACAGGCTTTGAAGGAGACCCACTGGGCAGGTCGATTAGAACGGATTCGCCCGCAAATCTACCTAGATGGGGCTCACAATCTGCCAGCCTTTACTCGTCTAGTAGAGTTTATCCAGGGGAAAATCCAGCAAGGTTACCAGGTTTGCATCCTTTTTGGAGCACTTAAACGCAAGGATTATCAAGGGATGCTAGGCTATCTATCTAAGCAGTTGCCTCAGGTGGAACTTAAGGTAACAGGCTTTGAGTACCAAGGCTCTCTGGATGAAAAGGATGTGGTAGGTTATGATTTGATTCCTTCCTATGGCGACTTTATCAGAGAATTTGAAGATAAGGCCAATGGCCAGGACTTGCTTTTCGTGACGGGATCCCTCTACTTTATCTCGGAAGTCCGAGCAAGTTTGGTAGAAAGCGACGAGATTAGTTGACCTTATAGGTTTATGTTGCTATACTGTAGGTAGGATGTATATCTGGAAACGATTCCAGCAAAACATTGGCACAAAAGAAAGGAAATCGCTATGAAAACGAAAACATTCACACTTTCTATTGCTTCCCTAGCAATTCTTAGTCTTTTAGCAGCTTGTGGACCTAAGGCACAAGCCCCTACCCAGCAATCTGCTCAGCAATCATCTACTCAACAAGAATCATCTTCTAGCGCTACGACAAGTGCTAGTCAACCGCAGGCATCCTCAAGTCAGGACACTACTGTAGCTCAACCTACGAATATCGATGGTACCTATACTGGAAAGGATGAGAATGACCAAATCACTCTTGTTGTAACAGGTAAAACTGGTACATGGACTGAGGTCGAGCCAGATGGAGATAAGGAAATCAAGCAAGTCAGCTTTGAGCCAGAAAATCAACGTGTCATTATCGGTGATGATGTCAAAATTTACACGGTTAATGGTAATCAATTGATTATCGATGATATGGACCGAGAGGCATCTGACCGAGTGGTATTAACTAAGCAATAATGATTAAGTAGAAGTTCCAATGAGATGAAAGCTATCTTTTTGGAGCTTTTTTCTTGAAAAAGTGGTTGGCTGTTCTTTACTAACTTTTTACTTAAAACGCTTACAAATGTTTGTAAAACTTCTTATAAGGTCGTATACTTATGGTAAATAATCAAATAGCGCAAAGGCGCAGGAGGAAAAACATATGGCTACATTTTACGTTCCGGCAGTTAACCTTATCGGTAAAGGTGTTGTAAATGAAGTAGGCCCGTATATCAAGGAACTGGGGTATAAGAAGGCCCTTTTGGTGACAGATAAGTTCATCGAAGGCAGTGATATTTTACCTAAGGTCCTAAAACCATTAGATGCTGAAGGGGTCGAATATGTGATTTTTAGCGATGTGGAGCCAAATCCGACTTGCAAGAATGTCACAGATGGAGTGGCTGCCCTGAAAGAGCATGGATGTGACTTCATCATCAGTCTTGGAGGAGGATCTCCTCAGGATGCGGCTAGCTGTATCTCTATCATCGCTACAAATGGTGGAAAACCACAGGACTACGAAGGTATTCACAAGTCTGCTAAAAAAGGCTTGCCAGTGGTTGCAATCAATACAACAGCTGGAACTTCTGCAGAAATCACTATTAACTATGTTATTACTGACGAAGAGCGCAAGGTCAAGATGGTAATGGTTGATAAGAACAGCCTCGCCCTCATCTCTGTCAATGATCCAGAACTCATGCTTTCAAAGCCGAAAGGATTGACAGCAGCGACAGGTATGGATGCTCTTACTCACGCTGTCGAAGCCTTGGTAACACCAGGTGCTTATAATGTGACCAAGAAACTTTCTATCGGAGCGATTGAACTCATCAAGGAGTATCTTCCTCGTGCTGTGGCAAATGGCCAAGATATTGAAGCGCGTGAGGGTATGGTCAATGCCATCTTCCTCGGTGGTATGAGCTTTAACAATGCTGGTTTGGGTTATGTTCATTCTATGGCTCACCAACTCGGTGCGGTATATAACTTGCCACATGGTGTCTGCTGTGCCATGCTTCTCCCAGTTGTAGAACGTGAAAATGCCAAGCGTGTACCAGAAGCTTTCCGCAATGTGGCCAAGGCCTTGGGACTCCATGTTGAAGGGAAAACAGACCAAGAATGTGCTGACTATGCTATCGCTGAGATTGAGAAACTTTCTGAAACTGTTGGTATTCCGAAGAAACTCACTGAACTCGGTATCCAAGAAAAAGACTTTGACTTTGACTACCTTTCTAAGAATGCTTTGATTGATGCATGTGCGCCAGGCAATCCATTTATGCCAACTTTAGAAGAAACCATTGCTCTCTACAAAGAACTTTTTTAAAGACTAAGTAGAGTGGAAGGAACTTATTCTTCAAAATATAAATAATATTGGAAAGAACTATCATTTTGGTAGTTCTTTTTTTTAAAATTTGCTATCCTAGACATATGAGAAAAATCAAAATTGATGTGGTTGTAGTACCCTTAAGTGGGCATCTCTTCCCAACACTGAATTTACTTGCACCCTTGTTGAAGGATCCCTTGTATGAGATTCGATTATTTACAGGGCCGCAACGAAAAACTGTAGCAGAGGAGATGGGATTCCGGGTGATTCCCATTTTAGAAAATTGTGTAGATGAGTTTGAGCGTGTAGCCAACAATGAAGGTCAATTAAACCTGTTTTCTGCTTATCGACAGTTGTCAGCTAGTCTTGATTTGATCAATGTGGTTTCAGATCGATTAGTGCAAGAGTGGCAGGAAAATAGACCGGATATTGTGATTGCGGACTTTATAACCCTCTCTGGAGGACTTGTTGCGGAACAGTTGAATATTCCCTGGATTACCACGATGGCGACACAGTTTGCCATTGAAACGACAGATGGACCGCCTTGTTTCTTTGGAGGAATGGGCAGTCCAAAAACATCTTTCCAATCTGGTCTGCAATGGCTAGGAAGAAAAGGGACTCGTTTAGGGAAACGAATCGTAAGATTTTTATTGAGAGAACGATTGAAACGTTACGATTTTAAGCTCTACAATCAGAAAGGTCAGGAAACCATCTATTCACCCTATTCCATCTTGGGAATTGGGATGAAAGAGTTGGAGCTGAAAAGTGGTTTTCCAGAGCACTACCTTTGGGTGGGACCTTTTGGCTCTTCGATTGAGAGGGCAGAAAATTATCCCCTCGATTTGTCTCCTTATGCAGGTTATAAGAAGGTCCTTGTCTCCTGTGGCACTCAGCTAGCATGGGCTAAAGACAATCTCCTCTATCAGACACAACAATTGGCAGAAGCACATCCAGATTGCCACTTCTTTGTGACTCTGGGGTTTGGCGGACAAGACTTCCAATGTGAAGAGCTCATGGACAATGTTTCTGTGGTATCCTATCTTCCCTATAAGGAGTACATTCCTCAGATGGATTATGTGATTCATCATGGTGGTGCAGGTATTTTTTACCAGTGTATCATCTATGGTAAGCCTGCCTTGATTCTTCCCCATGACTATGATCAGTATGACTATGCAGTTCGTGGATTAGAGGCAGGGATTGCCTTGACTGCTAAACGAGAGAATACGGAAGCGATTGGACGCGCCTTTGATGAGTTGTTGGCTAGAGATGACTGGGCAGACTTGAACAAACTTAGTCGTGCAGCTCAAATCTATCAGCCAACAGAGATTCTGAAGAGCGAAATACATCGGCTCTTAGGGGACAAGGAGAAGTAAAAAATGAAGAAAGTATTGGTAACAGGTGCTACGGGCTTTCTAGGCAAGTATGTTGTTGAAGAGCTCAGTCAGCAGGGCTATCAGGTACGCGCTTTTGGACGCAATCGCAAGGTGGGTCAGTCTTTAGAAAACTCCTCTGTGGCGTTTTTTCAGGGAGATTTGACCAAGCAAGAGGACTTGGCTCGGGCTTGTCAGGGGATGGACATGGTTGTGCATGCGGGTGCTCTTTCTACCGTTTGGGGTGCTTGGGAGGATTTCTACCAGACAAATGTCTTAGGGACCAAGTATGTTCTGGATGCTTGCCGAGAGGCTGGTATTCAGAGTTTGGTTTATGTGTCCTCGCCTAGCATCTATGCTGCGCCTCGAGATCAGTTAGCTATCAAAGAAAGTGCTGCGCCTCAGGAAAATAATCTGAACAACTACATTCGTAGTAAGCTGGCTTCGGAGAAGCTGTTTAAGGATTATCCCGATGTTCCGAGTATTATTTTACGACCTCGTGGGCTTTTTGGGATTGGGGATACCAGTATTTTGCCCCGAGTTCTCAAACTCAGTCAGAAGATTGGCATTCCCTTAATAGGAGACGGTCGTCAGCTCATGGATATGACCTGTGTGGAAAATGTCGCTCTGGCAATTCGCTTGGCGCTAGAGACTCCTCAAGCTAGTGGCGAAGTTTATAATATTACCAATGGGGAACCAAGAGCCTTTAAGGATTTGATAGAAGAAACCTTGAGAGGGTTGGGCTATCCAATAACATACAGAAAAGTGCCAGCTCCTCTTCTTTCAGTTATTGCCAGTAGTTTAGAGTTTCTGTATAAGGTCTTGAAACTCAAAGGTGAACCGCCTCTGACACGCTATACCTATTATCTGCTCCGTTATAGTCAGACGTTGGACATCAGCAAGGCGGAGCGAGACTTGGGTTATCGCCCTCAAATCAGTATTTCGGAAGGGATTGAACAATATGTCCAAGATTATCGAAAGCATTGATTATTTCCCAGCAGGCTACTGTACCAGCTACACAGGTTTGCTATTTAAGGGAGTTAAGAATCAAAAGATGACCTTTCCAGCAGGTGTTTTTCTTATCAAACACAGGGACAAGGGCTATCTCCTCTATGACACAGGCTATCATTACGGTATTAAGACCCGGCTTCGCTATGGTTTCTATCGGCTAGGAACGCCCGTTCAAATGACGGAGAAGGACCAGATTTCACATTTGCTGGAAGCGAAGGGAATCAAACCAGAAGAAATTAACTATGTTCTTCTGTCGCACCTACATCCAGATCATCTGGGAGGAGCTAGTTTCTTTCCTCGTGCAACCTTTATCTTGACAAAAGAAGTATATGAAGTCTACCAAAAACCCAAGTTGAAAGACCTGATTTTCAAGGAGTTTTTACCAGCTTCTTTTGAGAAAAATCTAACCATTATCAGAGCTGACCAGCAAGTTTCAACTTTTCCCTATCGTCCGATTTGTGATCTTTTCGGAGATGGCAGTATCCTAGTAGCCTCTGTTGACGGGCATGCTAGGGGGCAAGCCTGTTTATATTTTCCAGACCTTAATCTCCTCATTGCAGCGGACCTCTGTTGGGGAATTGACCTCTTACCTTACACCAAGCAGATGCACCTGATTCCTTCCTTGGTCCAGGATAATAAGGCCGACTATATCAGGGGGACAGAGTTTCTGGAGGAAGTCTTAAAGGCCGGTATTGAGGTAGTTGTTAGCCATGATCCTGTAGAAAGGATAGAGTCAATCCTACATGAAAAAAATAACCTTTCTTAAAACCTTTATCCAAACTCGTTGGCTTCATTATTTCAAATCTCGAGAAGCTGTAGAAAACTATCAGAAAAAGCAATTAGCTAACTATATGGACTTTTTAAAGCGAGAGTCGCCCTACTTTAAAAATGGGGTTCCTAGCAACTTTGACCATATGGACAAGGCTTTTATGATGGAACATTTCAATGAGCTCAACTCCCAAGGAGTGGATCGTGATGAAGCCTTATCCTTAGCTATTGAAAGTGAGAAGACCCGTGACTTCACTGAACTTAAAGGCGAAGTAGCCGTCGGTCTGTCTTCAGGGACGTCTGGACATCGGGGGCTCTTTATCACAACAGAGAAAGAGCGAAGTATGTGGGCTGCGGCTATCTTGGCAAAGATGTTGCCCAAGGGGCAGCTTTTTGGACACCGCATCGCCTTTTTCCTGAGAGCTGATAATGAACTCTATCAGACCATCAATACGGCGCTCATTCGTCTAGAGTATTTTGATATTTTCAAACATACAGATGAGCATATCGAGCGACTCAACAACTATCAACCAACGATTATTGTGGCGCCAGCCTCGATGTTGATTGAATTGAGCAAGCGTCTCAAGGATGGAGAGTTAGCTATTCACCCACAAAAAATCGTTTCGGTGGCGGAAATCTTGGAAGATAGTGATAGGGGACGGATCGCAGAAGCCTTTTCACTATCCATCATTGACCAAGTTTATCAGGCGACAGAAGGTTTCCTAGCCTGCACTTGCTCAGCTGGCAATCTACATCTCAACGAAGACATTATCTTTGTGGAAAAGCAGTATCTAGATGACCGCCGTTTTTATCCAGTGATTACGGATTTTAAGCGAAGTAGTCAGCCTGTTTATCGCTACCAGCTCAATGATATCTTGGTTGAAAATCAGGAGCCTTGTCCCTGTGG
The DNA here is from genome assembly GCF_002096435.1 of Streptococcus oralis subsp. oralis. GTDB lineage: Bacteria > Bacillota > Bacilli > Lactobacillales > Streptococcaceae > Streptococcus > Streptococcus oralis_AA. The sequence continues at coordinate 189,803 of NZ_NCUI01000025.1, forward strand.
CTCCTACTATACACGGATTGACAAGGTCGAAGGACGTTCTGATGATATCTTCTACTTTGAAGGGCAGAATGGGGAGCAGGTAACGATCTATCCAGACTTTATCAGGCGTTGTATCCTCTTTGTGGAGAATGTAGGAGATTACCAAGTTAAGCAACATTCCGAGAAATTAGTGGAAGTTTGTTTAAGCCGACGAGATGAGGACGTAGAGACAGCAATTTTAGCACAGTTCCAACTCTTGGCCCAGCAAAAAGAGTTCATAGTTCCTCAAATCCAATTTTCAGATTATCATTGGGATACTAGCCGTAAACTCAAACGTATTCAACGTTTATGAAAGGAAAAAAGACAATGACAGAAGTAAAAAGACATGTAGAAATCGCAGGTTATGGCATTTGCCTTCCAAAAAATACTGTGCAGTTTAAAGACCAGACCCGTTATCGTGTAGTTGAAAATGAAGAAACACAACTCGACTTGGCGGAAGGAGCTATCCACCGTGCACTTGAACATGCAAATTTGGATATTAAAGATATCGATTGCCTTGTATCAGCTAGTGCAGTTGGTGTTCAGCCTATTCCTTGTACGGCTGCCTTGATTCATGAGCGCGTGGCAAAAGGACTCTCAATTCCAGCAATGGACATCAATACGACCTGTACCAGCTTTATTTCTGCTCTATCGACTATGTCCCACTTGATTGAGGCGGGCGAATACAATCGTGTCTTGATTGTGTCTAGTGAGGTTGGAAGTTTAGGGCTCAATCCCAAGCAAAAAGAAAGTTTTGAACTCTTTAGTGATGGGGCAGCAGCCTTTATTTTCCAAAAAAGTCATCAGGGAAGAGGGGTCATTGCTAGTCTCCAACGTACTTGGTCAGAAGGAGCTCACGATACGGAAATTCGTGGAGGTCTGACTTCTTTTCAACCAAAAGAGTACTCTGAAGCGACGAAGACCAACTATATGTTTGACATGAAGGGGAAGAAAATCCTCCTCTTGTCTGCTCGTAAAATCCCAGTCATGTTTGAAGAGTTTCAAGAAAAAACACAGCTAGCCTTGGCAGACGTGGACTATATCATTCCTCACCAAGCAAGTCGTGCTCTTCCTTTGGTTATGGAAAAACTAGGTGTGGCTGAGGATCAGTACCTCAATCTCGTCACTGACTATGGAAATATGGTGTCAGTCTCTGTACCGTTTGGCCTGGCTTATTCTTTGGAGCATGGACTTATCAAGGAGGGAGATGTCGTCTACCTTATGGGGACTGCAGCTGGTATGACGGTCAATATGTTGGCTTTGAAATTGTAATAATCATCTAAACACGGAACGACTGGAACTTGAGCAAAGGTAAAAGGTTGCCATCTACCCCTGAACTGAGGTATACTAGTAGAAACATTAATTTATCAAGCAGTTAAGGAGAATGTTAGAAAAGGAAGGGGATGTATGACAGCTAGAAAAATGCAGCTACTCATGTCCAAATATGGTTTCAGTATTACCATCATGTTGGCAGAGTTGTTTATCGTCTTTGGTTTATTTCTCTATCTAGGGCAAATGGCTCCAATTGTCTGGATTATCCTAGTCATTTTAGTGAGCTTAGCGACTATTGTATCGATTGTCAATCGGTCCATGAATCCTGAGAGTAAGGTAACATGGCTGTTAGTAGCCTTTGTGCCAGTGTTTGGTCCCTTACTCTATATCATGTTTGGAGAACGCCGTTTATCTAAAAAGGAATTGAAGCAGCTAAAGCAGCTCCAATCAATGGTTGATCGAGAGGACAATAGCAGAACTCTCCGTTTGGAGTTAAAAGAGCAGGACAAGTCAGCTTACGGAGTTATCAAATCTCTCCTCAGCATGGACGCGAATGCCGATGTCTATGATCGAACGGATACACAATTTTTTGCATCTGGTGAAAGCATGTGGCAGCAGATGCTAGAGGATCTCAAGAAAGCTGAGAAGTTTATCTTTCTCGAATACTATATCATCGAAGAAGGTTTGATGTGGAATAGTTTTTTGGAGATTTTGGAAGAAAAGGCCGCTCAAGGAGTAGAGGTGAAGCTTCTCTATGATGATATTGGTTGTATGGCAACCTTGCCTGGAGATTACACCATACAGCTTCGTGGTCGAGGGATTGAAGCCCATAAATTTAATAAGGTGATTCCACGTTTGACCGTCGCCTATAACAACCGTGATCATCGTAAAATCATGATTATCGATGGTCAAATTGCCTATACAGGTGGTGTCAATCTGGCCGATGAGTATATCAACCATATCGAACGTTTTGGTTATTGGAAGGATAGCGGTATTCGTCTGGATGGACCAGCAGTTAAGGCTTTTACCAGACTCTTTTTATCTGCCTGGTACATCAACCGTGGAGAGATTAGTGACTTTGATCAATACCATCTCGAAAATCACCCCAAAGATGGGATGGGGCTCTGTATTCCCTATAGTAGTGGACCAAAACCCATCTACCGAGCTCAAGTTGGAAAAACGGTCTACCAAAATCTTATCAATCAAGCTACAGATTACGTCTATATCACGACTCCCTATCTGATTGCGGACTATGATCTCACCGAAAGTATCAAAAATGCAGCTCTGAGAGGGGTAGATGTGCGAATTGTAACACCGTGTATACCAGATAAGAAGGTCATCCAATTGGTTACTCGTGGAGCCTATCCAGACTTGTTATCTGCGGGGGTTCGTATTTATGAGTACAGTCCGGGATTCCTTCATAGCAAGCAAATGCTTGTCGATGGAGAAGTGGCCACCGTGGGAACAATCAATTTTGACTATCGGAGCTTGCTCCACCACTATGAAAATGCCGTTTTGCTTTATAGAACGCAGTCTATCATCGATATTGAAAGGGACTTCGAAGAGATTTTTAAAGTTTCTCAAGAAATTTATCCCCACACTATCAAAACTAGCTGGTATCAAAGCCTCATCAAAGAAATTGTCCAGTTGTTTGCACCTATGCTCTAACTATCCATCAAGATCTAGCCCAAGGCTGGGTCTTTTTTGTCTTCTTACGAATAGATAAGTAAAGGAGAAAACCATGCTTAATTTAGAAGATGATGATTTTGTCAGAGAGTATAGAAACAGTCGCTTCCACCGTTTTCGTGAAATCGAACGCTTTGCGCTATTGGATAAGAAATTCAGCAAATATCAATCCCAAGCTGACATTCCTGTAAGATTTTGATATACTAAAACAGATAAACTTAGAGGAGAAATTGAATGAACGTATACGGGAAAATAGATGAGAAACAAGAAGAATCTCATTACCAAGACTGGTCAGTGCCAGAAAAACGAGAAGGAGCTTCCATTCCCTTTTTTAGTATTTTGCTTTGGAGTTTAGTAGCCACAGCCATTTCGGTTGCCCTGCCTTTTATTTTTGGTTTAGTCAGTCCGCAACAAAGTCAGGATCTTTATACCGGTTGGGCCTTGCATCAAAATGGTCAAATGTATACAGATTATTTTGGGACGGAGGGATTGCTCTATTATGTGCTAACCTACCTTTTTCAAGGCAGTATTCTGATTGCTTTGGTTGAGTGGTTGGCCTTGTTTGGAGCAGGTGTTTTTCTTTTTAAGGCTGCGGATACTCTTGCCGGCCAAGAAAAGGAAGCGAAGCGACTTGTCTTTATTTTATACTTGCTTGTAGCGGGCCTCGCTTTTGGTGGTGGCTATGCTCTCTTGCTAGCCCTGCCTTTCCTATTTTATTCATTGAGTATCGTTACAAATTATCTCGCTTTTCCAAAGGATGATAAAGGATTTGTACGAGTGGGGATGAGCCTTGCTCTCGCTTTCTTCCTTGCGCCAATCCCAACCGTCTTGTTTGCGGCTGTACTGGCCTTGGGGATTATCGGCTTTAATCTAGCTAAAGGTCACTTTGTTCATGGTCTATATCAGTTCTTTGCGTCAGCCCTAGGATTTTCACTCTTATTCTATCCTTTAGGCTACTATACAGTGTGGACAGGTAGTTTTGGAGATGCTATTAGCCAGACCTTGTATCCGGTAAATACTCTTAGCCTCTTTTCAAATTCGCATTTGCTTGAAAATGCAGCCTTCTATGGTTTGCTTGCCATTGGATTAGGTTCCCTTGGTTTGCTCTTTGCAGGCTTGTTCCAGTCAAAACCAGCCAAGCAATATGCCCTCTCAATTGCTACTAGCTTGGGATTGTTGATTTCTTTAGGAATCTTGATTCTCTCCCAAGAACCTATCAACGGTACTCGTCTTGTGGTGCTAATTCCTTTCTTGGTCTTGCTCCTTCTGACAGGAATCAAGGAAGATGTTTCGGAGGGAGGGAGTCGTCGTAGAAGAAGACGTGAGAAACAAACTTCTTTCTTTAAAGGAAATTTCTATCTACCACTGATTGCCCTTGCTTATCTCATTGTTCTTCCTATTGTGAGTCGTTACCTTTCTCACCCAACGACTTATCAGGAGAGAGACCGTCTTGCTAGCGTGGTCAAACAACAAACGAGTTCTGAGGATCGTGTCTATGCTTGGGATGATCGTCCTGATTTCTACCGTGCAAGTGAACGCTTGGCGCCGACTTCTCTATCAACTCCAAAACTTTATACTGCAAGCGATGAAAATAAAACCAAACTGATGAATGACCTGAAAGAGAATCAACCGAAGATGATTGTGGTCAATCAAAAAGTTGCCTTGTGGTCAGATGTAGAGAGCTGGCTCAGTGAAAACTATGAGCTTGTTCAGACAAATACTAGCGAGTTCAAACTTTATAAATCCAAATAACAAAAAATCAATATCTTGTGGAATTTTAAAATTTTTAGGATTTTTAACACAAGATATTGATTTTTATTTTAAGAGTGGTATAATACTTCATAGAACAACATTTTAGAAAAGAGCATGGATATGATTGTATTAGAAGAAAAGCTTGCAACCGTTCCCACCTTGTTCGTTGAAAAACGAGATGGTAGACGAGTGGTGTTTGATGTAGACAAGATTGACAAGGCTCTCCACAAGGCGGCGGAAAAGGTTATGGACGTTACGCCTCTAGTAGAAAAACGCCTAAATGGTCTAGTTGAAAGAATCGTGACTGAAATTCACAGCCGCTTCCCTCAAGGTGTCAAGATTTATGAAATTCAAAATGTCGTAGAGCACGAACTCCTTGAAGCCAAAGAGTATGCACTAGCTGAGGAGTATATCACTTATCGGACACAAAGGGATTTTGAGCGCTCAAAAGCGACAGATATCAACTTTAGTATCCATAAACTTCTCAATAAAGATCAAGCAGTTGTCAATGAAAATGCCAATAAAGACAGCGATGTCTTCAACACCCAGCGTGATTTGACAGCAGGGATTGTTGGGAAGTCGATTGGGCTGCAAATGCTTCCTAAGCACGTAGCTAATGCTCACCAAAAAGGGGATATCCACTATCATGACTTGGACTACAGTCCCTACACTCCTATGACCAACTGCTGTTTGATTGATTTTAAAGGCATGCTAGAAAATGGTTTTAAGATTGGGAATGCAGAGGTAGAGAGTCCCAAGTCTATCCAGACTGCGACAGCTCAAATTTCTCAAATCATCGCTAACGTTGCTTCTAGCCAGTACGGGGGTTGCTCAGCTGACCGTATCGATGAAGTCTTGGCTCCGTATGCGGAGAAGAATTACCAAAAGCACCTCAAGGATGCGGAAGAGTGGGTCTTGCCCGAGAAACGGGAAGATTATGCTTGGAAGAAAACCCAAAAGGACATCTACGATGCCATGCAATCTCTTGAGTATGAAATCAATACCCTCTTCACTTCAAATGGACAAACACCTTTTACTTCACTAGGTTTTGGTCTAGGAACTAGTCGTTTTGAGCGGGAAATTCAAAAAGCTATCTTGACCATCCGAATCAAGGGGCTTGGTTCAGAACACCGCACAGCCATCTTTCCTAAACTCATCTTTACGCTGAAAAGAGGACTCAACTTAGAGGAAGGTTCACCTAACTACGACATCAAACAGTTGGCTCTTGAGTGTGCAACCAAGCGGATGTACCCAGATGTCTTGTCCTATGATAAGATTATCGAACTGACTGGTTCTTTCAAGGTTCCTATGGGTTGTCGCTCCTTCCTCCAAGGCTGGAAAGATGAAAATGGTGTTGAGGTCAATTCAGGTCGTATGAATCTAGGTGTTGTGACGGTTAATCTGCCTCGTATCGCCCTCGAGTCTGAAGGAGATCTGAATAAGTTTTGGGAAATCTTCAACGAGAGAATGAACATTGCGGAGGATGCTCTGGTTTATCGTGTCGAACGAACCAAGGAAGCAACACCAGCAAATGCCCCTATCCTTTATCAGTATGGAGCCTTCGGTCGCCGTCTCGGAAAAGAAGAAAGTGTTGACCAACTCTTTAAGAATCGCCGTGCGACAGTTTCGCTGGGCTACATCGGTTTGTACGAAGTGGCTACAGTCTTCTTTGGAAATAGCTGGGAAAGCAATCCTGAAGCCAAGGAATTCACATTGGATATTATTCGCGATATGAAACGTCGTGTGGAAGAGTGGTCTGACCAATATGGTTACCATTTCTCGATCTACTCCACACCGTCTGAAAGTCTGACAGATCGCTTCTGTCGCTTAGACACAGAGAAGTTTGGTTCTATTCCTGACATCACGGATAAGGAATACTACACCAACTCGTTCCACTACGATGTCCGGAAAAATCCAACGCCGTTTGAAAAATTAGACTTTGAGAAAGTTTATCCAGAAGTAGGTGCGTCAGGTGGTTTTATCCATTATTGTGAGTATCCAGTTCTTCAACAAAATCCTAAAGCCTTGGAAGCTGTTTGGGACTATGCCTATGACCGTGTCGGCTATCTAGGGACCAATACTCCTATTGATCGTTGCTACAAGTGTGACTTTGAAGGGGATTTTGAACCAACTGAGCGAGGATTTGCTTGTCCAAACTGTGGCAATAGCGACCCTAAAACAGTAGACGTGGTCAAACGTACGTGTGGTTATCTGGGAAATCCTCAAGCGCGTCCGATGGTTAATGGACGCCACAAGGAAATCGCTGCGCGTGTCAAACACATGAACGGTTCAACTATTAAAACAGCCGGACATGAAGTAACAAATTAGAAGGAAATGGAATGGGGAAATACCAATTAGACGATAAGGGACGCGCACAAGTGACCCGTTATCACGAGAAACACTCGAAAGGCGGAACAGGTAAAAAAGAACGCTTGCTCAGCCTCAGAGAACAGTTTTTAAACAAGAACAAGAAAAAAGAAAAGTGAGAGTCTGCTCTCACTTTTCTCTTAATTGGAGGTGAAAATGATACTACGCAGACCAACATTGGCAGATAAAGAAACAGTTTTAGAGATGATGGCAGAGTTTGAACAGACTCAATCAGCCCACGATGGTGGGTTTTGGAACGCCAACAATTTTGTTTATGAAGAGTGGCTAGAAGAAAATCTTCAAGCGGAAGCGGGACTCAATATTCCTGAAAACTGGGTTCCTGCTATCCAGCTGGTTAGTTTTGACGTAGCAGGCCAGGCTCTTGGCTTTCTCAACCTTCGTCTCCGATTAAATGACTACTTACTAGAAAATGGTGGCCATATCGGCTATTCCGTTCGCCCCTCTGAAAGAGGTAAGGGTTATGCGAAAGAATCCCTCCGACAAGGTCTACAAGTTGCTAAGGGAAAGAATATTAAACGAGCTTTAGTGACTTGTAGCACAGAAAATCCAGCAAGCCGAGCTGTTATCTTAGCTAATGGTGGGGTGTTTGAGGATGTTCGCAATGGTGTAGAACGTTACTGGATAGATTTGGAGTAAAAGGATGACATGGAATACACCAAAACCAGGTGAATGGAAAAGTGAGGAACTTAGTAAAGGGCGGATCATTGATTATAAGGCCTTTAACTTTGTCGATGGAGAAGGTGTGCGCAACTCTCTCTATGTATCAGGTTGCATGTTTCACTGCGAGGGGTGCTATAATGTTGCGACTTGGTCTTTCAACGCAGGCATTCCCTATACGGCAGAATTAGAAGAACAAATCATGGAAGACCTTGCCCAACCCTATGTTCAAGGTTTGACCTTGCTAGGAGGAGAACCCTTTCTTAATACGGGAATCCTCTTACCTCTCGTTAAGCGCATTCGAAAGGAATTGCCAGACAAAGACATCTGGTCCTGGACGGGCTACACGTGGGAAGAAATGATGCTGGAAACTCCAGATAAACTGGAACTCTTGTCGCTGGTTGACATCCTTGTCGATGGACGGTATGATAAAAGCAAGCGTAATCTCATGCTCCAGTTTCGAGGTTCCTCTAATCAACGAATTATCGATGTGCAAAAATCCCTCAAAAGTAGGCAAGTGGTGATTTGGGACAAGCTTAATGACGGAAAAGAAAGTTATGAACAGGTGAAGAGAGAATGAAGAAAAAAGACCTGATAGAACAACTGGTTTCAGAGATTGAAACGGGAAGAATTAGGACACTAGGGATCTACGGTCATGGGGCTTCAGGCAAGTCAACCTTCGCTCAGGAATTATATCAAGTCCTAGATCCTACTACAGTAAATTTGCTAGAAACAGATCCCTATATCACCTCAGAACGTCACCTGGTAGTACCAAAGCAAGCACCAGATCAAAAGGTGACAGCTTGTCTTCCAGTGGCGCATGAACTGGCAAGTTTGCAGAGAGATATTCTCGCCTTGCAGGCAGGTATGGATGTCTTAACAATCGATGAACCGTGGAAGGCTAGTGAAATCTTGTCTGGAGCAAAACCGATTCTGATTGTCGAAGGGATGTCTGTGGGCTTTCTACCCAAGGAACTCTTTGACAAAACCATCTGTTTCTACACGGATGAGGAGACCGAATTAAAGAGGCGCTTAGCTCGAGATACGACTATGAGAAATCGTGATGCATCTTTTGTATTGGCTAGCCATCAGATGAGACGGGAGCAGTATCTGCGATACTATAGAGAAACCGAGTCTAAAGCGGACATTTTAGTAGATCAATCAGAAGATACATTCAAGGTCAAAATGACTCACATTATATAGAAGAAAAGCCGGTTTTTTATAGATATAAATCCGTAATTTTGGAAAGATAAAAAGAGAAAACAGTTTCATCTTAAAAAAACGAAAAAAAGCTCACAAATCCCTTGCAATCGCAGGGGCTTTGTGTTATTCTATTATGGTGCTGTAAATTACAGCCTTAGCTTTGATGCAAGAGGTTGCGACACGCTCGGTTGCATTGCCACGCAACGCGCGTCGGTTTTCTTGTGGAGCTAGCCTATTATCTTAAATAGACGAAAAGGAGAAAAAGATGGCAAACAAAAAAATCCGTATCCGTTTGAAAGCTTACGAACACCGTACGCTTGACACAGCGGCTGCAAAAATCGTAGAATCAGCTACTCGTACAGGTGCACAAGTTGCGGGTCCAATCCCACTTCCAACTGAGCGTAGCCTCTACACAATCATTCGTGCGACTCACAAATACAAAGACTCTCGCGAACAATTTGAAATGCGTACACACAAACGTTTGATCGATATCGTTAACCCAACTCAAAAAACAGTTGATGCTTTGATGAAATTGGATCTTCCAAGTGGTGTAAACGTAGAAATCAAACTTTAATCTAAAATATAAAAGAGCAGAGGCTGGTGTTTCAATTTAATTGAACACGGGCTAAACTCGGTGTGAAAAAGATAAACTTCCTAGTGTCTGTTAGACACTGCGTCAGTTTCCTATTTTCACTTTGAGTTTGACGCCCTTTGTATCTTAGACTTGAGCATAAAAAACGCTCGTTAAAAACTTTTTGAATAAAAAATATAGAAAAGGAACTATTTTCTCATGACAAAAGGAATCTTAGGGAAAAAAGTGGGAATGACTCAAATCTTCACTGAAGCTGGCGAATTGATCCCTGTAACAGTTATTGAAGCAACTCCAAACGTTGTTCTTCAAGTTAAAACTGTTGAAACAGACGGATACAACGCTATCCAAGTTGGTTTCGATGACAAACGCGAAGTATTGAGCAACAAACCTGCTAAAGGACATGTAGCGAAAGCTAACACGGCTCCTAAGCGCTTCATTCGTGAATTCAAAAACGTTGAAGGCTTGGAAGTTGGTGCTGAAATCACAGTTGAAACATTCGCAGCTGGAGACGTTGTTGACGTAACTGGTACTTCTAAAGGTAAAGGTTTCCAAGGTGTTATCAAACGCCACGGACAATCACGTGGACCAATGGCTCACGGTTCCCGTTACCACCGTCGTCCAGGTTCTATGGGACCTGTTGCACCTAACCGCGTATTCAAAGGTAAAAACCTTGCAGGACGTATGGGTGGCGACCGCGTAACAATTCAAAACCTTGAAGTTGTACAAGTTGTTCCAGAAAAGAACGTTATCCTTATCAAAGGTAACGTACCAGGTGCTAAGAAATCTCTTATCACTATCAAATCAGCAGTTAAAGCTGGTAAATAATAAAGAAAGGGGAAATCAGTCACAATGGCAAACGTAACATTATTTGACCAAACTGGTAAAGAAGCTGGCCAAGTTGTTCTTAACGATGCAGTATTTGGTATCGAACCAAATGAATCAGTTGTGTTTGATGTGATCATCAGCCAACGCGCAAGCCTTCGTCAAGGAACACACGCTGTTAAAAACCGCTCTGCAGTATCAGGTGGTGGACGCAAACCATGGCGTCAAAAAGGAACTGGACGTGCTCGTCAAGGTTCTATCCGCTCACCACAATGGCGTGGTGGTGGTGTTGTCTTCGGACCAACTCCACGTTCATACGGCTACAAACTTCCACAAAAAGTTCGTCGCCTAGCTCTTAAATCAGTTTACTCTGAAAAAGTTGCTGAAAACAAATTCGTAGCTGTAGACGCTCTTTCATTTACAGCTCCAAAAACTGCTGAATTTGCAAAAGTTCTTGCAGCATTGAGCATCGATTCTAAAGTTCTTGTTATCCTTGAAGAAGGAAATGAATTCGCAGCTCTTTCAGCTCGTAACCTTCCAAACGTGAAAGTTGCAACTGCTACAACTGCAAGTGTTCTTGACATCGCAAATAGCGACAAACTTCTTGTCACACAAGCAGCTATCTCTAAAATCGAGGAGGTTCTTGCATAATGAATTTGTATGATGTTATCAAAAAACCTGTCATCACTGAAAGCTCAATGGCTCAACTTGAAGCAGGAAAATATGTATTTGAAGTTGACACTCGTGCACACAAACTTTTGATTAAGCAAGCTGTTGAAGCTGCTTTCGAAGGTGTTAAAGTTGCAAATGTTAACACAATCAACGTAAAACCAAAAGCAAAACGTGTTGGACGTTACACTGGTTTTACTAACAAAACTAAAAAAGCTATCATCACACTTACAGCTGATTCAAAAGCAATCGAGTTGTTCGCTGCTGAAGCTGAATAGTCTAAGGAGGAAATATCGTGGGAATTCGTGTTTATAAACCAACAACAAACGGTCGCCGTAATATGACTTCTTTGGATTTCGCTGAAATCACAACAAGCACTCCTGAAAAATCATTGCTTGTTGCTTTGAAGAGCAAGGCTGGTCGTAACAACAACGGTCGTATCACTGTTCGTCACCAAGGTGGTGGACACAAACGTTTCTACCGTTTGGTTGACTTCAAACGTAACAAAGACAACGTTGAAGCAGTTGTTAAAACTATCGAGTACGATCCAAACCGTTCTGCAAACATCGCTCTTGTACACTACACTGACGGTGTGAAAGCATACATCATCGCTCCAAAAGGTCTTGAAGTTGGTCAACGTATCGTTTCAGGTCCTGAAGCAGATATCAAAGTCGGAAACGCTCTTCCACTTGCTAACATTCCAGTTGGTACTTTGATCCACAACATCGAGTTAAAACCAGGTCGTGGTGGAGAATTGGTACGTGCAGCTGGAGCTTCTGCTCAAGTATTGGGTCAAGAAGGTAAATACGTTCTTGTTCGTCTTCAATCTGGCGAAGTACGTATGATCCTTGGAACTTGTCGTGCTACAGTTGGTGTTGTCGGAAACGAACAACATGGACTTGTGAACCTTGGTAAAGCAGGACGTAGCCGTTGGAAAGGTATCCGCCCAACAGTTCGTGGTTCTGTAATGAACCCTAACGATCACCCACACGGTGGTGGTGAAGGTAAAGCACCAGTTGGTCGTAAAGCGCCATCTACTCCATGGGGCAAACCTGCTCTTGGTCTTAAAACTCGTAACAAGAAAGCGAAATCTGACAAACTTATCGTTCGTCGTCGCAACGAGAAATAATAGTAAACTAGTCGCCTAAGCAACTAGGAAATCCGCCAGCTCGGTAGCGCTCTATGTGAGCGCAAGCCGCTGTGGTACAACATTTAAAGGAGAAAAAATAAAAATGGGACGCAGTCTTAAAAAAGGACCTTTCGTCGATGAGCATTTGATGAAAAAAGTTGAAGCTCAAGCTAACGACGAAAAGAAAAAAGTTATCAAAACTTGGTCACGTCGTTCAACGATCTTCCCAAGTTTCATTGGTTACACTATTGCAGTTTATGACGGACGTAAACACGTACCTGTTTACATCCAAGAAGACATGGTAGGTCACAAACTTGGTGAATTTGCACCAACTCGTACTTACAAAGGTCACGCTGCAGACGACAAGAAAACACGTAGAAAATAAGGAGAACATAAATGGCAGAAATTACTTCAGCTAAAGCAATGGCTCGTACAGTACGTGTTTCACCTCGTAAATCACGTCTTGTTCTTGACAACATCCGTGGTAAAAGCGTAGCCGATGCTATTGCAATCTTGACATTCACACCAAACAAAGCTGCTGAAATCATCTTGAAAGTTTTGAATTCAGCTGTAGCTAACGCTGAAAACAACTTTGGTTTGGACAAAGCTAACTTGGTAGTATCTGAAGCATTCGCAAACGAAGGACCAACTATGAAACGTTTCCGTCCACGTGCGAAAGGTTCAGCTTCACCAATCAACAAACGTACAGCTCACATCACTGTAGCTGTTGCAGAAAAATAAGGAGGTAACATCGTGGGTCAAAAAGTACATCCAATTGGTATGCGTGTCGGCATCATCCGTGATTGGGATGCCAAATGGTATGCTGAAAAAGAATACGCGGATTACCTTCATGAAGATCTTGCAATCCGTAAATTCGTTCAAAAAGAACTTGCTGACGCAGCAGTTTCAACTATCGAAATTGAACGCGCAGTAAACAAAGTTAACGTTTCACTTCACACTGCTAAACCAGGTATGGTTATCGGTAAAGGTGGTGCTAACGTTGATGCACTCCGTGCAAAACTTAACAAATTGACTGGAAAACAAGTACACATCAACATCATCGAAATCAAACAACCTGATTTGGATGCTCACCTTGTAGGTGAAGGAATTGCTCGTCAATTGGAGCAACGTGTCGCTTTCCGTCGTGCACAAAAACAAGCAATCCAACGTGCAATGCGTGCTGGAGCTAAAGGAATCAAAACTCAAGTATCAGGTCGTTTGAACGGTGCAGATATCGCCCGTGCTGAAGGATACTCTGAAGGAACTGTTCCACTTCACACACTTCGTGCAGATATCGATTACGCTTGGGAAGAAGCAGATACTACATACGGTAAACTTGGTGTTAAAGTATGGATCTACCGTGGTGAAGTTCTTCCAGCTCGTAAAAACACTAAAGGAGGTAAATAACCAATGTTAGTACCTAAACGTGTTAAACACCGTCGTGAATTCCGTGGAAAAATGCGCGGTGAAGCAAAAGGTGGAAAAGAAGTAGCATTCGGTGAATACGGTCTTCAAGCTACAACTAGCCACTGGATCACTAACCGCCAAATCGAAGCTGCTCGTATCGCCATGACTCGTTACATGAAACGTGGCGGTAAAGTTTGGATTAAAATCTTCCCACACAAATCATACACTGCTAAAGCTATCGGTGTGCGTATGGGATCTGGTAAAGGGGCACCTGAAGGTTGGGTTGCACCAGTTAAACGTGGTAAAGTGATGTTCGAAATCGCTGGTGTATCTGAAGAAATCGCTCGCGAAGCGCTTCGTCTTGCAAGCCACAAATTGCCAGTTAAATGTAAATTCGTAAAACGTGAAGCAGAATAAGGAGAAGGCATGAAACTTAATGAAGTAAAAGAATTTGTTAAAGAACTTCGTGGTCTTTCTCAAGAAGAACTCGCGAAGCGCGAAAACGAATTGAAAAAAGAATTGTTTGAACTTCGTTTCCAAGCTGCTACTGGTCAATTGGAACAAACAGCTCGCTTGAAAGAAGTTAAAAAACAAATCGCTCGTATCAAAACAGTTCAATCTGAAGCGAAATAATAGACTAGGGAAGGAGAAATTTCAATGGAACGCAATAATCGTAAAGTTCTTGTTGGACGTGTTGTATCTGACAAAATGGACAAGACAATCACAGTTGTAGTTGAAACAAAACGTAACCACCCAGTCTATGGTAAACGTATTAACTACTCTAAGAAATACAAAGCACATGATGAAAACAATGTTGCCAAAGAAGGCGATATCGTACGTATCATGGAAACTCGTCCGCTTTCAGCTACAAAACGTTTCCGTCTTGTAGAAGTTGTTGAAGAAGCGGTCATCATCTAATCAAACCTGAAAGGAGAAAACTGAAATGATTCAAACAGAAACTCGTTTGAAAGTCGCAGACAACAGCGGTGCGCGCGAAATCTTGACTATCAAAGTTCTTGGTGGTTCAGGACGTAAATTTGCAAACATCGGTGATGTTATCGTGGCATCTGTAAAACAAGCTACTCCTGGTGGTGCGGTTAAAAAAGGTGACGTTGTAAAAGCTGTTATCGTTCGTACTAAATCAGGTGCTCGTCGTGCTGATGGTTCATACATCAAATTTGACGAAAACGCAGCAGTTATCATCCGTGAAGACAAAACTCCTCGCGGAACACGTATCTTTGGCCCAGTTGCACGTGAATTGCGTGAAGGTGGCTTCATGAAGATCGTGTCACTTGCTCCAGAAGTACTTTAATTGGTTGCTCAAAGAAAATTAAAACAAGTCTAGGAAGTAAGACGAAAGCATAACTTAAGTTAGGTGAGTTGAAACTGACGAAGGATTGCTTTGATTTTCGCAGAGCAAAAACAAACAAACTAGTCCCCTAGCTTAATGCTAGGGTGCCCTTATGGGCGTAAGAAAAATCAAGGAGAAACCTAATGTTTGTAAAAAAAGGCGACAAAGTTCGCGTAATCGCTGGTAAAGATAAGGGAACAGAAGCTGTTGTCCTTACTGCCCTTCCAAAAGTAAACAAAGTTATCGTTGAAGGTGTCAACATCGTTAAGAAACACCAACGTCCAACTAACGAACTTCCTCAAGGTGGTATCATCGAGAAAGAAGCAGCTATCCACGTATCAAACGTTCAAGTATTGGACAAAAATGGTGTAGCTGGTCGTGTTGGTTACAAATTTGTAGACGGTAAAAAAGTTCGCTACAACAAAAAATCAGGCGAAGTGCTTGATTAATCACGAAGGAAAGGAGAAGTATAATGGCAAATCGTTTAAAAGAAAAATATCTTAATGAAGTAGTTCCTGCTTTGACAGAACAATTCAACTACTCATCAGTGATGGCTGTGCCTAAAGTAGATAAGATCGTTTTGAACATGGGTGTTGGTGAAGCTGTATCAAACGCTAAAAGTCTTGAAAAAGCTGCTGAAGAATTGGCACTTATCTCAGGTCAAAAACCACTTATCACTAAAGCTAAAAAATCAATCGCCGGCTTCCGTCTTCGTGAAGGTGTAGCGATCGGTGCAAAAGTTACCCTTCGTGGTGAACGTATGTACGAATTCTTGGACAAATTGGTTTCAGTTTCACTTCCACGTGTGCGTGACTTCCACGGTGTTCCAACAAAATCATTTGATGGACGCGGAAACTACACTCTTGGTGTGAAAGAACAATTGATCTTCCCAGAAATTAACTTTGATGACGTTGACAAAACTCGTGGTCTTGACATCGTTATCGTAACAACTGCTAACACTGACGAAGAGTCACGTGCATTGCTTACAGGCCTTGGAATGCCTTTTGCAAAATAATATAGGAGGTAAATCTAATGGCTAAAAAATCAATGATTGCTAAGAACAAACGTCCAGCGAAGTTCTCTACTCAAGCTTATACTCGTTGTGAAAAATGTGGTCGTCCACATTCAGTTTACCGCAAATTTAAACTTTGCCGTGTTTGCTTCCGTGAATTAGCTTACAAAGGACAAATTCCTGGTGTAACAAAAGCATCTTGGTAATATCATGATACAAAGAGCGTAACAACCACAGCAAAAATAGGAAATTTGGTGAAGGAGCGATGCTCCAAAACAAATTTATCTTTTTTGCACAGGTTGTAGCTCGTGTTCAAATAAGAGTTCTCTCATTTGAATGTGTCAATACTATCTGAGCCCAGCTCAATCATTAACTAGCAAGTGCAACTTGCAAACTACTAGTAAGAGGAGAAAAACAAAATGGTTATGACTGACCCAATCGCAGACTTCCTAACTCGTATTCGTAACGCTAACCAAGCGAAACACGAAGTACTTGAAGTACCTGCATCAAACATCAAAAAAGGGATTGCTGAAATCCTTAAACGCGAAGGTTTTGTTAAGAACGTAGAAATCATCGAAGATGACAAACAAGGCATCATCCGTGTATTCCTTAAATACGGACCAAACGGTGAAAAAGTTATCACTAACTTGAAACGTGTTTCTAAACCAGGACTTCGTGTCTACAAAAAACGTGAAGATCTTCCAAAAGTTCTTAACGGACTTGGAATTGCTATCCTTTCAACTTCTGAAGGTTTGCTTACTGATAAAGAAGCTCGCCAAAAGAACGTTGGTGGAGAAGTTATCGCTTACGTTTGGTAATATTTAGCTCCCAATTTCTTTGTGACTCCTCGTTATCGTCTCTTGCCTAACCCAAAGTTATGCCTACGAGACGATGCCTAGATTCACTTTGAAATTGAAACCTAAATGTTCCTATAAATCGAGAAATCGATTTCCCCCCCCGTGAAAACTGGCCGTTATGGCCTGACAATTTAACAGGAGAAAATAAACATGTCACGTATTGGTAATAAAGTTATCGTGTTGCCTGCTGGTGTTGAAATCACTAACAATGACAACGTTGTAACTGTAAAAGGACCTAAAGGAGAACTTACTCGTGAGTTCTCAAAAGATATTGAAATTCGTGTGGAAGGTACTGAAGTAACTCTTCACCGTCCAAACGATTCAAAAGAAATGAAAACAATCCACGGAACCACTCGTGCCCTTTTGAACAACATGGTAATTGGTGTATCAGAAGGATTCAAGAAAGAACTTGAAATGCGTGGGGTTGGTTACCGTGCACAACTTCAAGGTAAAAAACTTGTTTTGGCTGTTGGTAAATCTCATCCAGACGAAGTTGAAGCTCCAGAAGGAATTACTTTTGAACTTCCAAACCCAACAACAATCGTTGTTAGCGGAATTTCAAAAGAAGTAGTTGGTCAAACAGCTGCTTACGTACGTAGCCTTCGTTCACCAGAACCATATAAAGGTAAAGGTATCCGTTACGTTGGTGAATTCGTTCGCCGTAAAGAAGGTAAAACAGGTAAATAATGTTGAGTGGTTGATTTTCAACCACCGACCTATTTTCCAACTTAGTGCATAGCACATGATTTAAAACTAAAGAGGTGAAAACTGTGATTTCTAAACCAGATAAAAACAAACTCCGCCAAAAACGCCACCGTCGCGTTCGCGGAAAACTCTCTGGAACTGCTGATCGCCCACGTTTGAACGTATTCCGTTCTAATACAGGCATCTACGCTCAAGTGATTGATGACGTAGCGGGTGTAACGCTCGCAAGTGCTTCAACTCTTGACAAAGAAGTTTCAAAAGGAACTAAAACTGAACAAGCCGTTACTGTCGGTAAACTCGTTGCAGAACGTGCAAACGCTAAAGGTATTTCAGAAGTGGTGTTCGACCGCGGTGGATATCTATATCACGGACGTGTGAAAGCTTTGGCTGATGCAGCTCGTGAAAACGGATTGAAATTCTAATAGGAGGACACTAGAAAATGGCATTTAAAGACAATGCAGTTGAATTAGAAGAACGCGTAGTTGCTGTCAACCGTGTTACAAAAGTTGTTAAAGGTGGACGTCGTCTTCGTTTCGCAGCTCTTGTTGTTGTTGGTGACCACAACGGTCGCGTAGGATTTGGTACTGGTAAAGCTCAAGAAGTTCCAGAAGCAATCCGCAAAGCAGTAGAAGATGCTAAGAAAAACTTGATTGAGGTTCCTATGGTTGGAACAACAATCCCACACGAAGTTCTTTCAGAATTCGGTGGAGCTAAAGTATTGTTGAAACCTGCTGTAGAAGGTTCTGGAGTTGCCGCTGGTGGTGCAGTTCGTGCCGTTGTGGAATTGGCAGGTGTGGCAGATATTACATCTAAATCACTTGGTTCTAACACTCCAATCAACATTGTTCGCGCAACTGTTGAAGGTTTGAAACAATTGAAACGCGCTGAAGAAGTTGCTGCCCTTCGTGGTATTTCAGTTTCTGATTTGGCATAAGAAAGGGGATAAAATGGCTCAAATTAAAATTACTTTGACTAAGTCTCCAATCGGACGCATTCCATCACAACGTAAAACTGTTGTAGCACTTGGACTTGGCAAATTGAACAGCTCTGTTATCAAAGAAGACAACGCTGCTATCCGTGGTATGATCACTGCAGTATCTCACTTGGTAACAGTTGAAGAAGTAAACTAATGAATTTTTAGGGGATGTGGCAATACTCATCCCCTAAAACTAGGTATAGTCATCTTAGATGACCATGTATAGGCGAGTTGATAAGGGAGACAACCTTTTCTCTCTTATCGGCGCTAGCATTTTACAAAAGAGGAGAAAATAATAATGAAACTTCATGAATTGAAACCTGCAGAAGGTTCTCGTAAAGTACGTAACCGTGTTGGTCGTGGTACTTCATCAGGTAACGGTAAAACATCTGGTCGCGGTCAAAAAGGTCAAAAAGCTCGTAGCGGTGGCGGAGTTCGCCTTGGTTTTGAAGGTGGACAAACTCCATTGTTCCGTCGTCTTCCAAAACGTGGATTCACTAACATCAACGCTAAAGAATACGCAATTGTAAACCTTGACCAATTGAACGTCTTTGAAGACGGTGCAGAAGTAACTCCAGTTGTACTTATCGAAGCAGGAATTGTGAAAGCTGAAAAATCAGGAGTTAAAATTCTTGGTAACGGTGAGTTGACTAAGAAATTGACTGTGAAAGCAGCTAAATTCTCTAAATCAGCTGAGGAAGCTATCACTGCTAAAGGTGGTTCTGTAGAAGTCATCTAAGAGAGGTGACCCATGTTTTTTAAATTACTAAAAGAAGCGCTCAAGGTTAAACAAGTTCGATCAAAAATTCTCTTTACAATTTTTATCATTCTTGTTTTCCGTATTGGGACAAGTATTACAGTTCCAGGTGTGAATGCGAAAAGTTTAGAAGCTCTCAGTGGTTTATCTTTCTTGAACATGCTTAGTCTTGTTTCAGGGAATGCCATGAAGAACTTCTCCGTTTTTGCACTCGGAGTAAGTCCGTATATCACTGCTTCAATCGTTGTTCAATTGCTACAAATGGATATTTTACCGAAGTTTGTAGAATGGGGCAAACAAGGGGAAGTAGGACGGAGAAAACTA
This sequence comes from Streptococcus oralis subsp. oralis, assembly GCF_002096435.1. Classification (GTDB taxonomy): domain Bacteria; phylum Bacillota; class Bacilli; order Lactobacillales; family Streptococcaceae; genus Streptococcus; species Streptococcus oralis_AA. The sequence goes on from NZ_NCUI01000025.1 coordinate 209,380, forward strand.
AACCAAGCTACTCGTTATATTGCACTTGTGCTTGCATTTGTTCAATCTATCGGGATTACAGCAGGATTTAACACTCTTTCTGGAGCAAAATTATTAACGACAGCTTTAACACCACAAGTCTTTGTTACTATCGGTATTATCCTCACAGCAGGTAGTATGATTGTAACTTGGCTCGGGGAACAAATTACAGATAAGGGATACGGAAACGGTGTTTCTATGATCATCTTTGCAGGTATTGTCGCTTCAATCCCTGAGATGATTAAAGGAATCTATGTTGACTACTTCGTCAATATTCCAAGTAGCCGTTTGACTTCATCTATTATCTTTGTCGTTATTTTGATTATCGCTGTCTTGTTGATTGTATACTTTACAACCTTTGTTCAACAGGCAGAATATAAAATTCCAATCCAATATACAAAAGTTGCTCAAGGAGCCCCATCAAGCTCATACCTTCCTTTGAAGGTAAACCCAGCGGGGGTTATCCCAGTTATCTTTGCAAGTTCCATCACAGCAGCACCTGCAGCCATTCTTCAATTTTTGAGTGCTACAGGTCATGATTGGGCTTGGGTACGTACAGCACAGGAAATGTTATCTACAACATCTCCAACAGGTGTTGCCATGTATGCCTTGTTGATCATTCTCTTTACATTCTTCTATACATTTGTACAGATCAATCCAGAGAAAGCAGCAGAAAACTTGCAAAAGAGTGGAGCCTACATTCATGGTGTCCGTCCTGGTAAGGGTACTGAAGAATTCATGTCGAAACTTCTTCGTCGCCTTGCGACTGTCGGATCAATCTTCCTTGGTGTGATTTCAATCTTGCCGATTGTGGCAAAAGATGTCTTTGGTCTTTCAGAAGCTGTTGCTTTTGGGGGAACTAGTCTTTTGATCATTATCTCAACTGGTATCGAAGGAATCAAACAGCTAGAAGGTTACCTATTGAAACGTAAGTATGTTGGTTTCATGGACAAAACAGAATAAAAGCAAGATTACTTTTGCTTAGAGAGTGGAGTATGAAGGTCTATCTATCAGAGAGATTTTCGTCTCCCCTCTTCTATTTTGTTTTTAAATAGGGGTTGAAACGAATTTCTGCTTCTATTTAAATACAAAATAAGGAGATCCTATCATGAATCTTTTGATTATGGGCTTACCTGGAGCAGGTAAGGGAACGCAAGCAGCTAAAATTGTGGAGCAATTCCACGTGGCACACATTTCAACTGGAGATATGTTCCGTGCTGCTATGGCTAATCAAACTGAAATGGGTGTACTTGCCAAGTCATATATTGACAAAGGTGAGTTGGTTCCGGATGAAGTTACAAATGGAATTGTTAAAGAACGCCTTTCTCAGGACGACATCAAAGAAACAGGTTTCTTGTTGGATGGTTACCCACGTACGATTGAACAAGCTCATGCCTTGGACAAAACATTGGCGGAACTTGGTATCGAACTAGAAGGCGTGATCAATATCGAAGTGAACCCAGATTGTCTCTTGGAACGTTTGTGTGGTCGTATCATCCACCGCGAAACAGGTGAAACCTTCCACAAAGTTTTCAACCCACCAGTTGACTATAAAGAGGAAGATTATTACCAACGTGAAGATGATAAACCTGAGACAGTGAAGCGTCGTTTGGATGTGAATATCGCCCAAGGTGAACCAATCATTGCTCACTACCGTGCCAAAGGATTGGTCCACGATATCGAAGGAAATCAAGATATCAATGATGTGTTCAAAGACATCGAAAAAGTATTGACAAATTTGAAATAAAGCGTTTTTCACACTTGCAAAAAATCGCTACAAATGTTATACTGAGATAGTCTGACTTATAATTGTTGTCTCTGTTTTCAGAGGCATCGAATCGAAATTTATGGAGGTGCTTTTGCGTGGCAAAAGACGATGTGATTGAAGTTGAAGGCAAAGTAGTCGATACAATGCCTAACGCAATGTTTACGGTTGAACTTGAAAATGGACATCAGATTTTAGCAACAGTTTCTGGTAAAATTCGTAAAAACTATATTCGTATTTTAGCGGGAGATCGTGTTACTGTCGAGATGAGTCCATATGACTTGACACGTGGACGTATCACTTACCGCTTTAAATAATCGAAAAACTTGGAGGGATAAGAAATGAAAGTAAGACCATCGGTCAAACCAATTTGCGAATACTGTAAAGTAATTCGTCGTAATGGTCGTGTTATGGTAATTTGCCCAGCAAATCCAAAACACAAACAACGTCAAGGATAAGATAGAAAGGAGAAAAAATGGCTCGTATTGCTGGAGTTGACATTCCAAATGACAAACGCGTAGTAATCTCATTGACTTACGTTTATGGTATCGGACTTGCAACATCTAAGAAAATTTTGGCTGCTGCTGGAATCTCAGAAGATGTTCGTGTACGTGACCTTACATCAGATCAAGAGGATGCTATCCGTCGTGAAGTGGATGCAATCAAAGTTGAAGGTGACCTTCGTCGTGAAGTAAACTTGAACATCAAACGTTTGATGGAAATCGGTTCTTACCGTGGTATTCGTCACCGTCGTGGACTTCCTGTCCGTGGACAAAACACTAAAAACAACGCTCGCACTCGTAAAGGTAAAGCTGTTGCGATTGCTGGTAAGAAAAAATAATATAGGAGGTAAAAGTCTTGGCTAAACCAACACGTAAACGTCGTGTGAAAAAGAATATCGAATCTGGTATTGCTCATATTCACGCTACATTTAATAACACTATTGTTATGATTACTGATGTGCATGGTAATGCAATTGCTTGGTCATCAGCTGGTGCTCTTGGTTTCAAAGGTTCTCGTAAATCTACACCATTCGCTGCTCAAATGGCTTCTGAAGCTGCTGCTAAATCTGCACAAGAACACGGTCTTAAATCAGTTGAAGTTACTGTAAAAGGTCCAGGTTCTGGTCGTGAGTCAGCTATTCGTGCGCTTGCTGCCGCTGGTCTTGAAGTAACAGCAATTCGTGATGTGACTCCAGTGCCACACAATGGTGCTCGTCCTCCAAAACGTCGCCGTGTATAATCATCGCATTACACTGCTTTTCGTTTAAGAGGGAGTAACTAAATGATTGAGTTTGAAAAACCAAATATAACAAAAATTGATGAAAATAAAGATTATGGCAAGTTTGTAATCGAACCACTTGAACGTGGCTACGGTACAACTCTTGGTAACTCTCTTCGTCGTGTACTACTAGCTTCTCTACCAGGAGCAGCAGTGACATCTATCAACATTGAAGGTGTCTTGCATGAGTTCGACACAGTTCCAGGTGTTCGTGAAGACGTGATGCAAATCATTCTGAACATTAAAGGGATTGCAGTGAAATCATACGTTGAAGACGAAAAAATCATTGAACTTGACGTTGAAGGTCCTGCTGAAATTACAGCTGGAGACATTTTGACTGACAGTGATGTTGAGATTGTAAATCCAGATCATTATCTCTTTACAATCGGTGAAGGTTCTTCTCTAAAAGCGACAATGACTGTTAACAGTGGTCGTGGATATGTACCTGCTGATGAAAACAAAAAAGATAATGCACCAGTTGGAACACTTGCTGTAGATTCTATTTATACACCAGTTACAAAAGTCAACTATCAAGTAGAGCCTGCTCGTGTAGGTAGCAATGATGGATTTGACAAATTAACCCTTGAAATCTTGACTAATGGAACAATTATTCCAGAAGATGCTTTAGGGCTTTCAGCACGTATCTTGACAGAACATCTTGATTTGTTTACAAATCTTACTGAGATTGCTAAGTCAACTGAAGTGATGAAAGAAGCTGATACTGAATCTGACGATCGTATTTTGGATCGTACGATTGAGGAACTGGACTTGTCTGTGCGTTCATACAACTGTTTGAAACGTGCCGGTATCAATACTGTGCATGATTTGACAGAAAAATCTGAAGCAGAGATGATGAAAGTACGAAATCTTGGACGCAAGAGTTTGGAAGAAGTGAAACTCAAACTCATTGATTTGGGTCTTGGATTAAAAGATAAATAAAGGAGGAATACATGGCTTACCGTAAACTAGGACGCACTAGCTCACAACGTAAAGCAATGCTTCGCGATTTGACAACTGACCTTTTGATCAACGAATCAATCGTGACAACTGAAGCTCGTGCTAAAGAAATCCGTAAAACTGTTGAAAAAATGATTACTCTAGGTAAACGTGGTGATTTGCATGCACGTCGTCAAGCAGCTGCTTTCGTACGTAATGAAATCGCATCTGAAAACTATGATGAAGCAACTGATAAGTACACTTCTACTACAGCACTTCAAAAATTGTTCTCAGAAATCGCACCTCGTTATGCTGAACGTAACGGTGGATACACTCGTATCCTTAAAACTGAACCACGTCGTGGTGATGCTGCGCCAATGGCGATCATCGAATTAGTATAAAATCATCAATTTTGTTGAGTGTTATGATGATGGAGTCTTGTGCTCTTAGTCTAGCTCTGGTCTACCGCTGGGACTTCGGTCCTAGCGGGAACACTCATCATCAATTGATAGGGTAGACGCTTGTTTACGAAATTGTTTTTTTCTTAAGAACAACTTCGTAAGCAGGCGTTTTTTAGTATTTTCTATGGAAATATGCTATACTAGGAAAAAAGAAAATCAAAAACGTTCAGGTTTTCTAAAAATCGTAGAAATGGGGTATAAGGATGAAGGCTATTATTACAGTGGTTGGTAAGGACAAGGCTGGGATCGTTGCAGGCGTGTCTACTAAGATTGCAGACTTGGGTTTGAATATTGACGATATTTCTCAGACGGTGTTGGATGAATACTTTACTATGATGGCGGTCGTTTCTAGTGACGAAAAACAGGATTTCACTTATCTACGAAATGAGTTTGAAACTTTCGGTCAGACCTTGAATGTCAAAATCAATATTCAAAGTGCGGCGATTTTTGACGCTATGTATAATATCTAGGAGGTGGCTATGGATATTAGACAAGTTACAGAAACCATTGCCATGATCGAGGAGCAGAACTTCGATATCAGAACCATCACCATGGGGATTTCCCTTTTGGACTGTATTGATCCAGATATCAATCATGCTGCTGAAAAGATTTACCAAAAAATTACCACTAAAGCTGCAAATCTAGTGGCTGTAGGAGATGAAATTGCTGCAGAACTTGGGATTCCTATTGTTAATAAACGGGTATCGGTGACTCCGATTTCTTTAATTGGTGCTGCGACTGATGCGACAGACTATGTTGTTTTGGCAAAGGCTCTTGATAAGGCTGCCAAGGAGATTGGTGTTGACTTTATTGGTGGATTCTCTGCCTTGGTACAAAAAGGCTACCAAAAAGGAGATGAGATTCTCGTCAATTCTATCCCACGCGCTCTAGCTGAGACCGACAAGGTTTGTTCGTCTGTTAACATTGGCTCAACTAAGTCAGGCATCAACATGACTGCAGTTGCAGATATGGGACGTATCATCAAGGAAACAGCGAACTTATCAGATATGGGTGCGGCCAAGTTGGTCGTATTTGCTAATGCTGTTGAGGACAATCCTTTTATGGCAGGGGCCTTTCATGGTGTTGGCGAAGCAGATGTTATCATCAATGTCGGGGTTTCGGGTCCTGGTGTGGTCAAGCGTGCCTTGGAAAAGGTTCGTGGACAGAGCTTTGATGTAGTAGCGGAAACAGTCAAGAAAACGGCCTTCAAGATTACTCGTATCGGTCAGCTGGTTGGACAAATGGCGAGTGAACGCCTTGGTGTTGACTTTGGAATTGTCGATCTAAGCTTGGCGCCAACTCCTGCAGTTGGTGATTCTGTGGCACGTGTCCTTGAGGAAATGGGCCTAGAAACAGTTGGTACGCATGGGACGACGGCTGCCCTCGCTCTTTTGAATGACCAAGTTAAGAAGGGCGGAGTGATGGCTTGTAACCAAGTCGGTGGCTTGTCAGGTGCTTTTATCCCCGTTTCTGAAGATGAGGGGATGATTGCTGCGGTGCAAGATGGTTCTCTGAATTTAGAGAAACTAGAAGCCATGACGGCTATCTGTTCAGTTGGACTGGATATGATTGCCATTCCAGAAGATACGCCTGCTGAAACCATTGCGGCTATGATTGCAGATGAGGCGGCAATCGGTGTTATTAACATGAAAACAACGGCTGTCCGTATTATTCCAAAGGGCAAGGAAGGCGATATGATTGAGTTTGGTGGCTTGCTAGGGACAGCTCCAGTAATGAAGGTCAACGGGGCTTCGTCTGTTGATTTCATCTCTCGCGGTGGGCAAATCCCAGCTCCAATCCATAGTTTTAAAAATTAATAAAAAAGCGAGAGGATTTAAGTTGAGTTTAAGGATGACTGTGTATACTATAATCATTAAATAAAGACCTCCTAACTTTATTTAATAGAAATCCTAAACTTTTTCATAATAATCTCCTAGGGAAGCTACCATGAGGGTAGCTTTTCTTTTGGGTAATTTACAAATGTTGGCTTTGCTTTTGAAAGCCAAATATTTCTTTGATCCATGATATAATAGAAGAAAATGGAGGATAGAAAATGTCTAAAGTAAGATTGTACTTGGTCCGTCATGGGAAAACGATGTTTAACACAATTGGACGTGCTCAAGGATGGAGTGATACACCTCTGACTGCAGAAGGTGAGTTGGGAATCCATGAACTGGGAATTGGCTTGAGAGAGTCTGGCTTGCAGTTTGACCGCGCTTATTCCAGTGATTCAGGTCGCACTATTCAAACCATGGGAATTATCCTAGAAGAACTTGGACTACAGGGGAAAATCCCTTACCGCATGGACAAGCGCATCAGAGAGTGGTGCTTTGGTAGTTTTGATGGGGCCTATGATGGGGACCTCTTTATGGGATTGATTCCGAGAATTTTCAATGTAGACCATGTTCATCAGTTGTCCTATGCAGAACTAGCAGAAGGTTTGGTAGAGGTTGATACTGCAGGCTGGGCTGAAGGTTGGGAAAAACTCAGTGGTCGAATCAAGGAAGGCTTTGAAGCGATTGCTAAAGAAATGGAAGAACAAGGTGGGGGTAATGCCCTCGTTGTGAGCCATGGAATGACGATTGGTACCATTGTTTATCTGATCAATGGCATGCATCCGCATGGTCTGGATAATGGTAGCGTGACGATTCTTGAATATGAGGACGGTCAGTTTAGCGTAGAAGTTGTTGGTGACCGTAGCTATCGAGAGCTCGGACGTAAGAAGATGGAAGAGCCCTCTATTTAGTCAAAATAGAACTGCTTGCCATAAACTAGAGATTTGGTAACCATATAAACATAAGAAAAAAACAGCCGAGGGATATCCTTTTGGCTGTTTTTGATAGGGGAAAACTAGAGGGTAATGCTATTGTTTTTAGAAATTTTCATAAATAGTAATAATGAAGTAACTGTCAAGACAGTGAGGATAGTTGACAAAGCAGCCGCCACGCCATAATTTCCACGAAGTACTTCAGTGTAGATAGCTACAGTCATTGTTCTAGTCTTAACATTGTATAAGAGAATTGAAGTAGAAAGTTCTGAAATCATCGTTACCCATGATAGGATTGCCCCTGAGATGATACCTGAAAGCATCATTGGGGTGGTGATTTTAGTAAAGGTATTAAGACGACTACTTCCTAAACTTTCTGCAGCTTCTTCAATGCTCGGAGAAATTTGTTGCAAGCTAGCTACTGAAGATCGAATAGTATATGGGAGTCTTCTAACAGATAAGGACATGATCAGGATAAAGGCTGTTCCTGTAATCATAAGGAAGCCACTTCCGAAGATTCCTGTATTGAATGAAGAGATAAATGCAATACCGAGAACAGTTCCTGGTACGATATAAGGTACCATACTAAGACTATCGATTAGATTCGTAAATAGGTTGCGTTTACGAACAGCAAGGTATGAGATGAAGGTTGCAAATAAAACAACGAGAATCAAGGCAAGTAGAGGGATGCGAATGGTATTGAAAATAGCAGACCCCATACGGTTGAAGGCTGTTTTATAGCTATTTAATGAGTATCCATTAACAAATACCATACCTGATGTTTTAAGGAATGATGTATAAATCAAGTAAACTTGAGGTAAGACAGAGAATATAATAATACCATAAACAGTTACATAAATAGCAGCCATCTTTCCTTTTGTCGTTTTCTTAGGTTCGATTGGATGAAGCGAGTTCATACTGAAGCTGAAACGATTTGAAATATACTTTTGGATGAGGAAGATAGCAAGGGCGATTGTAATGGCCATGATTGCTAAGGCAGATGCGAAAGCCGAGTTGCCTCCAACTTCACTGATAAACTGAGTATAGATTAATACTGGGAAAGTACGATATCCCTCACCAATCAGCATCGGAGTACCGAAGTCTGAGAAAGCTCTCATAAACACTAGGAGCGCTGCTGCTAGTAAAGTTGGGACTAGAAGAGGTAAAACGACTGTTACAATTCGTTTAAAGCCGAAAGATCCCATGCTTTCAGCAGCTTCCAAGAGGGAGTTGTCAATACTCTTCATGGTTCCAGCTACGTAAAGGAAAACGAGTGGGAAAAGTTGGAGTGTAAAGACAAGTACAATACCTTTAAAGCCATAGATATCAAAAGCGGGCAAATGGAGTGTGTTGGTTAGAAATTTTGTAATAACTCCGTTTCTACCAAGAAGTAGAATCCAAGAATAGGCACCTACAAAGGGAGCTGACATGGATGCGATGATAATCAAGATTTGCAAAAATTTCTTCCCCTTGAAGTCATACATTGAAAATAGATAAGCTAGCAAGGTACCAACAACGACAGAAGTAATTGTTGCAGTTACAGAAACTTTAAAACTATTAATGAGTGTCTCAGAATAATAAGATTTGCTAAAGAATGTAACAAAATTTTCTAAAGAGAAGCTACCTTCATTTACCAGTGCTTGCTTTAGTACAGTCACAATTGGGTAGACCAAGAAAACCAAGTAGGTAAGGAAAATGAAGAAGGAAGATCCAGTCCATATGTTTAGTTTTTTACGCTCCATGGCTGACTCCTTTTATGAGATTTCGCGAACCGTCTTCAGAGAAGACATTGAGTTTTTGAGTATTGATTCTCAAACGAACACAATCTCCTTTTTCTAAATCTTCTTCGAATGTTGATTCTTCACTTACTTGAAGTTTTGGAGCAAATCCAGTTTCAATGAAGTATTCAGTGTTAAGCCCAAGGTAAACACTGTCAGTGATTGTTCCATTGATTGGACCATTTTCATCACGGATAAATTCTTCAGGACGAATGCTAACACGGATGTTTTGCTCGTCAACTTGATCAAGAGTTGGCATACGAAGAGAATAGCCGTCTTCAAAGACTATGTAAGCTCCGTCAGCTTGTTTTTCTAGACGAGCAGGGATTATATTTGTTCTACCAATAAATGTTGCAACAAATTCATTTGCTGGTTTATGGTAAAGCTCTTTGGGACGACCAATTTGTTGAATAACACCGTCTTTCATAACAGCAATTTGGTCAGAAATGGCCATGGCTTCTTCTTGGTCATGAGTTACGTAGACAGTTGTAATACCAACTTCGTGTTGGATTTCTCGGATAGCTTGACGCATATCTAAGCGAAGTTTGGCATCTAGGTTACTTAGAGGTTCATCCATAAGGAGAACGCTAGGATTAACAGCTAAAGCGCGTGCTAAGGCAACCCGTTGTTGTTGACCACCACTAAGTTTATCTGGTCTACGATCAGCGTACTGAGCAATCTGCATCAACTCAAGGTATTTGTTAGTTTGTTTTATGAGCTCCTCTTTTGGAACTTTTTTCTGCTTGAGTCCAAACGCTACGTTATCACGCACTGTCAAATGTGGGAAAATCGCATAGTTTTGGAACACCATTCCGATGTTACGCTTGCTAGGTTCCATGTTATTAATTTTGGTATCATCGAAGTAGAATTCTCCTCCTTCGATGCTGTTGAACCCAGCAATCATACGAAGCAAAGTTGTTTTCCCGCATCCTGAAGGCCCAAGGAGAGTGAAAAGGCTTCCCTTAGGAATTGTAACATTTAAATTTTCGATAACGGGCACATCATTGTAAATTTTCTTAGCATTAATAATTTTAATCTCGCTCATAGTCAACCCCTATTACTGTTTAGATTGGATATCTGTAAAGATTTCGTTGTATTTCTTAACAATTTCTGATTTGTTTTTGATGACATAGTCATAGTCTTCAGTTAGTACTTTGATTTGTTCGATTGGTTTCATATTTTCGCTAGTTTTAGCATTTTTACGAACAGGACGGTTAGTAGTTGTAGTACCTAGAGTATCTTGTACGTCTTGAGAAATGATGAAATCGATAAATTTCTTAGCATTTTCTTTGTTTTTTGCGTTTTTTATAATAGCAGCACTCGCTGGTAAGAAAACAGTTCCTTCTTTTGGATAAACAACTTTAATGTTAGCACCGTCGTTTAAAAGTTTAACTGCAGGATCTTCATATGAAAGACCAACAGCCATTTCTCCATCTGCCACTGCTTTATAAACACCAGATGAACTTGAACCGATTTTACCATTAATTAATGTGAAGAGATCTTTTACATAAGTCCAAGCCTTGTCATCTGCATATCCCCCCTCAGCTTGTAACATGTTTGTTAGTTGAGCAAAAGCACTAGAAGAGTTAGCAGGGTCAGCTGTTGCAATTTTTCCTTTGAGCTCTGGTTTGATAAGATCGCTATATCCTTCGATATTCATACCCTTAGTCAAATCAGGATTTACAATTAATACACTACCGTCTAATGTGTAAGGAGTTGAGTAACCGGTTGTATTTTGATATTCTTTGATTACATTTTCGTTTTCTGGAGAAACGTAATTTTCAAAGAGTTCTCCGTGAGTGGCATATTGAGTATAGGAACCACCAAATATGACATCTGCTACAGGTGCTTCTTTTTCAGACTCTAGCTTTTTAAAGAGCTCACCAGTTCCTGCTTGAATGAGTTCAACTTTAATACCATATTTTTCTTCAAAAGCAGGAATTGTCGCACCAATTAAGCCTTCTGAGTTTGGCGAATAGACTACCAGAGTGTCACTTCCACCGTTTTCGGTTGCCTTATCTCCTGAAGTGTCGTCAGAAGAGCAGGCAGTCAGTCCTAGAATAGCAAGTCCACAAGCAGCAAAATACATCCATTTCTTTTTCATGATGGATACCTCCAAAGTTTTTGTTATATCTATTGTAAAAGAATGTAAGCGTTTTTAAAACTCAAAATTCTATCCTAATAGTGGAAAATTCTCTACAAAAAAGAAGAATAGTTTTTATACTATTCTTCCAATGGTTTTTAATTCTTTTGGGGAAATATGAAAGTATTTCTTAAAAACTTTCCCAAAATATTTATAGTCTGAGAACCCCACTTGTTCAGCAATTTGGCTAAGTGGATAGTCAGGATGTTGGATTATTTTTTCAACTGCTTGTTTTAATCTATACTGTAGGATATATTCATTCAAGGTAATTGGAAAATCTTCTTTGATAACTTTATATAGATAACTTTCGCTATAGCCTAAATTTTCTGCAATAGTAGAAATAGTAAAGTGTTCGGAGTAGTGCTGGTGTATAAATTCGAGAATTTGTTGAATCAGTTGGTTTTGAGGATTGATTTTTTGAAGAGAGGTGACAAAAATCTGATAATCTTGTAAAAATGGCTTGTTTTGATGTTGATCCATTTGAAGGCGAAGAATTATTTTCTCTAGACATTCTGTTAATTCTATGATATTTATGGGTTTTGATAGAAAATCTACAGCTCCAAATTGCATAGCTTTTTTTGCATTTTGGAAATCATCATAGCCAGATAGGATTACTTTTTCATAGGAAATAGACTGTGTGGCTTCAAACATCATGAAGGCATCCATGATAGGCATGGTGATATCTGTCAGTACAATATGTGGTTTTAGTTTTTGAATTAGTTCCATTCCTTCTTGTCCATGACTAGCGGTTCCTACGACTTGAATACCTAAGGTAGAGTAGTCTACAGCAATCTCAAGCCATTTTCGAATTAAGTGCTCGTCTTCGACAATGATTAGCTTAAACATGTGTTCTTCCTTTCGTGACAAATTTAACAAACGTTTCACCTTTAGGATTTACTCCTAAATCCAATTCGACATTTTCAAAGAAGTTATTCAATCGTTTGTAACTATTGACAATACCGTGTTGAGTATGTGGACTGTTCAGGGATTCTAGGATATGTAGGCGTTCTTGTTTAGTTAAACCACCGGCATTATCCATAATGATAAAGGTTAGCTCTTCCTGATTCTGAGTGATTTTGATAGAGATGGAAAGATCTATACGATACTGCCTTCCGTATTTTAGAGCATTTTCTACAAGCGGTAATAGGAAAAGTTTTGGGATGACTTGTGAATATAGTTTTTGAGAATAGTCAATATGATAAGAAAATTGTTCAAAGCGAATCTGATGAATCTTTAGATATGCTTCGATAATTTCTAAGTCCTTCCCAAGAGTCGTTTCTTTTTCTAATTCAGTCACGCTGTATCGCAGGATGCGTGTTAGATTTTGAATAAGGTCTTGTGTAATACTAGCATCAATCATACTCGTGATTTTAATAGTTTCCAAGGTATTGTATAGGAAGTGAGGATTAAACTGAGCTTCTAGCATTTTTCTTTCAAAAACCCATTTTTCCTTTTCAATGGTCAACATCTTTTGATGAAGTTCGTCCAACTCCTGTAGCATATCGTTAATTTTCTCAGCTATCAGTTCAAATTCATCCTCAGTATGGAGAGTAAGTTTCTTTTCTTTTTTCTTAGGAATTTCATGTAATTGAAAGACTAAACTTTCAATAGGACCAGCATTATGGGTTGCGATTTTATGGGCAATTCTCCTAGCCTGCCAAAAATATAATAGAAAGATACAAAGTGTTAGTATGGAAGCAAGACTAAGTAAGCTAGGAATAGGAAAGAATGATTGGAAAGTGTAAATTGAAAAAATTGAATCAACTTTACGCTTTTCAATCAAAATTGGATTTTCAACGAACCAATGTGTTTTTGAATGGAGAGATTTCTCATCAAATTTTTCCAGAGTTGATTGTGTAAATTGATTAGTATTACTAGAGTATATATTACCAAAGGTATCTGTGATGACGTATTTTGAATTAATTAAAGGGATACTTGATACGAAGTCATTCTCATTAACAAAAGAAATACTGTAAGCTATTGCTCGTTGATTTTGAATTATGGGCATAATAAAGACAGCATAATGCTGCTTATCCATAGATAGAGCAACTTTCTCTGAAATGGATCCTTGGGTAGGATTTTGAATTAATAATTTTAAATAATAGGGAGCTAAAAGAGTTTCTTTATGATTGCGATTAGTGCTAAATAAAAGTTCGCCAGTATCATCGAGAATGACAAAATCAGAACTGAGTTTTAGTTGAGCTTTTGTTTCATAAAATAGACTAAATAATTCCCTGTCAGTGTGTTTACCTTCTATAAATTCTGGAACCATTTTTTTATTCATAGTTTCCAACAATTCATAATTCGCTTGTTTCATGTCATGAACATGTTGAGCAATTTGTTGAGTATCTTTAGCTAGTTGTTGTTTTTGTAAAAAATAGGAAAACCCAAAAAGAAAAATTAGTAATAAAAGAGAAGATATAAAAGCTGCTATGGAGCTTCTATGTAGAATTTCTTTTTGAAGAGATCTTTTAAAGGAATGAGACATCCGTTACCTCCTTTAGAAGGGGTTTCTGTTATAAGTATAGCAGTTTAAAAATTCTAGAGCAAGGTAAAATAGAAAAGTGTAGAATAGAACGAGACCAAATTCCCCCAAAAATGGTATAATAGTAACATCACAAAATTGGAGAGAGACCATGAGTTTTTACAATCATAAAGAAATTGAGCCTAAGTGGCAGGGCTACTGGGCGAAACATCATACATTTAAGACAGGAACAGATGTCTCAAAACCGAAGTTCTATGCTCTGGACATGTTCCCATATCCTTCAGGAGCTGGATTGCACGTAGGACACCCAGAAGGTTACACAGCAACCGATATCCTCAGCCGTTACAAACGTGCGCAAGGCTACAACGTTCTTCACCCAATGGGATGGGATGCCTTTGGTTTGCCAGCTGAGCAGTACGCTATGGACACAGGAAATGACCCGGCAGAATTCACAGCAGAAAATATTGCCAACTTCAAACGCCAAATTAATGCGCTTGGCTTCTCTTACGACTGGGATCGTGAAGTTAATACAACAGATCCAAACTACTACAAGTGGACTCAGTGGATCTTCACTAAGCTTTACGAAAAAGGCTTAGCCTATGAAGCTGAAGTCCCTGTAAACTGGGTTGAAGAGTTGGGAACAGCCATCGCTAATGAAGAAGTCCTTCCTGACGGGACCTCTGAGCGTGGAGGCTATCCAGTTGTCCGCAAACCGATGCGTCAATGGATGCTTAAAATCACGGCCTATGCAGAGCGATTGCTTAATGACTTGGATGAGTTGGATTGGCCAGAATCTATCAAGGATATGCAACGCAACTGGATTGGTAAATCAACTGGTGCCAATGTAACCTTTAAAGTTAAGGGAACAGACAAGGAATTCACAGTCTTTACGACTCGTCCGGACACTCTTTTCGGTGCTACTTTCACTGTCTTGGCTCCTGAGCATGACTTGGTTGACGCTATCACAAGTCCAGAGCAAGCTGACGCAGTTGCAGACTACAAACACCAAGCTAGTCTCAAGTCTGACTTGGCTCGTACCGACCTAGCCAAAGAAAAAACTGGTGTATGGACTGGTGCTTATGCCATTAACCCTGTCAATGGCAAGGAAATTCCAATCTGGATTGCGGACTATGTTCTTGCTAGCTATGGTACAGGTGCGGTAATGGCTGTTCCTGCCCATGACCAACGTGACTGGGAATTTGCCAAACAATTTGGCCTACCAATCGTAGAAGTGCTAGAAGGTGGAAACGTTGAAGAAGCTGCCTATACTGAAGATGGTCTTCATGTCAATTCAGACTTCCTAGATGGCCTTAACAAAGAAGACGCTATTGCTAAAATTGTGGCTTGGTTGGAAGAGAAGGGTTGTGGACAAGAGAAGGTTACCTACCGTCTCCGCGACTGGCTCTTTAGCCGTCAACGTTACTGGGGTGAGCCAATCCCAATCATTCATTGGGAAGATGGGACTTCAACAGCTGTTCCTGAAAGTGAACTCCCACTTGTCTTGCCAGTCACCAAGGATATCCGTCCTTCAGGTACTGGGGAAAGCCCATTGGCTAACTTGACCGACTGGCTTGAAGTGACGCGTGAAGATGGTGTCAAAGGTCGTCGTGAAACAAACACTATGCCACAATGGGCAGGTTCAAGTTGGTACTATCTCCGCTATATCGACCCACACAACACAGAAAAATTGGCCGACGAGGATCTCCTCAAACAATGGTTGCCAGTGGATATCTACGTGGGTGGTGCGGAGCACGCTGTACTTCACTTGCTTTACGCTCGTTTCTGGCATAAATTCCTCTATGACCTCGGTGTTGTTCCGACTAAGGAGCCATTCCAAAAACTCTTTAACCAAGGAATGATTTTGGGAACAAGCTACCGTGACCACCGTGGAGCTCTTGTAGCGACTGATAAGGTTGAAAAACGTGACGGTTCTTTCTTCCATGTGGAAACAGGAGAAGAGTTGGAGCAAGCACCAGCCAAGATGTCTAAATCGCTCAAGAACGTTGTCAACCCAGACGATGTGGTGGAACAATATGGTGCTGATACCCTTCGTGTTTATGAAATGTTCATGGGGCCACTTGACGCTTCCATCGCTTGGTCAGAAGAAGGTCTGGAAGGAAGCCGTAAATTCCTTGACCGTGTTTACCGTTTGATTACAAGTAAAGAAATCGCTGCGGAAAATAATGGCGCTCTTGACAAGGTCTACAATGAAACAGTTAAATCTGTTACTGAGCAAATCGAATCCATGAAATTCAACACAGCCATTGCCCAACTTATGGTCTTTGTCAACGCTGCTAATAAGGAAGACAAACTCTATGTGGACTACGCCAAAGGCTTTATCCAATTGATTGCCCCATTTGCACCTCACTTGGCAGAAGAACTCTGGCAAACTGTTGCTGCAACAGGTGAGCCCATCTCTTATGTAGCTTGGCCAATTTGGGACGAAAGCAAATTGGTTGAAGACGAAATCGAAATCGTCGTCCAAATTAAAGGAAAAGTTCGTGCCAAACTCATGGTCGCTAAAGACCTCTCACGCGAAGAATTACAAGAAATTGCTCTCGCTGACGAAAAAGTCAAAGCGGAGATTGACGGTAAGGAAATCGTGAAAGTGATTGCGGTACCGAATAAATTGGTTAATATTGTTGTGAAATAACCAATTTATTTGCTGATTTCCAACCTCAAACAGTTCCCCAAACTGTTTGAGCCAACTAAACTCGTTAATATCGTTTTGAAATAAGATAGAAATCCTTCAGAGTAGAATCTGGAGGATTTTTATTTGACAAGAAGTTTCTATTTTGTTAATATGATTAACAAAGAAAAGAGAGATTATGGATAAAAAAGAATTTATTACATTTAATAATCGTTTCAACAGGTTTATTTTAGCGTTTGAACAGTTAAAAAAAAATCAACATAAAAGTGTTGTTGACAAATCTATTACGTTGAATGAGGTACATTTGATTGTTGTGATTGGGAAAAATCAGCCCTTAAATCTAGTAAAATTATCTGAATTATTAGAAGTTTCGAGAAGTGCAATAACTCAAAGTGTTAGAAGATTGATTCAAAAAAATTTAGTTTTTTTTGATTTTGATTCGAATAATGGGAAAAATAAATATTTGAGATTATCTGAAAAAGGCATCGAAGTTTTTAAAATCCATAAGGAGCAACAAGCATATATTGAAAAATCAATCTTTTCAGTTTTAAACAACTATAGCGAGGGGGAACTTCAAACAGTTGTGAAATTGATGGATGACATTGAAAAGGTGTGGGGAGAATTACCGTGGTAAAAGTCGCGGTAAATTTTAATTTTAGTTGTTAAGTATATTAACAAAAGGAGAAGATATGACTGTAAACATAGAACTGATTTCACAAACAGATTTAGCGGATGAATCTTTTTCTATTACTATCAATGGTTTAGAACCAAGGACAATGTATTGTGTGGAAATGTACCTGTCTGATTATTACTGTATAAATGCTCCCTTACTTTTAGATCATGATGTTATATGGAAATCAACCGCAATTTTTTTATCTGATCAGGACGGTATGATTGATACCTCTCAGACAGCATCTATTTCGGGATCTTATAAAGGGATTTCAGAAATGGGATTATTCTTTAATGCGAAACCGATGAAGAATAGGAGAAGGAGATTACCGAGTTCTCTTGATAGAATTCCATTGCGAGATCGTTTTGGTGTTAAAATTAAAATCAAGATGGGGAAAGATGTGGTCGCGGAGAAAAGTTTTGTAAGGCGTTATATGAATCTGGGAATAAGGTATCAAGATATTTATGATAAGCATTTTCAAGGTCGATTATTTTATGATGAAAAGTTAAGAAAGGCGCCGGCCGTGATTATTGTTAGTGGTAGTGAGGGAAGAATTGAAAAAGCTCAGAACATTGCCCAACTTTTATCTTCTAGAGGCTATATTTGTCTTGCGATAGCTTATTTTGGTTTAGAGGGGTTACCCCAAAATTTAGAACGAATTCCGATAGAATGTCTGGAGGAAGCGAAAGATTTTCTATATCATCATCCTCAAGTTGATAATACAAAAATAGGAATATATGGTCGTTCTAAAGGAGCAGAGCTTGTTCTGGCTGGACAAAGTATTTTGGATGATGTGCAATGTTTGGTACTCAATTCCCCCTCAAATATAATATTTGAGGGAATAAAGGGAAAACTCAACTCTCATTCATCTTCTTGGACATATTTGCAAAAAGAACTTCCGTATCAAAAATTTCAACTAGGAAATTATTTGTTAAACAAGTTTTTTGGAAAACATATTCCTGAAGATAGTAGGGCTCAGATTGATGTGAGTAAAATTGCCTCTCCTTTATTATTGCTAGGAAGCGATGTTGATGAAATATGGAATGCATCATCCGCGATAGATGATATTATTTCACACTATAAAGGGGAATCCATTTTGTTTAAAAAATACCATGAAACAGGGCATATGTTGACGATTGCGTATCAACCAAATCATCGTTATCGAAAAGATTGGCGATTATTAATGAAAGAAAGTGTAGACTCATGGTTTGCTACGATAAATTTTTTTGATACACATCTGAAAAATTTGTAGATAGTGCTGAACCGTGCTATAATAGTTCCAACTAAGATAAAAACACAGTTCTGGTTGGTAGTCCAGACGTAGGCAAGCCTATCAGTAACCTTCCTCCTTGGTTGTCCATTCTTAGGGATAGATTTAAGGAGGTGCTGTCATGGAAATCGTTTCAATTGGCTTGACAGTTTATTTTGAAGATGGTTTTTGGCATGGATTGTTTGAACAAGAGTACGAGGGAACTTATCAAGTTTGTCGAGTGACATTTGGTCAGGAACCAAAAGAGGATGAAATTTTGAAACTTTTACAGACTCAGTTTGTTCGGTTGTCTTTTAGTCCAGAGGCAACAGTCAAACAGCATGTGAAGATTAAGAATCCGAAGCGTCTGCAGCGAGCTGTAAAGAAACAGGTGAAGCAGAAAGTTTCTTCTAAGTCACAAGAGCTCTTGCAGTTGCAGTATGACGAACGAAAAAAGTATTCAAAACAACAGTCTAGTCTCCAAAAGCAATTGCTCAAGCAAGAGAAATTTGAACGCAAACAGCAAAAACGTAGAGAGAAGCACAAGGGTCACTAGTGACTCTCTCTTTCATAAAAAAGAACAGCTCTTCTTGGATAACAAGAGCTGTTTTTGCTTGTATTGAAGATTTCTTTCCTAATAGATAGACTTATCGTTAATGGCAGTTTCAAATTTAGGACCATACTTGCTTGCTTCAAATTCAATCCTGCCCCATTCAGCATTTTCATTTTACTAGAAGGGAGTGTGTGCCATTATTTCTGATTCATTTTTTATTGTTTGGTTTAGCGAGAACAATACTATTGACTCCTGGATTTTTCTGCCAGATGCTATAAAACACCTCTTTTATAGCACATGTTTAAAAATATAATGTGTGGTTGTAAGTGATTTTAAACTTCCTCTAGTGATTCGATAGGAGAAAAATAAGCCTGCTCTACTTTAATTTAACCCCCATTATTTTACCACTTGGCCTTTCATTTTAACTGCTTATCTCAAAAGTCGATTTTTCTTTCATACTTTTTGTTAAACTAGTGTGGTAAAGAGGAGGAAAAAATATGATTTTACAAGCTAAACATTTGACTAAACGGTACGGCAATCATATGGCTGTCGACGATATCCAGTTAGAGTTTGAAAAAGGAAGTTTCAATGCTATTTTGGGACCCAATGGTGCAGGGAAATCAACCACCATTTCCATGTTAATCGGTTTGAAAAAGCCGACACAAGGTCAGATTCGATATGCGCCAAATACGAAAATCGGAGTGGTTTTTCAAGCTAGTGTACTGGATGAGATGTTGACGGTTAGGGAAAATCTCACGATTCGTGCTCAACAGTATAAGGAGATTGCGGAAAGTCGTGTGGATGATTTGATTCATCAACTGGGTTTGACTGCTTTCCAGAAACAACTATATGGGACTTTGTCAGGTGGGCAAAAACGTCGGGTTGATATTGCGCGTGCTCTTCTTTCGCGACCAGATATTCTTTTCTTGGATGAACCAACGACAGGTCTTGATATTCAAACTCGCAAATCCATCTGGGATCTACTGTATCGACTACAAAAGGATGAAGGGATGACTATTATCTTAACGACTCATTATCTGGATGAAGCAGATGAAGCGGATCAGATCTATATCGTTGATCATGGGAAAGTGATTGCGCAAGGTTCTGCGACTGCTATTAAAAGCCAGTATGCATCTAATATCCTAAAAATTCGTTTTAAGGAAATGAAGGATCTAGAAAAATTGCGACAGACTGGAATGACAGTCGAGGAAGAAAATGAGATGGAATATCTTTTTTATCCAAGGACGTCACAGGAGGCCATTGAATATTTGGCAAAAGTTCGAGAAGAAATTGATTCTTTTGAGTTTCGTCCGGGTACTATGGATGATGCCTTTATTGCACTTACAGGAAGAGAGGTTCGCTAATGTTAGCTTTATTGAAACGGAATTTTATCTTATATTTTCGTAATCGTTCGGGGGTATTTTTCTCATTATTGGGGGCATTGATTTCCTTCCTCCTTTATATTATTTTTTTGCAGAAGAATTTGACGGATTCTTGGTCCCAACTCCCTAATAGTACGAACCTTTTAAATAACTGGCTGATGGGTGGGACATTGGCTGTGACTGGGATGACAACCAGTTTTACAGCTCTTAAACAAATGGTTCAGGACCGCGAAAATCAAGTGGATCAAGATCTTTTCTTGACAGATTTAGGTAACTGGGCCTTACAGGCGTCCTATCTAATCAGTAGTATTGTCATTTCTTTTGTCATGCAGGTGTTTATGTATGCTGTTATGAGTTTTTATTTTAAAGAGAGCCCAGTTATCAGCTATTTACCGGAAATCGCTTTGATTATGTTGTTAAGCAGTCTGCTTTCAAGTCTGGTAAATGTTCTCTTGATTTACCGTTTTCAATCTGTAGATAGCCTTGGTAAACTAGCAACGATAGTGGGAACTGCTTCTGGATTTTTAGTAGGAACTTATATCCCCATTGGAGTATCACCTGATTCTGCACAGCTTTTCATGAAATGTACCCCTGCAACTTATATTGCTTCTCTCTATCGACAAGTCTTGATGAAAGAGCGGTTAGAGACCGCATTTTCAGGAAATAACAGTCTGTTACAGGAATTTCAAGAAAAAATGGGAATCCAAATCAACTGGCAAGAACTATTGACAAAGGAAGAAACATACTTTATAGTGGTTATTATCAGTCTCATCGCTATTTTTCTTTGGCTTTTATTTGTTAAAGTGTTTAGCAAGAGAAAATAAAGATGTATTGGAGAGAAAATGAAGATTCGTTTTGAAATGAAGACAGAGTTTTCAGAAAAAGACCCACACATTTTAATTCAGGCAGCTCAGTTAACCGACCAAGCAAGAGAGGTCATGGAGTATTTAGAACAATTTTCAACGACCAATCAGGTGGTCGTTCCTATTCGAACGGATGATCATCTGGTTATGGTGAAAATTGAGGATCTTATTCTAGCAGATATCGATAAAAATTTGTTGACCATTTATACAGTAGACGGGATTTATAAAACTAAGGAAACATTGACAAACTTTCAGAATCGGATTAACCGGCGTAACTTTATACAGATATCACGTCATTCAGTTATAAACATTGACCATTTAGAGTCATTATCGGATAGCTTTTCAGGGAACATGATGGCTAAGATGACTCGGGGTCTCAAATCGAGTGTGAGTCGGAAATACGTTAAGTCCTTAATGGATTATCTAGGTTTATAGGAGAAAATCATGAAGCGATTGATTGCTTATTTTGTATCAGGAATGCGTACGGCCTCCTTTGTTTATTTGAGTTTGGTGTTATTGGCTCAGTTTTATTCAGGTATTACCTATCCCGCACCAACGACAAAAAATATTCTAGCTTTGTTTTTGATGAGTGGAATTATGGGGGTATTGACTTTAATCCTTGAAAGACTAGAGTTTCTTGCTTATAGTATGCGTGTAGGAGTTCATTTGTTAGCGACAGCTACTATTTTAGTATTAACCTACCTATTTTTTGGCTGGGGTTCAGCATTGTTGAGTCCCTTGCTTTGGTTCTTTTTCTTATTAATTTATGGACTGATATGGTTGTACCAGATCTGGCAAACTCACAAACTCACCCAACGAATTAATCAAGCCTTAGAAGATAAAAGAAAGAAAACGAATCACTAATGTAGTGTTGAGGATGAGGTTTGAGGAGAGTGCTAGTTTCCATATAGAGCAAATTATGATATAGTATTTTCAGCCTAAAACAAGGAGAAAACAATGCCAGTAAATGAATATGGTCAGATAATTGGTGAGTCAATGGAAGGTTATACATCTGGTGAATTGCCTTCCATTGATTTCTTAGAAGGGCGCTACGCTCGGATAGAGGCTCTTTCGGTAGAAAAGCATGCAGAGGATTTATTAGCTGTTTATGGTTCAGATACGCCTCGGGAGATGTGGACCTATCTCTTTCAGGAACCAGTGGCAGATATGGAGGAGTTGGTTACCGTCTTAAATCAGATGTTGGCTCGTAAGGACCGTTTTTACTACGTGATTATAGACAAGGCAACTGGTAAGGCTTTAGGGACTTTTTCTCTCATGCGCATTGACCAGAATAACCGAGTAATAGAAGTGGGCGCAGTCACTTTTTCTCCAGAGCTCAGGGGAACACGTATAGGGACAGAGGCTCAGTATCTCCTAGCGCGATATGTTTTTGAGGAGCTTAACTATCGTCGCTACGAATGGAAGTGTGATGCTCTTAATCTGCCATCCAGACGAGCTGCGGAGCGTTTGGGATTTGTCTATGAAGGAACCTTCCGCCAGGCAGTTGTTTATAAGGGGCGTACGAGAGATACGGATTGGTTGTCTATGATTGATAAGGACTGGCCTCAAGTCAAAGCTCGTTTAGAAACATGGTTGACTCCTGAAAATTTTGATAAAAATGGACGACAGTACAAGAGCTTGAGAGAATTCTGAGAGGTATTGAGATGATGACTATTAGAAGGCAAGAAATTGTCAAGCTAGAGGATGTTTTGCATCTCTATCAGGCAGTTGGATGGATAAATTATACACATCAACCTCAGATGTTGAAGAAAGCCTTGTCTCACTCATTAGCGATTTATATAGCACTTGATGGCGATGCCGTGGTGGGCTTGGTCCGTTTGGTTGGAGATGGTTTTTCATCGATTTTTGTCCAGGATTTGATCGTTTTGCCTAGCTATCAGCGCCAAGGGATTGGCAGTGCCTTAATGAAAGAGGCTTTAGGTGATTACAAAGATGCCTATCAAGTCCAACTAGTGACCGAACAGACAGAAAAAACCTTGGAATTCTATCGTTCTCTGGGATTTGAAACCTTATCTACTTATGATTGTACAGGCATGATTTGGGTGGATCGAAAAAGATAAAAAAATATTTTTTCTTAAGTAAAATTTAAGTCTCCTTGTGTATTATATAGTTATTAAATAAAGACCTCCTAATACTCTTCGAAAATCTCATCAACCTTTGTTAGAGTCGACTTAGCTAACTATAGTTATGCTTGCGCCTATCTGCCTAGTCTGATTCCGATTTTCATTGAGTACCCTTTATTTAATGAAATCCCAAACTTTTCTTTTTCATCATAATCTCCTAAAGAAGTCACCCTATCAGGTGGCTTTTTTATGATTTGGAGAGGAAAAATCCATTTGAAAAAAATTTTTTAAAAAATGATAAATCAGAGAAAAAGTTAAGTTAGCTTTAAGATTCATCTTGTATCATATAGTTATTAAATAAAGACCTCCTAACTTTATTTAATGAAATCCTAAACTTTTCTTTTTCATAATAATCTCCCTAAAGAAGCCACCCAATCAGGTGGCTTTTTTGTTTGTGGCTTGGATTTTTGATATAATAGAGCCATGAGTAGAATTTTAGACAATGAGATCATGGGGGATGAGGAGTTAGTAGAACGTACCCTCCGTCCCCAATATTTACGTGAATATATTGGACAGGATAAGGTCAAGGACCAGCTGCAAATCTTTATTGAGGCAGCAAAAATGCGGGATGAGGCGCTGGACCATGTTCTTTTATTTGGTCCTCCAGGTCTCGGGAAAACAACCATGGCCTTTGTTATTGCCAATGAACTGGGGGTCAATCTCAAGCAAACGTCTGGTCCTGTCATTGAAAAAGCAGGTGACTTGGTAGCGATTTTGAATGATTTGGAGCCGGGAGACGTCCTCTTTATCGACGAGATTCATCGCTTGCCCATGTCGGTAGAAGAGGTACTTTATAGTGCCATGGAGGACTTCTACATTGATATCATGATTGGTGCTGGTGAAGGCAGTCGCAGTGTCCATTTGGACTTGCCACCTTTCACCTTGATTGGTGCAACGACACGTGCGGGGATGCTCTCAAATCCTCTGCGGGCACGTTTTGGGATTACAGGTCATATGGAATACTATGCCCACGCTGACTTGACAGAGATTGTTGAGCGGACGGCAGATATTTTTGAGATGGAAATCACTCATGAGGCAGCTTCAGAGTTGGCCTTACGCAGTCGAGGAACTCCTCGTATCGCCAATCGTCTCCTCAAGCGCGTGCGCGACTTTGCCCAGATTATGGGGGATGGCTTGATTGATGATGTGATTACGGATAAGGCTTTGACCATGCTGGATGTAGACCGTGAAGGTTTGGACTATGTAGACCAAAAAATCCTTCGCACCATGATTGAGATGTACGGTGGTGGTCCTGTCGGTTTAGGAACTCTTTCTGTTAATATTGCCGAGGAGCGTGAGACAGTCGAAGATATGTACGAACCTTACCTGATTCAGAAAGGTTTCATCATGCGAACTCGTTCTGGACGGGTGGCAACTGCTAAGGCATATGAGCATTTAGGTTATGAATACAGTGAAAAATGAGCAAGAAATTCTAGATGCTTTCAGAGGAAATCCAGATATGATGACCATTCTGACCATCATTCGTGATCTTGATCTGAAAGACTCGTGGTTGGCAGCAGGTTCTGTCAGGAATTTCATCTGGAATCTCTTGTCAGACAAATCGCCTTTTGATAGTGAGACGGATGTGGATGTGATTTTCTTTGATTCAGATGTTTCTTATGAGGAAACAGTATCCCTAGAGAAAAAGCTGAGAGAAGATTTTCCTCAGTATCAGTGGGAGTTGAAAAATCAGGTCTATATGCATCTGCACAGTCCCCACACTGCGCTTTACACGAGTTCTCGTGATGCCATGAGTAAGTATCCCGAACGCTGTACAGCGATAGGACTCCGCTTGCATGCCGACGCAACTATAGAGCTCTTTGCGCCCTATGGTCTAGAGGATATTTTGAATTTTCAGGTATTCCCAACTCCTCATTTTTTAGAGAATGAGGACCGAATGAAACTCTATCAAGAACGCTTGTCCAAGAAAAATTGGCAAGAAAAATGGAAAAATCTAACTTTCTCAAAAAACTTAAGAAAAATTTAAGTTAGGGACGGTATACTAGGTTCATAAGTTAAGAGGAACTTAACTTAAACTCCTAAAACTTTTTCATAATAATCTCCCTATAAAATTAAGTCGCCCAATCAGGCGGCTTATTTTTTGTCTGTACGGAGAGCTAATAACTTAGCAATAGAAGAAAATAGGGAAATATGGTATAATGAAACGATAGATTTTTGAATAGGAATAAGAACATGTTTGGATTTTTTAAGAAAGATAAAGCTGTAGAAGTCGAGGTTCCAACACAGGTTCCTGCTCATATTGGCATCATCATGGATGGGAATGGTCGTTGGGCAAAAAAACGGATGCAACCACGGGTTTTTGGTCATAAGGCGGGGATGGAAGCCCTCCAAAAAGTGACCAAGGCGGCTAACAAGATGGGAGTTAAGGTCATCACGGTTTATGCCTTTTCAACAGAAAATTGGACACGCCCAGATCAAGAAGTCAAGTTTATCATGAACTTGCCCGTTGAGTTTTATGACAACTACGTTCCTGAATTGCATGCAAATAACGTTAAGATTCAGATGATTGGAGAGACGGACCGTTTGCCTAAGCCGACTTTTGAAGCTTTGAAAAAAGCAGAGGAGTTGACCAAGAACAATACGGGTTTGATTCTCAATTTTGCGCTCAATTATGGTGGTCGTGCTGAAATTACGCAGGCTCTTAAGGGCTTGGCTCAAGATGTTCTAGATGCTAAAATCAACCCTGGTGATATCACAGAAGATATGATTGGGGACTATCTTTTCACGCAACACCTGCCAAAGGATTTGCGGGATCCGGATTTGATTATCCGTACGAGTGGTGAGTTGCGTTTGAGTAATTTCTTGCCATGGCAAGCAGCCTATAGTGAGCTTTACTTTACGGATACCTTGTGGCCTGATTTTGATGAAGCCGCCTTGCAGGAAGCTATTGCTGCTTTTAACCATCGCAATCGCCGTTTTGGAGGAGTTTAGGAGAAGATATGACCAAGGATTTACAAAAGAGAACATTGTTTGCGGTATTGGCCCTGGCGATTTTCCTTCCAGTCTTGTTTTCGGGAGGGCTCCTGTTGCAGATAGGGATTGGCTTGTTAGCGATGCTAGGTGTCCATGAACTCTTGCACATGAAGGGGCTAAAGACTATGACCATTGAGGGTGCTTTGACTCTTTTTGCGACCTTCGCTCTCACAGTTCCTTTAGAAAATTACCTAACTTTTTTGCCTGTTGATGGGAATGTGGTTGCCTACAGTGTTTTGATTACCATAATGCTAGGGACGACCGTCTTCAGTAAAAACTATACGATTGAAGATGCCGCTTTTCCAATTGCTGTGAGCTTTTATGTTGGTTTTGGCTTCAATGCCTTACTAGATGCTCGGGTGGCAGGTTTTGACAAGGTACTTTTGGCCCTTTTTATCGTTTGGGCGACAGATAGCGCAGCCTACCTGACAGGGATGAATTTTGGTAAACATAAGTTGGCACCAAGAGTTTCTCCTAATAAGAGTATTGAGGGCTTTGTCGGTGGTATTCTAGGTGCGGTACTGATAACAGTAGTTTTCATGTTAGTGGACAGCACAGTTGCTCTTCCTTATGGGATTTATAGAATGAGTCTCTTTGCTGCCTTCTTCAGTGTGGCAGGTCAGTTTGGTGACTTGATTGAGAGTGCCATGAAACGCCATTTCGGTGTTAAGGATTCTGGAAAATTTATCCCTGGACATGGCGGTGTGTTGGATCGCTTTGACAGCATGCTGATTGTGTTTCCAATGATGCACTTATTTGGCCTGTTTTAAAGAAAGGAATATTGAATGATTGGATTGCTAACCTTTATCCTCGTTTTTGGGATTATTGTGGTGGTGCATGAGTTTGGACATTTTTATTTTGCCAAGAAATCAGGCATTTTAGTTCGTGAATTTGCCATTGGTATGGGGCCCAAGATTTTTTCCCATATCGGTAAGGATGGCACGGCTTATACCATTCGAATTCTTCCTCTAGGAGGCTATGTTCGTATGGCAGGCTGGGGTGATGATACGACAGAAATTAAGACAGGAACTCCGGTCAGTTTAACACTTGCCGACGATGGTAAGGTCAAACGGATTAACCTCTCAGGGAAGAAACTGGATCAAACGGCTCTCCCTATGCAGGTAACCCAGTTTGACTTTGAAGACAAGCTCTTCATTAAAGGCTTGGTCTTGGAAGAAGAAAAGACTTTTGCAGTGGATCATGATGCAACGGTTGTTGAGGCAGATGGAACCGAAGTGCGCATCGCTCCTTTGGATGTACAGTATCAAAATGCTTCTATCTGGGGCAAGCTCATCACCAACTTTGCAGGTCCCATGAATAACTTTATCTTAGGAGTTGTTGTTTTTTGGATCTTGATCTTTTTGCAAGGCGGTGTTAGAGATACTCAGACCAATCTCTTTCATGTCATGCCAGAGGGAGCTTTGGCTAAGGTAGGTGTAGCTGAGACCGCTCAAATTACCAAGGTCGGCTCGCATGAGGTTAAAAATTGGCAAGATTTGACCCAGGCTGTGGAAGCAGATACCAAGGACAAGACCGCCCCGACCTTGGATGTGACCATTTCTGAAAATGGTAGCGAAAAACAAGTCACTGTGACTCCAGAAGAAAATCAAGGACGTTATATTCTTGGGGTTCAACCGGGGGTCAAGTCAGACTTTCTATCCATGTTTGTTGGTGGATTTACGACAGCTGCTGACTCGGGGCTCCGTATCCTTTCGGCTCTGAAAAACTTGATTTTCCATCCAGATTTGAACAAACTCGGTGGTCCCGTTGCCATTTTTAAGGCAAGTAGCGATGCTGCTAAAAATGGTCTTGAGAATGTCCTCTATTTCCTAGCTATGATTTCCATCAATATCGGGATTTTTAACTTGATTCCTATCCCGGCTTTGGATGGTGGAAAGATTGTGCTCAATATCCTAGAGGCTATCCGCCGGAAACCCCTTAAACAAGAAATTGAAACCTATGTCACCATGGCTGGTGTAGTTATCATGGTTGTCTTGATGCTAGCTGTGACCTGGAATGACATTATGCGACTCTTCTTTTAGATAATCGAGGAATATTATGAAACAAAGTAAAATGCTAATCCCAACGCTTCGCGAAATGCCAAGCGATGCTCAAGTTATCAGCCACGCCCTTATGTTGCGTGCTGGTTATGTTCGTCAAGTTTCTGCCGGTGTATATTCTTACCTACCACTCGCTAACCGTGTGATTGAAAAGGCTAAGAATATCATGCGCCAAGAGTTTGATAAGATTGGTGCGGTGGAGATGTTGGCTCCTGCACTTCTCAGTGCTGATCTTTGGCGTGAATCAGGTCGTTATGAAACCTATGGTGAAGACCTTTATAAACTGAAAAACCGTGAAAAGTCAGACTTTATCTTAGGTCCGACACACGAAGAAACTTTTACAGCTATTGTTCGTGACTCTGTGAAATCTTACAAGCAATTGCCACTCAACCTTTACCAAATCCAACCGAAATACCGTGATGAAAAACGTCCACGTAACGGACTTCTCCGTACGCGTGAATTTATCATGAAAGACGGCTATAGTTTCCATGCTAATTACGATAGTTTGGATGTGACTTATGACGAGTACAAGGCAGCCTATGAACGTATCTTCACTCGTAGTGGTTTGGACTTCAAGGCCATCATCGGTGATGGTGGCGCCATGGGTGGTAAGGATAGCCAAGAATTTATGGCCATCACACCAGCCCGTACAGACCTCGACCGCTGGGTTGTCTTAGACAAGTCAGTTGCCTCATTTGATGAAATTCCTGTAGAAGTGCAAGAAGAAATCAAGGCAGAATTGCTCAAATGGATGGTTTCTGGTGAAGACACTATTGCCTACTCAAGTGAGTCTAGCTATGCGGCTAACTTAGAAATGGCAACAAACGAGTACAAGCCAAGCAACCGTGTCGTTGCGGAAGAAGAAGTGACTAGAGTGGAAACTCCAGGTGTTAAATCCATCGATGAAGTGGCAGCCTTCCTTAATGTGCCAGAAGAGCAAACGATTAAAACTCTCTTCTACATGGCAGATGGTGAGCTTGTTGCAGCCCTTCTAGTTGGAAATGACCAACTCAATGAAGTCAAGTTGAAAAACCACTTGGGTGCAGATTTCTTTGATGTTACGAGCGAGGAAGAAGTAGCAAATGTTATCCCAGCTGGCTTTGGTTCGCTTGGACCAGTTGGTTTGCCAGAAAATGTGAAAATCATTGCAGACCGCAAGGTGCAAGATGTTCGCAATGCTGTTGTGGGTGCCAACGAAGATGGCTACCACTTGACGGGTGTGAACCCAGGTCGTGATTTTACTGCAGAATACGTGGATATCCGCGAAGTTCGTGAGGGTGAAATTTCACCAGACGGACAAGGTGTTCTAAACTTCGCGCGTGGTATTGAGATCGGTCATATTTTCAAACTCGGAACTCGCTACTCAGCAAGCATGGGTGCAGATGTTTTGGACGAGAATGGCCGTGCTGTGCCAATCATCATGGGTTGTTACGGTATCGGTGTCAGTCGTCTCCTTTCAGCCGTTATAGAGCAACACGCTCGCCTCTTTGTCAATAAAACGCCAAAAGGTGAATACCGTTACGCTTGGGGAGTTAACTTTCCTAAAGAATTGGCGCCATTTGATGTGCATTTGATTACTGTTAATGTTAAAGATG
Organism: Streptococcus oralis subsp. oralis; assembly: GCF_002096435.1. GTDB lineage: Bacteria > Bacillota > Bacilli > Lactobacillales > Streptococcaceae > Streptococcus > Streptococcus oralis_AA. The sequence continues at coordinate 239,174 of NZ_NCUI01000025.1, forward strand.
AAGAAGCGCAAGCCTTGACAGAAAAATTAGAAGCCAACTTAATGGAGGCTGGTTACGAAGTCTTGACAGATGACCGTAACGAACGTGTCGGTGTTAAATTCAGCGATAGCGACTTGATTGGTCTGCCAATCCGTATCACTGTTGGGAAGAAAGCAGCTGATGGTATCGTGGAAGTTAAGATCAAGGCAACTGGTGACACAATCGAAGTTCACGCAGACAACTTGCTCGAAACCCTTGAAATCCTAAGCAAGAAATAAAAACTTTAATCAGAAGAAAAACAAGGCAAAAATGTAACTAGTTTTTACCTTGTTTTTTCTATATAATGGGGAAAATGAGTAAACGAAGAGGTATAGCTATGCTAAAATTTCCAAAGGATTTTGTCTGGGGTTCCTCTACTTCTGGACCACAGACAGAAGGTCGTGTACCTGGTGACGGAAAGGGAGACAATCTCTGGGATTATTGGTTCAAAGTAGAGCCAAATCGCTACTACAATGGGATTGGACCTGACAAAACATCAACTTTCTATGAAAACTGGGAAAAGGATATTGAGCTTTTGGTAGAGACTGGGCATACAGCCTTCCGAACTTCTATCCAGTGGTCTCGTATTTTCCCACAGGGCCGTGGAGAGGTCAATCCGCAAGGGGTGGTTTTCTACCGTCAGGTTTTTGAAGCTATTAAGGCCAAGGGGATTCGTCTCTTAGTCAATCTCTATCACTTTGACCTGCCTTTTGTCCTCCAAGAAGATGGGGATGGTTGGGAAAATAAGACCACTATCAAGGCTTATGAAGACTATGCTCGTTTTTGTTTTGAGACTTACGGTGACTTGGTGGACCAATGGATTACCTTTAACGAGCCCATTGTCCCCGTAGAGTTTGGCTATTTCTATGATGCCCACTATCCTCATAAGGTAGATGCCAAAGCAGCGGTTAAGGTTGCTTATCATACTCAACTGGCTAGTAGTCTTGCGGTTAAGGTCTGTCATGAGATTTTGCCTGGCTCTAAGATTGGGATTGTCCTTAACTTGACACCAGCCTACCCACGTAGTCAGCATCCTGCAGATGTCAAGGCTGCTCGCATTGCCGACCTCTTCCAAGCCCAATCTTTCCTAGATCCGTCTGTCTTGGGGGCTTATCCACAGGAGTTGGTAGAAATCTTGTCTGAGCATGATTTGCTGCCAGATTCTACAGCTGAAGAGTTGGATCTTATTCGGGAGCATACTGTGGACTTTCTTGGAGTCAACTATTACCAACCCTTGCGCGTCATGGCTCCACGCTTTGCTAAACATCCTGATAGCCCGCTTTTGCCAGAGCATTTCTATGAGCCTTACGTCATGCCGGGCCGTAAAATCAATCCTCACCGCGGTTGGGAAATCTACGAGCAGGGGATTTATGATATCGCTCAAAATATCAAGGAAAATTATGGTAATATTGAGTGGATGCTGACAGAGAATGGCATGGGTGTTGAAGGTGAAGAAAAATTCCGTCAAGATGGGATGATTCAGGACGACTATCGTATTGACTTTGTCAAAGGGCATCTGCGTGAACTTCACCGTGCCATTGAAGACGGGGCCAACTGTAAGGGCTACTTGATTTGGACCTTTATCGACTGCTGGTCATGGCTCAACAGCTATAAAAATCGTTATGGTTTGATTGAACTTGACTTGGAAACACAGGAACGTCGCCTGAAGAAATCAGGCCATTGGTTCAAAGAACTCAGCGACCATAATGGATTTTAAGAATGAAAAGAGTGAGATGGTGTTCATCTCACTCTTTATTACAATATCATCACCAAGGTTCCGATCGTAATCAGGATACAGCCAATAATTGTTTTAAACGTCAGGATATCCTGTAGAAAGAAAAAGGCTAGAACAAGGGTAATGACGAGACTGAATTTATCGACAGCAGATACCTCAGTCGCATTGCCCATCTGTAGTGCCTTGTAGTAGCAGAGCCAGGAGGCACCTGTTGCCAAACCAGATAGGATGAGAAAGAGCCAACTTTTTCTACTGATGTTGACGATTTCAGTCTGACTATTGGTCAGGAAAACCATAGCCCAAGCCATAAGGATGACGACGACCGTACGAATAGCGGTTGCTAGATTGGATGGAACTCCCTCAATCCCAATCTTGGCTAGAATTGACGTTAAGGCTGCAAAGACAGCTGATAAAAGTGCGAAGAAAAACCACATGGAAAATACCTCCTCTTTTATTATAAGTAATTGATGCTGACTTGTCAGGTATCAAATGAAATCTTGATAAAATACCAGATAGAAAAACTATACCAATTTTTATTCTTGACAAGTGAGAAAAACAAGTATATACTGTTTTTGCTGATTCTGTAAAAGGGAAATCAGACTATACCAATTTAAGGAGAAAGCACAGCTGGTCTGTGTCGTATATACTATGTGTGGAATTGTTGGTGTTGTTGGAAACACAAATGCAACTGATATTTTGATTCAAGGGCTTGAAAAGCTCGAATACCGTGGTTATGATTCTGCGGGGATTTTTGTCCTAGGTGGTGCTGAAAATCACCTGGTTAAGGCTGTCGGTCGTATCGCAGAATTGTCTGCTAAGACGGCTGGTGTTGAGGGAACAACTGGTATCGGACATACTCGTTGGGCGACTCATGGGAAACCAACGGAGGACAATGCTCACCCACACCGCTCTGAGACAGGACGTTTTGTCTTGGTGCACAATGGGGTGATTGAAAACTATCTCGAAATCAAGGAAGAATACCTTGCAGGTCACCACTTCAAGGGGCAAACAGATACGGAAATCGCCGTTCACTTGATTGGGAAATTTGCAGAAGAAGATGGTCTTTCAGTTCTTGAAGCCTTCAAAAAAGCTCTTCACATCATCCGTGGTTCTTATGCCTTTGCCTTGGTTGACTCTGGAAATCCAGATGTCATCTATGTCGCTAAGAACAAATCACCACTCTTGATTGGTCTTGGAGAAGGCTACAACATGGTCTGCTCAGATGCTATGGCTATGATTCGTGAGACCAACCAATACATGGAAATTCATGACCAAGAGTTGGTAATCGTCAAGGCTGATAGTGTCGAAGTTCAAGACTATGATGGCAATCGCCGTGAACGTGCTAGCTATACTGCGGAGCTCGACTTGTCAGATATCGGTAAGGGGACTTATCCTTACTACATGCTCAAGGAAATTGATGAGCAACCAACGGTTATGCGTAAACTCATCCAAGCCTACACAGATGAGGCAGGTCAAGTAGTGGTTGACCCTGCTATCATTAAGGCTGTTCAAGATGCAGACCGCATTTACATCCTTGCAGCTGGAACATCGTACCACGCAGGATTTGCTTCTAAGAAGATGCTGGAAGAATTGACGGATACACCTGTTGAACTTGGAATTTCATCTGAGTGGGGCTATGGTATGCCACTTCTCAGCAAAAAACCACTCTTTATCTTTATCAGCCAGTCTGGTGAAACAGCGGATAGTCGTCAGGTTTTGGTCAAGGCTAATGAAATGGGGATTCCAAGCTTGACAGTGACAAACGTTCCAGGTTCAACTCTTTCTCGTGAAGCCAACCATACTATGCTCCTTCACGCGGGTCCTGAAATTGCTGTAGCTTCAACCAAGGCCTATACCGCACAAATCGCAGCCCTTGCCTTCCTTGCAAAAGCAGTTGGAGAAGCAAACGGCAATGCCAAAGCGCAAGCCTTTGACCTGGTTCATGAGTTGTCAATCGTGGCTCAGTCTATCGAATCAACTCTTTCAGAAAAAGAAACCATTGATGCAAAGGTTCGTGACCTTCTCGAAACCACTCGCAATGCCTTTTACATCGGACGTGGTCAAGACTACTATGTAGCCATGGAAGCCAGTCTTAAGCTAAAAGAGATTTCTTACATCCAATGTGAAGGCTTTGCAGCAGGAGAACTCAAGCACGGGACCATTGCCTTGATTGAAGAAGGAACGCCTGTCTTGGCCCTCTTGTCAGATCCAGTCCTTGCTAACCATACTCGTGGAAATATCCAAGAGGTCGCAGCTCGTGGTGCCAAGGTTCTCACTATCGCAGAAGAGAATGTTGCTAAAGAGACCGATGATATCGTCCTTACGACTGTACACCCTTATCTCTCACCAATCTCAATGGTCGTGCCAACACAATTGGTCGCTTACTTTGCAACCCTCCACCGTGGTCTTGATGTGGACAAACCACGTAACCTTGCTAAGTCAGTAACAGTAGAATAAGCTAAGAAAGTCTAGTTCATCTAGACTTTTTTGCTCTCTCTTGGTATACTTGAGTGAGGAGTATTTTTGCTCGCCTTTAATTTTTTATAAGGAGAAGAAAATGAAGAAGAAAAAAAGTATTATTGCTATGCTGGTTGGTATCGTCTTGTCTAGTTCTTACTTGATACGTACGATCTTGATCCATCAGCAGAGACAAGCGAAAAAGCAAAACCTGGAACGGATTGCTGCGGTGCAAGAGACGGTTCAGTCTCAAGATCAAAAGAAAGCTGAAGAGCAGAAAGAACAATTTAAAAAGGCATTTGATGGTATGGATAAAACTTCCATTCTAATGAAAAACTATGATAGCCACACACCGATTAATGGGGACTACAGTTTTGGTACAAAGGATGGCGTGTACTACCTAGTAGAATTAAAAACAGGGAATAAAGTAGCTCTGGAAGGTGTGGACAAGGCCTTTCCTTTGTCTGTCAAAAACGAGGACACAAATAGTACGGAGCTTGCCCTGGTTGTCCGTAAAGACCAAGCCTGGTACATGATTGATACAAAGGGTGAGACGATTTACACTTTTGAACAAACAGAATTGACAGAAAACTCGAAGTTGACTTTGAAAGACAATAAACTACAGGTAGAATAAGCTAAGAAAGTCTAGTTCATCTAGGCTTTTTCTAATGAGCAAATTCATTGAAAATAAAACTAATTAGTGATAAAATACCCTAAAAACTAAAAGAGATAGCGAGGAAACAGGATGGTAGAATTAGGAATTTCAACATTTGGTGAAACAACCGCTCTAGAAGCGACTGGGCAGATTTACAGTCATAATGAACGCATTCGTCAGCTGGTGGCAGAGATAGAGCTAGCTGATAAGGTTAGTTTGGATGTGTACGGGATTGGGGAGCACCATCGAGAGGATTTTGCGGTATCAGCCCCAGAGCTTGTTCTTGCAGCTGGAGCAGTTAATACCAAGAAAATCCGTTTGACCAGTGCAGTCAGCATTCTCTCGAGTATGGATCCGATTCGCTTGTTCCAACAATATGCTACCATCGATGCCTTGTCAAATGGCCGTGCGGAGATTATGGCTGGGCGTGGTTCATTTACCGAATCCTTCCCTCTGTTTGGCTATGATTTGAAAGACTACGAAGCTCTCTTTGATGAAAAGTTAGATCTGCTTCAGCTGATAAATGAAAGCACCAAAGTGAACTGGCAGGGGCAATTGACCCAAAGCATTGCTGGAAAAGAAGTCTATCCTCGTCCTGTTCAGGACAAATTGCCATTGTGGGTGGCGACAGGTGGTCATGTAGAGTCAACAGTGAAGATTGCTCGGGTGGGGCTGCCGATTGTCTATGCTATTATTGGTGGTAATCCGCGTTACTTCAAGAAATTGATTCAAGCTTATCGTGAGATTGGTAGGGAGGCCGGTCATACGGATAAAGACCTGAAAGTAGGCGCTCATTCTTGGGGCTGGATTGCTGAGGATGGCGAGCAAGCGGTCAAAGATTATTTCCATCCGACCAAGCAAGTGGTGGATGCGATTTCCAAGGACCGTCCACACTGGCAGGAGTTGACTTATGAGCAATATTTGGAGCAAGTTGGGCCAAATGGAGCCATGTTTGTGGGAAATCCAGACCAGGTGGCAGAAAAATTGATTCGCATGATTGAGGATTTAGACTTGGACCGTTTCATGCTTCATCTACCGCTTGGTTCTATGCCTCATGGTCAAGTTTTGAGAGCTATTGAACTCTTCGGCACACAAGTGGCGCCCAAAATACGTGCTCACTTTGCCATGAAAGAGGGGTTATAAAAAAATTCAATCAGTTGAGTCGATTGGTGAGGAACACCCATGGATTCAGCAACAGGTGGAAGTGGTACAAGCGATAGAGCATACTATCTAGTGGAATATATACTAGTTTATACCAAGTACAAGATAAAATAGTAAAAAAGACGATTTCCGCTTGGAAGTCGTCTTTTTTTCGCTATTCTCGCAAATACGATATCTTGTAGTTGGTGTAAACTGGTAGATAGCTCCCTTATTTTATTTATCAAAACCTTGTAAGTTTTTTTGGCGCTCTTCAGTTTGACCCTTGGCATCCAATTTATTACCATTGTAAACAGTGCTTTCCCATGATCCGTACATTGGGTTAGGGAAAATGATGAATTTCTCACCAAACTCTTTTTGTAATTCCTCTAATTTTTGGTCGCGCTCAGTTTCAGAGGTCTTCGAAAACTCTGCAAAGTCCACAAGATTATCTCCTAGTAGCATGACTAAGTTGGTTTTTTCTTGGACTGCTTGTCTACGACCTTCTTTAGATTTGACGCCTTTTTCTAAGAACATGAGATGATCGCGGCTTTGTACAGGAATTCCTTCATTTTCTAGGTTTTTGATCGTATCATCTACCTGATCTATCGTGCGGTCAGATACATAGTAAATTTGGACACCGTTTTGGTCTGCAAATTGGAGAAAATCTTTAGCACCTGGTACAGCCTTGGCTGCGGCTTTTTTTACCCAGACATCCCAGTTTTCTGGGGTAAATGCTGTTCCATCTTTGACATTTTGCGCTTGATAAGGGCTATTGTCTAATACGGTTTCGTCTAAGTCCAAAACGATAGAGTAGGGTTTATCAGTCTGTGTTTTTAGTAGTTCTTTCAAACGATCAGTAGCGACATTGTAACCTTGTAGATAGAGTGCCTTGGTTTCAGCTGCTTTTTGATACCAAAGAGTTGACATAGTGTTCTCTCTTGAACGCAACTGATCATAGGTCATGGTAACCTGATTATCAGATGTACTACTTTGTGTTGTCTGTGAATTTGCCGAATTTGTGCCACAGCCAGTCAGTAAAAAGACGGAAGTAAGTGTAGAAGCAATTGTAATGGTAACTTTGGATATTTTCATAATCCCATCCTCCTAATAGTAGTCTATTAATATTGTAGCGTTTTCAAGGGATTTGTGCAAGGAAATATCGAGAGAAAAGAAATTTTTCAGTAGTAATTTGGTATTAGGATAAAATTATGTACTTAATTTTGGAATGAAGATGGATATAAAAAAATTCAATCGGCTTGATAGAAAATCTATATCAACTCCTTTTTGAAAAATAGATGAAAATAAAGAGAATCTTTGAAAGGCTACTAACATCAAGCTTTTCAGGGATTTTTTTCTTTATAGATATAAAAATTTTCAATCGAGTTGATAGTCAATATATATTGGGAAAAGGAAAAAAGGAGTGGTAAGATGGTTTCAATCCAAATGGAAGGAGAAAGGTATGGCAAGTAAAAGAGATCTAGTCTTTAGAGCGATTCGAGGCGATGAAGTGGAAAGAGTTCCTGTGGGATTTTGGTTTCATTTTGTAACACTCGAAGAAAAGGGGCAAGGATTAAATAATCCACGTATCTTTCAAAAAAGTGTTGACGGACATCGCAGTTATGTGGAAAGGATTCGCCCTGATTTTGTCAAAATTATGAGTGACGGTTTTTTCCTTTATCCAAGTAATGTCTATAGTCCTAAGATTGCAAGCATTCAGGAGCTGTCTTCTATTGAGTCAATTGGTGAGGAACACCCATGGATTCAGCAACAGGTGGAAGTGGTACAAGCGATTCGAGAGACCTTTACCGAAGAGATTGCTTCTTTCTACAATATCTTTTCGCCTATCTCCTACCTCAAGCGCTGGTTCCGTACAGAAACTTCTCGAGGAGATAGGGAAGTGGCTGATCTATTGCTTGAAAATCCTGAGCAATTCAGAGCGATTCTAGATGTGATTGCAGGAGATATTGCTATCCTAACTCAGAAAATCATCCAGCAAGGCGGTGTTGACGGGATTTACCTCAGTACCCAGGAAATTCAAGATGAGCGCATCACACCAGCACTATATCAAACCTGTATCGAACCGAGCAATATAGCGATTTTGGAGGCAGCCAATCAGGTTGGTGGGACCAATATCCTCCATATCTGTGGTTTTGAAGGTGCGAGCAATGATGTGACGATATTTAAGGACTATCCAGCTCAAGTGGTCAACTGGGCGACTCATCATGAAGATGTTAGTTTGACACAGGGGCAAGAGTTGTTTCCAGGCAAGGCCGTTTTAGGTGGATTTGAAAATGGCAAGAAAAGCTTGCTTTATCAAGGTTCCAAGGCAGAATTGCAAGATGAAACAAGGCGGTTGTTGGCTGAAGCTGGTAGTAAAGGCGTTCTTCTGGGAGCTGACTGTACTGTTCCAGATGACTTTGACTTAGAGAGGTTGGACTGGATTCGACAGGCAGCTGTTCTCTAAAAGGAGGAGCTATGAAAAGTAAAAGATGGGGCATCTTCATTGCAGTTGTCGGTTTGCTGGCCTTGATTGCCATAAGCATCGTAAAAAATGGGCATTGTAAAAATGGAGAGAGATGTCGTGGAGTTCAGGATTTTTCCAAGTCCAGTCTTCCCTTTCTACGCTCGAATGATATCGCAAGCAGTTTATTAGTTGAAAAAGTAAGAAATGGAGAATAAGAATGTCAGAAAAAAAAGAATGGGTTTTAAAAGCATTTAGAGGTGAAAAGGTTGAACGTGTGCCAGTTGGCTTTTGGCACCATTTCACATCCGAAGACGAATGGCTACACGGTTTCTCAAATCCAGTCATTATCGAGAAGAATATCGAGGGCCATAAGCGCTTTATCCGAGAAGTTCAGCCAGACTTTATCAAACTCATGAGTGATGGCTACTTTGCTTATCCAAATCCAGCGATTGCCAAAGGCAAATCACTTCAAGAATTGGCAACCATTCAACCACTCGGACCAGAGCACGCTTGGATAAAAGAGCAGGTTGACTTGGTTAAGAAAATCAAGCAAGAATTTACAGAAGATATCGTTGCGATTTACAATATTTTTGCTCCTGTGACCTATCTCAAGTGGTTGCTTGGGGAAGTGTCTGGTGGAGATGACCTCATTGCAGATTTTCTGGTGGAAGATCCTGAAGCTTTGAAGAAGGTATTGGATGTGATTGCAGAGGATATTGCGAGTCTCAGTCGAGCTGTCATCGAGGAGGCTGGTGCTGATGGAATCTATCTCAGCGTGCAAAGTATCCAAGATCAACGAGTGTCGGCAGCAGATTATCAAGCCGTCATTGCACCTAGCGAGATAACGGTTCTGGAAGCAGCTAGTGCTGTTGGTGGCGTCACTGTTCTTCATATCTGTGGTTACGAGGGAGCGCGAAATGATATTCACCTTTTTGCAGATTATCCAGCCCAAGTCTTTAACTGGGCTGTAGGACCAGAGGGAATCACTCTCAAGGAAGGTCGTGAGATTTTCAAGGGACGTACGGTTCTTGGAGGATTCGAAAATGGCAAGACAGGCTTACTGTATACTGGTAGCAAGGATGCCATTCAGGCTGAGGCAAAGAAACTAGTTGCAGAAGCTGGGGAACAGGGCTTGGTACTTGGGGCAGATTGTACCATTCCAAGTGATATCACAGTTGAACGTATCCAGTGGGTGAGAGAAGCGCTTGAAAACTAAAGGAGAAAAAGATGAGTAAAAAAGCAGGGATTATCGGTGGTGTAGCAGTTGTTGCAGTAATTGGGGCAACGATTATCGGGAGAAGTTTAGCTGGTGCTCCAGCCAAGGATGGAGAAACGGCTTCGTCTGCTGAAGTTATAACCTTGAAGGTTGCCCATACACAAAACTATGTACCTTATGACTTTGTCAATGAAAAAGGGGAATCAGATGGTTATGAAGTAGCTGTTTTGAAGGCTGTTGATGAGAAGTTGGCAAACTATCAATTTGAATATACGGGTACCAGTGATGACGACCTCTTGATTGGTCTGGAATCAGGAAAGTATGACATCGGAACCAAGGGAGCTTGGTACACAGATGAACGAGCTAAAAAGTTTGTCATTCCATCTGAACCAGTGGGAGCGAGCATCATCGGATTTACTGTCAGAAAAGAAGATGAACAGAAATACAAAACCATTGATGACTTTGCTAAGAATAAAGGGAAATTGGTTCCCATCTCTCCACAGAATGCTCAATGGAATGTTATCACCAGCTACAATGAAAAACATCAGGATGCACCGATTGAGCTAACAGCTGCTGAATCCTTTAAAGTGGCAGATGCCTATGCCTGGGTCTTAGAAGGACGTTATGACGCCTTCTTTGATATCAAACTGTCCTTTGAAAAAGCAGTTACAGCAGAAGATGGTCCTTACCACCAATATGCGGATAAACTCAGCTGGTTCCCATACAAGGGCATTCCAACTTATCCTTTGATTCACCGTGATGAAAAGGGTGAGCAATTCGCTAAAGAATACGAAAAAGCAATCAAAGAGTTGAAAGAAGATGGCACGCTTGCTAAGCTATCTCAGCAATACTTTAAAGAAGATGTCTTTAGTTATGTAGACAAAGACTAGACCAGAAATTCCAAGACTAGAAAGGGTTTTGCATGGTTTCTTATGATTTTTCCAAGGTCTTTCAGTTCTTACCGACCTTATGGCAGGCACTTCCTATGACCTTGTCCATTCTCTTTTTTACCACTCTTCTTGGTTCCCTTTTTGGAGGTCTCTTGGCCTGGGCGCAAGTAGGAGAAGACAAGAGTTTTGCAGCGATTTCCAAAGGCTATATCTTTACCCTACGTTGTACACCGCCGATTGTCTTGCTTTTTCTAGTCTTTTATGGCTTGCCAGAATTTCTGAAATGGTGGCTGGGTTTGGATATCAACAACTGGTCTAAAACTATTTTTGTTCTCCTGACGATGATTCTCTTGTTTGCGGCTATTGTTGCCGAGGTTTTCAAGGCGGCCTATCAAGCTATTCCAAAGGGGCAGGCAGAGGCCGGGCTTAGTATTGGTTTGACTCCAAGTCAGACTTTTTGGAGAATCATTTTTCCCCAAGCTTTTCAAGTTGCTCTTCCCAATATAACGACTGCTGTTCTCAATCTCATGCGGGATGCTGCCTTGGCCTATACGATTGGTTTTGTTGATGTTATGGGGGCGGGGAATCTCTTGATCAGTCGCAATTTAGGGAACTACTCTCTGGAAACCTATACGGCAGTTGCGCTTCTTTACTGGGGGATTGCCTTGGTTATTTCTAGCTTGAGTCGTTTGCTTGAGAAGTCTTTGGAAACAAAAGGGAGGTAAGAAATGGATATAGACTATATTGTAAAGACCTTTCTGGAGACCTTGAAGGGTGTGCCAATCACCTTGATTATCATGATTGTGGCTATGGTCTTAAGCTTTTTGCCAGCTCTATTTTTAGCCTTAGGGCAGATCTATAAGGTTCGAGGTGTGAGGGGTTTTTCTCTGGTCTATCTGGCCTTTATCCGAGCGACTCCACCGATTTTATTGATTCTCTTCTTTTATAGTTTATTTCCAAGTTTGCTGAATCAATTTCTCAAAAGCATAGGAAGTGACTTTGATATTTTCAAACTTGATCCTCTCTACTATGCCTTCATCATTTATAGTTTGATGACAGTCGGGAGTTTGTCGGAGATTTTGCGTTCAGCTATCTTGACGGTGGACAAGGGACAACTAGAGGCAGCGCATGCAATTGGGCTGACTACGACCCAGGCTTATCTAAGGATTGTTTTTCCTCAAGCCTTGCGCTCAGCCTTGCCTAACTTGGCCAATCTGGTGATTAATATCGTCAAAGGGACCTCCCTGGTCTTTGTTATGACTATCAAGGATATCACCGCTATTGCTCGTGTGGAAGCGTCCTACGGTTACCAGTATTTTGAGTCATATTTTGTGATCTTTTTGCAGTATATTTTGATCTGTGGTTTGATTCAGTGGGGCTTCTCCCTACTGGAGAAAGGCTATGTGAAAAAAGAAGAGAGAGCAAAAACATCTAGCGCGCGTTTTGTATAGGAGGACAGGATGTTACAAGTAGAACATATCGCAAAAACATTTGGAGAGAGACAGGTCTTGGAGGATGTTAATCTTCAGGTCAACCAAGGGGATGTCGTTGTTATTTTAGGACCATCAGGTTCTGGGAAAACGACCTTTCTCCGTTGTCTCAACCACTTAGAAAAAGCTGACAGTGGCCGTTTGACCTTGGCAGGAAAAACTTATGACTTGGCCAAATTAAGCAAGAAAGACATTCTAGAAATTCGCCAAAAAACAGCCTTTGTTTTTCAACACTACAATCTTTTTGCAAATAAAACTGCTCTGGAAAATATTCTAGAAGGTCTAATCGTAGCTCGTAAAGTTCCCAAGGAAGAAGCACTTAAACGTGCAGAATCTGCCTTGGAAAAAGTTGGTTTACTGGCCTACAAAGACTACTACCCTTCACAACTATCTGGAGGACAACAACAACGAATAGGAATTGCGCGTGCCATTGCCGTCAAGCCCGAGGTCATTTTGCTAGATGAACCAACATCTGCACTAGACCCTGAGTTGGTTGGAGATGTTTTGGATGTTCTGAAACAGTTGGCGGGAGAAGGTGTGACCATGGTGGTCGTCACACATGAGATGGGATTTGCTAGAGATGTCGCTAACCACGTTGTTTTTATGGATGGAGGCCGTATCGTAGAGGAGAACAATCCCCACGATTTCTTTAGTCGTCCGCAGGAAGAACGAACCAAGCAGTTCCTGGCGCGTATCTTATCAGATGCTACCTATAGTGTAGAATATATGATTTGATGGATAAGTGTATCATAAAAAGAACACCCCATGACTAGAAGATTCTTCTAATCATGGGGTGTTTTTCTATAGGAGGGCTAGGTTATATTCTTTGAAAATCTCTTTAAATCAGGTCAGCTTTGCCTTATCAACAACCTCAAAGCTGTGCTTTGAGCAGCCTGCGGCTAGCTTCCTAGTTTGCTCTTTGATTTTCATTGATTATCAGTTCTCTTTCTTGTTTTTCATCAACCATCCAAGTCCGAGAAGGGCAAGGATGCTGAATCCAGCAAGGGCAAGAAGTGATTTGCTCTCAGTTCCTGTGTTTGGAAGGAGGTTCTGAGAGCGAGCCTCTGTAGCAGTTTCTCGAGTTTCAGGATTGGCTGCTAGGTTTTGAGCTTGGCCTTGTTCTGGTTCAACTTCCAAGCTAGAAAGATCAAATTCTGGTTTTTCTTCCACAGCTGGGGCGACAATAGCACCACCTTGAGACAAGCGGAGAACAACGGCAGTGAGGGCGTTCAATTTCAAGCCTTTTTCAGTCCATTTAAGACCCTGAGGTTTAGCAATTCCTACTGGTCCTGCTTGGTTTTCATCTGCCAGGACTTCAGCTTTTCTCAAGTGAGCAAATGCAGTTCCTAGAGTAAATTCGCGAGACTTATCATCTGCATTGACAAAGACAGCGTAGATATCTCCATTTGGAGCGGTGATTTGATAGCCGATGGCCACGTCTTCTTTTTCAACACCATTTTGGCCTGGGACAGTAATGAGTCGGACGCGCTCTTTGATATCTTGTAGACTCTTGAGTCGGAAGGCGTCTGTAGATTGACGAAGAGCGATCAATCCTTTCATGTAGTCACGGCTCTTGACATTTTCAGGATATGCTTTGCCATCTGTTGCCTTGGTCCAATCAAACTTGTTGACAGCATCACTAGAGTCGTAAGAGTCATGGATAAAGTAAGGATAGACAAATGGCTTGCCGTCTTTGTCACGCAACAAGTGAGACTTGTTTGGAACCTTATCTTCAGGGACAGGAGTCTTATAGGCTGGATCAAGGAATTGTTTGGTACGTCCATATTCCTGACCAGAGTGGATAAACGGAGTTCCTTGAGCAGTCAAGACCATGAGGTTTCCAAGTCGCAAACGACGATGGATCTCAGCGTAGTTTTCAGCCTTGCTAGGGTCTTTTTTGATAGACTGGGCAATGATGTCAAAGAGGGTCAAGTTATCATGGGCTGCGATATACTGGATAACATCTCCAGGATTGTCAGCTTCAAAGTTAGTTGGTTGGGCAATGAGATTTTTAAAGATGGTATTGATATCGCGTTTGCCACCTGTGATAAAGGTAGGTTGACCTTCGTTTGGATAGCCAGACTTGAGGTTGTTACGGATGTCGTCTGAAAAGACAGCGACAGTATCTGTTTTCTTCATCCAATCTTGGTCGGCAGGTTGTACAGGCGTATTTTCATCACCAGCATAGGTTCTCCAACCTTCGCCTAGCATGATAAGATTTGGATTGAGGGCGCGTGCAGCTTTGTACGCTTCTTCGATAGAAGCCGCATCGTGGTCACCCATCATATCAAAGCGGAAACCATCTACTTTGTAGGTTTCAACCAGATACTTGATGGAGTCTACCAAGACACGTTTAGACATGTAGTGGGTAGTTCCCAAACGGCCGCCTCCGAAGCTGGTACGAGGAGTTCCGTCTGCATCCATAAAGTGATAGTAGTTTGGCTCAATATCTTCAAAAATGTCAACCTTTGCAGTATGGTTGTAGACCACGTCCAGGATAGCACCCATGCCACGTTTGTGGATTTCGTTGATGAGGTTTTTGAATTCGGCAATACGTTTTTCTGGATCCTTAGGATTCCTTGAGTACATACCAGTCAAGGAGAAGTAGTTTTGAGGGTCATATCCCCAGTTGTAGTTGCTGTTGCTTGAAGCGTAGGCAGACAAACGTTCATGGTTTTTCAATTCATTGACAAAGTAGTAAGACAAGACTGGAAGGAGCTGGATGTGGGTCACACCCAAGTCTTTGAGATAGTCCAGTTTTTCGATAAAGGCTTCAAAGGTACCAAATGGCTTGGTCAAGTCTTTTGCGATCGCAGGATCCGAAGTGAAGTCACGTACATGAGCTTCATAGATAACGGCATCTTCACGTGATTTGAAGTTACGAATCTTTCCATAGGTCAAGTCTTGCGGACCTAACTTCGCTGGATCGACAAAGGCAGCTTTAGCGACCTTATGAGCGGCATCTGTTTTTGCTAGGTCACTGTTCCAAGCCGCTAATGATTTGGCATAAGGGTCAAGAACGAGGACAGTTTTACCTTGGCGCTCGATCTGGTAGTGGTAGTAATAGCCAGTGTAGTTGCTGATACCGAGACCAGAGTTTGCATCCAGAGTTTGTTTCCAGGTTCCTTTTTCTCCTTTTTCAAGGGCGACAGTTCCAACTACCTTTTCAGGGTCTTTCTTGTCATAGACAACAACGGAAACCTTATCAGCACTTGGAGACCAGAGCGTGAGGTCAACACGCTTGCCATCTTCTTTTAGAGTTGCGCCGAGTGGACCATCGTAACTGTAGGACTCATCCTTGAGGCGCCAGCTTGAACGTGTGGTAAAGCGGTCTGAATTGTAGCTGACAGTGTACGGGTGTTGAGTGTCAGAGAAGTCGCCGATGTAGGTCACTTTTTTACCTGCCTCATCCACTTCCACGTCTGTGATAGCTACTTTATTCCCTAGGTAATCAGTGATGCTGGAGTGTTTGAGGATATCGTCTTTCTTAGCTCCAACGAGGGTAGAAAAACTGCTTTCGATACGAGATTTAGCCACGTGTTGGGCACCAGTCATACGGATATCGTGAACGTAGTAGGGGTTGGTGTAGATGGTTTCGTCATCATCTTTGAGGAAAATCTGACTGTGATTTTTTAGATCAGTGAATTTATAATCTTCTTTTCTGATTTTCACATCATCGCCTTTCTTGCTTTCGTCTAGTAATAAAAATCCAAATTCTCTTGCAGCTTCATTGAGTGGGATATCAATGTAACGGCCATATTTTCCAGTTGCTGTAAAGTCAGTACCGTCAGGCCATTCTCCACTGCTTGGGTTTTTAACATCGCCCCAATACCAGAGAGATTTTTTGTCATAGTTGCCATCTGTGCGGTAATAGTTGACACGGACAGTTCCTGCTGGCTGAGGACGGTAGTTGTGTACCTTGTAGTTTTCATCTAGCCAAGCCTCATTCATTTTTGGAGAGAGGCGCTCTACAGAACGGTCCCCTGTCAGGTTATCCCCCTTGGTATTGTTGATAAGGAAGCTGACTTTCTTGGCTTGCTCATTTTTGAGTTTGACATCTAGGTAATAGCCGTAGTCATCTTGCTTGGCATCCTTGAAGGACTTGGCTCCATTGGGCCAGTTTTCAGACGGCTTCTCAACATCGTCCCAAGTCCAAAGACCTTGAGAATCTTTGTTTTCTTCAGGGAGTTTTTTTACATGGATGCGGAAGTGGTTGTCTGCGATGGGTTCTTCAGAAGATGTGTCAGCTTGTGGTTTTTGTTCTGAAGTTGGCGTTGCAGTGCTGTTAGCCTGGCTTGTAGTAGCATCTTCTGTTTTGGGTGTTTCTGGCGCTGTAGTAGTTTCCATAGCTGGAGCTTCTTTTTTAGAATCAAGGGAAGCGTTTGCATTCTTTTGTTCAGAAATAGGCGTTTCCGTTTGAGTTTGACTCGTTTCAGTCTCAGTAGGGGCCTTGGTCACAGCGCTGGTATTTTCCTGAGTTTGAGGCAGGTTTTCGTTAGCCGAAATAGTTGGCATTGCAGCAGAAAGCAGGATAATGCTGGCACCAATAAGGACAGAACCAGTTCCGTTCTTCAAGGAACGGATACCATAAATCATTTTTTTCTCAGTTTGAGATGGGATCTTTTTCATCACAATTCTCCTTGTGTAGTTATTCCTTATCAGTATAGCATGAGGTAAACATTAGTGCAAGCGTTTTCCTGGTTTTTAAAAGAAAATGTTATGCTTTATTCTTTTGAAATTTTAAACCATTTTATAGGAAAAGATTGTTTGAAAAATAGTAAAAAAACCTTGAAAAATCTTGTCCGATAAGGTATAATAAGAGTAATCATTTGTCGTAGGTTTTGTCTGAAATATTGTCCAGACAAAGCTCACAGCAGTTAAATCTTCTGAAAAAGTCAGATTTAGCTGCTCTTTTTGTGCTTTTTTTCAGGTTTTCGAGTGCTTGTAACAAAGATTTAAAGATTCTGAAAATTTATCAAAGGGACATGGTGATAGGGGTTTTACAACCATTTGACGATAATCAATAGCCTGATGAAGCAGGCTTGGAACTTTATTTACAAAGGAGAATCATCTTGGCAGGACATGACGTTCAATACGGGAAACATCGTACCCGTCGTAGTTTTTCAAGAATCAAAGAAGTTCTTGACTTACCAAATTTGATTGAAATTCAAACGGATTCATTCAAAGATTTCCTAGACCACGGACTTAAGGAAGTATTTGAAGATGTATTGCCAATTTCAAACTTCACAGACACAATGGAGTTGGAATTTGTTGGCTATGAAATCAAGGAACCAAAATATACGCTCGAAGAAGCTCGTATCCACGATGCTAGCTACTCAGCTCCAATTTTTGTAACCTTCCGCTTGATTAATAAAGAAACAGGCGAAATCAAGACTCAAGAAGTCTTTTTTGGTGATTTCCCAATCATGACTGAGATGGGTACTTTCATCATCAATGGTGGTGAACGTATTATCGTTTCTCAGTTGGTTCGCTCACCAGGTGTTTACTTTAATGACAAAGTAGACAAGAACGGTAAAGTAGGTTACGGTTCTACTGTTATCCCTAACCGTGGAGCTTGGTTGGAACTTGAAAGCGACTCAAAAGACATCGCTTATACTCGTATCGACCGTACTCGTAAGATTCCATTTACGACCTTGGTTCGTGCGCTTGGTTTCTCAGGTGATGATGAAATCTTTGATATCTTTGGTGACAGTGAATTGGTTCGCAATACCGTTGAAAAAGATATCCACAAGAATCCAATGGACTCTCGTACAGACGAAGCCTTGAAAGAAATTTACGAACGCCTTCGTCCAGGTGAGCCTAAAACTGCTGAAAGCTCACGTAGTTTGCTTGTGGCACGTTTCTTTGATCCACGTCGCTATGACTTAGCAGCCGTTGGTCGTTACAAGATTAATAAAAAATTGAACATCAAGACACGCTTGCTCAACCAAACCATTGCGGAGCCATTGGTAGACCCTGAAACGGGAGAAATCTTGGTAGAAGCTGGAACCGTTATGACTCGTAGTGTGATTGAAAGCATTGAAAGCCATTTGGACGGCGACTTGAATAAGATTGTCTACATTCCAAATGATGCAGCTGTCCTGACAGAACCGGTTGTCCTTCAAAAATTCAAGGTTGTTGCACCAACGGATCCAGATCGTGTTGTAACCATCATCGGGAATGCAAATCCAGATGACAAGGTTCGTGTTGTAACTCCTGCAGATATCCTTGCTGAGATGAGCTACTTCCTCAACTTGGCTGAAGGTATCGAACGTGTGGATGATATCGACCACCTTGGAAACCGTCGTATCCGTGCAGTTGGTGAATTGCTTGCCAACCAAGTACGTTTGGGACTTTCTCGTATGGAACGTAATGTCCGTGAGCGTATGTCTGTTCAGGACAATGAAGTTTTGACACCGCAACAAATCATTAACATCCGTCCTGTAACAGCTGCGGTTAAAGAATTCTTTGGTTCATCACAGTTGTCACAGTTCATGGATCAACACAACCCGCTATCAGAACTATCACACAAACGTCGTTTGTCAGCCTTAGGACCTGGTGGGTTGACACGTGATCGCGCTGGATATGAAGTCCGTGACGTACACTACACTCACTATGGTCGTATGTGTCCAATCGAGACACCTGAAGGACCTAACATCGGTTTGATTAATAACTTGTCATCTTACGGACACTTGAACAAATATGGTTTTGTTCAAACACCATACCGTAAGGTTGACCGTGAAACAGGTGTAGTCACAAACGAAATCGTTTGGTTGACAGCCGATGAAGAAGATGAATTTACTGTAGCGCAGGCCAACTCTCGCCTCAATGAAGACGGTACTTTTGCTGAGAAAGTTGTCATGGGACGTCACCAAGGGGTCAACCAAGAGTATCCAGCAGAAGTCGTTGATTACATGGACGTGTCACCAAAACAGGTAGTTGCCGTTGCGACTGCATGTATTCCTTTCTTGGAAAACGATGACTCCAACCGTGCCCTCATGGGTGCCAACATGCAACGTCAGGCTGTGCCATTGATTGATCCAAAAGCACCTTACGTTGGTACTGGTATGGAATACCAAGCAGCTCACGACTCTGGAGCTGCGGTTATTGCTCAGCATGACGGTAAAGTTACCTACGCAGATGCGGACAAGGTAGAAGTTCGCCGTGAAGATGGTTCCCTAGATGTCTACCACGTTCAAAAATTCCGTCGTTCAAACTCAGGCACTGCCTACAACCAACGTACCCTCGTTAAAGTTGGGGATGTCGTTGAAAAAGGCGACTTTATCGCTGACGGACCTTCTATGGAAAAAGGAGAAATGGCGCTTGGACAAAACCCAATCGTTGCCTACATGACTTGGGAAGGTTACAACTTCGAGGATGCCGTTATCATGAGCGAACGCTTGGTGAAAGACGATGTCTACACATCTGTCCACCTCGAAGAATACGAATCAGAAACGCGTGATACAAAGCTTGGGCCTGAAGAAATTACTCGTGAAATTCCAAACGTTGGAGAAGATGCCCTTAAAAACCTTGACGAAATGGGAATTATCCGTATTGGTGCCGAGGTTAAAGAAGGGGACATCCTTGTAGGTAAAGTCACACCTAAGGGTGAAAAGGACCTTTCAGCTGAAGAACGTCTCTTGCACGCTATCTTTGGAGACAAGTCTCGTGAAGTGCGTGATACTTCTCTTCGTGTACCACACGGTGCCGATGGTGTCGTTCGTGATGTCAAGATCTTTACACGTGCAAATGGAGATGAGTTGCAATCAGGCGTTAACATGCTAGTTCGCGTCTACATTGCTCAAAAACGTAAGATCAAGGTCGGAGATAAGATGGCCGGACGTCACGGAAACAAGGGGGTTGTCTCTCGTATCGTTCCTGTAGAAGACATGCCTTACCTTCCAGATGGAACTCCAGTCGATATCATGTTGAACCCACTTGGGGTGCCATCACGTATGAATATCGGTCAGGTTATGGAGCTCCACCTTGGTATGGCAGCACGTACTCTTGGTATCCACATCGCAACACCAGTCTTTGACGGAGCAAGTTCGGAAGACCTTTGGGACACTGTCAAAGAAGCAGGTATGGATAGCGATGCCAAGACTATCCTTTATGATGGACGTACTGGTGAACCATTTGACAACCGTGTATCAGTTGGTGTCATGTACATGATCAAACTCCACCACATGGTTGATGATAAATTGCATGCGCGTTCAGTCGGGCCTTACTCAACCGTTACTCAACAGCCACTTGGAGGTAAAGCTCAGTTTGGTGGACAACGTTTCGGTGAGATGGAGGTTTGGGCTCTTGAAGCCTACGGTGCGTCAAATGTTCTTCAAGAAATCTTGACTTACAAGTCTGACGATATTAACGGACGTTTGAGAGCTTATGAAGCTATCACAAAAGGAAAACCAATTCCAAAACCAGGTGTTCCAGAATCATTCCGAGTTCTTGTGAAAGAATTGCAATCTCTTGGTCTTGACATGCGTGTCCTTGACGAAGATGACCAAGAAGTGGAACTTCGCGACTTGGATGAAGGAATGGACGAAGATGTCATCCACGTAGATGACCTTGAAAAAGCCCGCGAAAAAGCAGCCCAAGAGGCTAAAGCAGCCTTTGAAGCTGAAGAAGCAGAGAAAGCAACAAAAGCGGAAGCAACAGAAGAAACTGCTGAACAAGAATAAGCAGTTCACTTAGAATAGAAAGGGAAGAAATAGTGGTTGATGTAAATCGTTTTAAAAGTATGCAAATCACCCTAGCTTCTCCAAGCAAAGTCCGTTCATGGTCTTATGGAGAAGTCAAAAAACCTGAAACAATCAATTACCGTACGTTGAAACCAGAACGTGAAGGACTCTTTGACGAAGTCATCTTTGGTCCTACAAAAGACTGGGAATGTGCTTGTGGTAAGTATAAACGCATTCGTTACAGAGGGATTGTTTGTGACCGTTGTGGGGTTGAAGTAACGCGTACAAAAGTTCGTCGTGAGCGTATGGGACACATCGAGTTGAAAGCTCCTGTATCTCACATCTGGTATTTCAAGGGGATTCCAAGCCGTATGGGGTTGACCCTTGATATGAGCCCTCGTGCCCTCGAGGAAGTGATCTACTTTGCGGCTTATGTGGTGATTGATCCTAAGGATACACCACTTGAGCACAAGTCTATCATGACAGAGCGCGAATACCGTGAGCGCTTGCGTGAATATGGTTATGGATCATTCGTTGCCAAGATGGGTGCCGAAGCCATCCAAGACCTTTTGAAACAAGTAGATCTTGAAAAAGAAATTGCTGAACTCAAAGAAGAGTTGAAAACAGCTACTGGACAAAAACGTGTCAAAGCCATCCGTCGTTTGGATGTTTTGGATGCCTTTTACAAGTCTGGAAACAAACCTGAATGGATGGTTCTCAACATCCTTCCAGTTATTCCACCAGATCTTCGTCCAATGTTGCAGTTGGATGGTGGCCGTTTTGCCTCATCTGACTTGAACGACCTTTACCGCCGTGTTATCAACCGTAACAACCGTTTGGCTCGTTTGCTTGAGTTGAATGCACCAGGTATCATCGTTCAGAATGAGAAGCGTATGCTTCAAGAAGCGGTTGATGCTTTGATTGACAATGGTCGTCGTGGTCGTCCGATCACAGGACCAGGTAGCCGTCCATTGAAATCATTGAGCCACATGCTTAAAGGGAAACAAGGACGCTTCCGTCAAAACTTGCTCGGTAAACGTGTTGACTTCTCAGGACGTTCCGTTATCGCCGTTGGTCCAACTCTTAAGATGTACCAATGTGGTGTGCCACGTGAAATGGCTATTGAGCTCTTTAAACCATTCGTCATGCGTGAAATCGTCGCTCGTGATATCGTGCAAAACGTCAAAGCAGCTAAACGCTTGGTGGAACGCGGAGACGAACGTATCTGGGATATCCTTGAAGAAGTAATCAAAGAACACCCAGTGCTTTTGAACCGCGCACCGACCCTTCACCGTTTGGGTATCCAAGCTTTCGAGCCAGTCTTGATTGATGGTAAGGCCCTCCGCTTGCACCCACTTGTCTGTGAAGCCTACAATGCCGACTTTGACGGGGACCAAATGGCCATCCACGTACCGCTTTCAGAAGAAGCTCAAGCAGAAGCTCGTATCTTGATGCTTGCTGCTGAGCACATCTTGAATCCGAAAGATGGTAAACCAGTTGTTACTCCATCTCAGGATATGGTTTTGGGGAACTACTACTTGACCATGGAAGAAGCTGGTCGTGAAGGTGAAGGAATGGTTTTCAAAGACCGTGATGAAGCTGTTATGGCTTACCGTAATGGTTATGTTCACCTCCACTCACGTGTTGGTATCGCGACAGACAGCCTCAACAAACCATGGACAGAAGAGCAAAAACACAAGGTCTTGCTGACAACAGTTGGTAAAATCCTCTTCAACGACATCATGCCAGAGGGTCTGCCTTACTTGCAAGAACCGAATAATGCGAACTTGACAGAAGGACTCCCAGCTAAGTACTTCTTGCCACTAGGTGGCGATATCAAGGAAGCAATTCGCAACCTTGAACTCAATCCTCCATTCAAGAAGAAAAATCTTGGGAATATCATCGCTGAAATCTTCAAACGTTTCCGTACGACAGAAACCTCTGCATTCTTGGACCGATTGAAAAACTTAGGTTACCATCATTCAACACTTGCTGGATTGACAGTGGGGATTGCTGATATCCCAGTGGTTGAAGACAAGGCTGAAATCATCGAAGAATCTCATAAGCGTGTAGAGCAAATCACAAAACAGTTCCGTCGTGGTTTGATCACTGATGATGAACGTTACAATGCCGTTACAGCTGAATGGCGTGCAGCTCGTGAGAAATTGGAAAAACGCTTGGTCGACAACCAAGATCCGAAGAATCCAATCGTTATGATGATGGACTCAGGAGCCCGTGGTAACATCTCGAACTTCTCACAACTTGCCGGTATGCGTGGTCTGATGGCCGCTCCGAACGGACGTATCATGGAATTGCCAATCCTTTCAAACTTCCGCGAAGGTTTGTCAGTACTCGAAATGTTCTTCTCAACTCACGGTGCCCGTAAAGGTATGACCGATACGGCCCTTAAGACAGCCGACTCAGGTTATCTTACTCGTCGTTTGGTCGACGTTGCCCAAGATGTTATCATCCGTGAGGACGACTGTGGAACAGACCGTGGTCTCTTAATCCGCTCTATCGCAGAAGGAAAAGAGATGATCGAGTCACTCGAAGAACGTCTCAACGGTCGTTACACGAAGAAAACTGTTAAACACCCAGAAACTGGCGAAGTTATCATTGGTCCAAATGAGTTAATCACAGAAGACAAGGCGCGCGAGATTGTCAATGCTGGTGTGGAAGAGGTGACTATCCGTTCCGTATTTACATGTAACACTCGTCATGGAGTCTGCCGTCACTGTTACGGTATCAACTTGGCGACTGGTGATGCGGTTGAAGTTGGGGAAGCAGTTGGTACAATCGCTGCCCAATCTATCGGGGAACCTGGTACACAGCTTACCATGCGTACTTTCCACACGGGTGGGGTTGCCTCAAATACCGATATCACTCAAGGTCTTCCTCGTGTCCAAGAAATCTTTGAAGCCCGCAATCCAAAAGGGGAAGCGGTTATTACAGAGGTCAAAGGACAAGTTACAGCCATCGAAGAAGACGCGTCAACTCGTACGAAGAAAGTCTTTGTTAAGGGTGAAACTGGCGAAGGAGAATATGTCGTTCCATTTACAGCACGTATGCGTGTTGAAGTTGGAGACCAAGTTTCTCGTGGTGCAGCATTGACAGAGGGTTCTATCCAACCAAAACATCTCCTTGCTGTTCGTGATGTCTTGTCAGTTGAAACTTACCTTCTCGGTGAAGTCCAAAAAGTTTACCGTAGCCAAGGGGTAGAAATCGGTGACAAACACATTGAGGTTATGGTTCGTCAAATGATCCGTAAAGTCCGTGTCATGGATCCAGGTGATACAGATCTTCTCATGGGTACCCTTTTAGACATCAACGATTTTACAGATGCGAACAAAGATGTCCTTATCGCAGGTGGAGTTCCAGCGACTGGTCGCCCAGTCCTTATGGGAATCACCAAAGCCTCACTTGAAACAAACAGTTTCTTGTCAGCGGCTTCCTTCCAGGAAACAACTCGTGTCCTTACAGATGCAGCCATCCGTGGTAAGAAAGACCATCTCCTCGGACTCAAGGAAAATGTTATCATCGGTAAGATCATCCCAGCAGGTACTGGTATGGCTCGCTACCGTAACCTTGAACCACAGGCAATCAATGACGCAGAATATCTGGCTCCTGAACAAGAAGATACAGAACTTGCTCCAGTAGATGAAACTGTGGAAATCCAATCTGAAGAAACTGTAGAATAAAAAGTAAACAAGAGAACCTTCGGGTTCTCTTTGTTTTGTTTCAGAAAATTTTCCCACTTTTCCATAAAGTGTGGTAGAATAGAAGAACTAAAATGACAAGGGGATTTATATGGAACAAACATTCTTTATCATTAAGCCAGATGGTGTGAAGAGAGGTCTAGTTGGCGAAGTTTTGAAAAGAATTGAGCGACGTGGTTTCAAACTCGAAAAATTAGAGTTACGTTCAGCAGTTTCAGAAGCTTTGATTGACCAACACTATCAAGACTTGGTTGAAAAAAGTTTTTATCCTCCTATCCGTCAATTTATGACCTCAGGCCCAATAATTGTTGGAATTATTTCAGGTCCCAAGGTAATTGAAAGCTGGCGTGACATGATGGGGGCTACTCGTCCAGAAGAGGCTCTACCAGGAACTATCCGGGGAGATTTTGCTAAGGCGGCAGGAGAAAATCAAGCCATTCAAAACGTGGTACATGGATCAGATTCAGAAGAGTCAGCTAAACGAGAAATCGCCCTCTGGTTTAAGGATTAGATTAGAAGAAAACAGTTCTGTGAATGACGGAACTGTTTTTTGTACCGTTCAGCGTCCTAATGTGACATTTTGGAAGTCATTTATCATTTTCTAATCCTGTCAGAGTATAATTTCTTATACGGAGGAAGAAAAGGAAATGATGAAATCAATTCGTGTTTTATTATTATTAGCTGTCGCTCAAATTTTATTTGGAAGTTGTTTATTGTGGAAAGAATCATTTTTATCCTTAAGAGAAGGAAATGTCTATTTTTTAATTCTCATAGTGGGAGTTTCAGGCTTTTGTGCTGGGATTAATTACTTCCATACCTTGGGTCAGAAAAGTCATAGTATTTTGCGTGTTCAAAAGAAAGTAAGCCTTGTTTATAGCCTTCTTTTAGTAGTCAATCTTCTGGCAACCTGTCTGGTTCTCACAGAAAGCATCCAAACCACTAGCAAATTGCAGCAGGATCTGGTTGACCTCTTTCTGCCGTCATTCTTTTTCTTGCTGGGAGTAGATCTATGGATTTTCTTACCTTTTGATAAATATATTCGGGATATGGACAACCATCTCAACAAGAAGAGAACGGTTGTGATTTCCGTTTTAGGCACGATTATTTTCTTGAGAAATCCCGTAACAATCTCTTCCATTCTCCTTTATATTGGTCTCGGTTTTTTATGTGCGCGTTTCCTCTTTCCCAAATCCGTGCAAAGGGAAATTTCATTTTACGGACATGTGATTCGCGATGTTTTATTTGTTATTTGTATTTTTACCTTTTTCTAAGAAAGGGAAGGAGAACTGTAAATTTAGCATAGTAAGTCTATAAAGAAAATTCACACAAAAGGAAACTTTTTGGTATAATAGTAATATGTACATAAAAAATGAAGAAGAGCTTCTAGCTCTCGGAGAAAGATTAGGTCACTTGCTTCAAAAAGACGATGTTCTGATCTTGACTGGAGAGTTGGGTGCGGGTAAAACAACCTTTACAAAAGGCCTTGCCAAGGGTTTGGATATCCGTCAGATGATTAAAAGTCCAACTTATACTATTGTCAGAGAGTATGAAGGGCGTCTGCCGCTTTACCACTTAGATGTCTACCGTATCGAAGGAGATGCTGATTCTATTGACTTGGATGAGTTTCTCTTTGGTGGCGGTGTGACTGTTATTGAGTGGGGGCATCTTTTGGGTGAGGCTTTACCAGATTCTTACTTGGAGTTGGAAATTTTGAAAGAAGATGAGGGTCGTTGCCTTCATTTTACAGCTCATGGCCCTCGGGCTGAACAACTCATCAAGGAGCTTCAGGATGGAGTATGAGTTGTGCATTCGTGAGGCAGAGACTTCAGATGCTATAGCTTTGATTGCATTTTTAGATTGTGTCGGTCAAGAGACAGACTTCACTAGCCTAGATAAAAATGGTATCATGATGACAGCTTCTGAAATAGCTCTTTTTATCGAAAAGCAAGCTGCATCGGAGAATCAAATTACTCTCCTCGCCTTACTGAATGATGAGATTGCGGGTGTCTTAAATATCACAGCGGATCAACATTTAAGGGTTCGGCATATTGGAGATGTTTTTTTAGCGGTTCGAAAGAAATTCTGGAACCAAGGATTGGCTACAATACTTCTAGAAGAAGGCATTGAGTGGGCTAAAGCCAGTGGCGTCTTGCGCCGCTTGCAACTCAGTGTACAAAAACGAAATGAGGCTGCTATCCACCTCTATTCAAAAATGGGATTTATCACAGAAGGCTTACAAGAAAGAGGGGCCTATTTAGCAGAAGGGATATTTTTAGATGTTTGTCTGATGGGCAAATTGATAGATGAATAACAAGATGATCAAAAAATTAATTGGAATGGTGCTAGGTTTTCTGGCAGTAACAGTTGTAGGTGTAGGAATTTATGCCTACACAATCTATCAGCAGGGGACTGCAACCCTGAGTCAAAAAACTTACAAAAAAATCGGTGAAGAAACCAACGTTATCGAAGCAACTGAGCCTTTAACGATTCTCCTGATGGGGGTAGATACGGGAAATTCGGAACGTACAGATCCGTGGGCAGGGAATAGTGATTCCATGATTCTCTTGACGGTTAATCCAAAAACAAAGAAAACCACTATGATGAGTTTGGAACGGGATATTCTGACCAAGATCGAGAGTGGAAATGGCCAAGTTCAGGAAGCCAAACTCAATGCGGCCTATGCCAATGGCGGTGCGGAGCTTGCAATTTCTACTATTCAAAAGATGATGAATATCCACATTGACCGCTATGTAATGGTCAACATGCAAGGCCTTCAACAATTGGTGGATGCAGTTGGTGGAATCACCGTCAACAATACACTCGGTTTCCCAATTTCGATTGCTGACCAAGAGGAGTTTAATAAGATTTCCATCGGTGTTGGAGAACAAACCTTGAATGGTGAGGAAGCTCTGGTGTATTCACGGATGCGTTACCAAGACCCAGAAGGAGACTATGGTCGTCAAAAACGTCAACGTGAAGTCATTCAAAAAATCGTTGAGAAGGTTTTGAGCCTAAACAGTGTGAGCCATTATCAAGGTATCCTCAAAGCTTTGAGTGATAACATGCAGACCAATGTGGACTTGTCAGCTAAGAGCATTCCACAATTGCTCGGCTATCAAGATTCCTTCAAGAATATCGAAACGCATCAATTGCGTGGGGAAGATGCTGAGCTACAGGGAATTTCTTATCAGATTGTCACTTCAGAACATATGCTCGAAATGCAAAATCTCTTGCGTAGTTCACTAGGTAAAGAGCCAGTGACAGAATTGGAAACCAATGCGGTACTGTACGAAACAGCCTTTGGTCGGACAGCGCCTTCAACCAGTACAAACGCTTCAAACGAAGAAGCAGAATAAGAAAAGAATCAAATCGTGGGAAATTTCCTGCGATTTTTTCAAAAAGAATTCGAATAGATAAGTAGGAGGAAACATGAAAGCAGAAATTATTGCTGTTGGAACAGAAATTTTAACAGGGCAGATTGTCAATACCAATGCTCAGTTTTTATCAGAGAAACTAGCCGAAATCGGGGTAGATGTCTACTTCCAAACAGCTGTTGGAGACAATGAAGCTCGTCTTTTGTCCTTGCTGGAGATTGCGAGTCAACGTAGCAATCTTGTGATTTTGACAGGGGGCTTGGGACCAACTGAGGATGATTTGACCAAACAAACTCTGGCAAAATTTTTAGGAAAAAATCTAGTGTTTGACCCTCAAGCGCAAGAGAAACTGGATATCTTCTTTGCTCATAGACCTGACTATGCTCGGACACCGAATAATGAGCGCCAAGCCCAAATTGTAGAAGGGGCAACTCCACTGCCAAATGAAACAGGTTTAGCAGTCGGAGGGGTGTCGGAAGTGGATGGCGTGACCTACGTGGTCCTTCCAGGACCACCAAGTGAGTTGAAACCCATGGTCTTAAATCAACTCTTACCCAAGTTAATGACTGGTACCAAGTTATACTCACGAGTGCTCCGTTTCTTTGGAATTGGGGAGAGTCAGTTGGTGACCATTTTGGCGGACTTGATTGACCATCAAACAGATCCGACTTTGGCGCCGTATGCCAAGACGGGAGAAGTGACCTTGCGCCTGTCTACAAAAGCAGTCAGTCAAGAAAAGGCTGATCAAGCACTGGACATCCTAGAAAATCAAATCTTGAGTCGCCAAACTTTTGAGGGAATTTCTTTACGAGACATCTGTTATGGATATGGGGAAGAAACCAGTCTCGCAAGTGTCGTTGTAGAAGAGCTAAAGAAGAGACAGAAAAGCATTACTGCGGCAGAAAGCTTGACGGCTGGTCTCTTTCAAGCGACATTAGCAGACTTTTCGGGCGTTTCAGCCATCTTTAATGGCGGTTTTGTCACTTACAGCCTAGAAGAAAAGTCCAAGATGTTGGATATTTCCGAGCAAGAGCTAAAAGAACACGGGGTCGTTTCTGAGTTTACGGCTCGAAAAATGGCAGAGCAGGCACGGCTCAAGACTCAGTCTGATTATGGAGTCAGTCTGACAGGTGTAGCTGGGCCAGATAGCCTAGAGGGGCATCCCGCCGGCACAGTTTTTATTGGACTGGCACATGCAAAAGGGACAGAGGTCATCAAGGCTAATATCGCAGGACGGAGTCGAGCAGATGTACGTCACATCGCGGTTATGCATGCCTTTAACCTAGCTCGTAAGGCTTTATTAAGTGACTAAATTTTGATATAATAGTAGATAGGTCTAAGGACCAGTAGAATATAGGAGAACAGAATGGCGAAAAAACCAAAAAAATTAGATGAAATTTCAAAAAAGTTTGGAGCGGATCGTGAAAAAGCCTTGAACGATGCTCTTAAATTGATTGAGAAAGACTTTGGTAAGGGATCAATCATGCGTTTGGGTGAGCGCGCGGAGCAAAAAGTGCAAGTCATGAGTTCAGGGTCCTTGGCTCTTGACATTGCTCTTGGTTCAGGTGGTTATCCTAAGGGACGCATCATCGAAATCTATGGACCAGAGTCTTCTGGTAAGACAACGGTTGCCCTTCATGCTGTCGCGCAAGCACAGAAAGAAGGTGGTATTGCAGCCTTTATCGATGCGGAACATGCTCTTGACCCAGCCTATGCTGCAGCCCTTGGTGTGAACATTGACGAATTGCTCTTGTCACAACCAGACTCAGGAGAGCAAGGTCTTGAAATTGCTGGAAAATTGATTGACTCAGGTGCAGTTGACCTTGTCGTTATCGACTCAGTTGCGGCCCTTGTACCTCGTGCAGAAATTGATGGGGATATTGGAGATAGCCACGTTGGTTTGCAGGCTCGTATGATGAGCCAGGCCATGCGTAAACTTGGTGCTTCTATCAATAAAACCAAAACAATTGCCATCTTTATCAACCAGTTGCGTGAAAAAGTTGGGGTTATGTTTGGAAATCCAGAAACAACACCTGGTGGACGTGCTCTGAAATTCTACGCTTCAGTCCGTTTGGATGTTCGTGGAAGCACACAAATCAAAGGAACTGGTGACCAAAAAGATACCAATGTCGGTAAAGAAACCAAGATCAAGGTCGTGAAAAACAAGGTGGCTCCACCATTTAAGGAAGCCTTCGTTGAAATCATGTACGGAGAAGGGATTTCTAAGACTGGTGAACTCTTGAAGATCGCAAGTGATCTCGATATCATCCAAAAAGCAGGAGCATGGTACTCTTACAAGGGTGAAAAAATCGGGCAAGGATCGGAGAATGCTAAGAAATACTTGGCAGATCACCCAGAGATTTTTGATGAGATTGACCATCAGGTTCGTGTTCAATATGGTTTGATTGAAGATGAAGAGGGATCCACTCCTACTTCTGTCGCTGAAGATTTGGCACCTAACCAAGAAGTGACGCTTGACCTAGGTGATGGACTTGAAATCGAAATTGAAGATTAAAGATAAAACTAGGGAAAGTTTTCAAAATCATAAAAACGCATAATATCAGGTATTCAGAACCTTGGTATTATGCGTTTTTATCGTGAGAAAACTCTCTAGATTTCTCTTCCTTGAAACAACTAATGATCACTAAAGCGCCTGTATTTGATGTGAAAGTCAAAATAATGTTCATCTTGTAATTTTTGGAAGATGTCGCGATAGGCTTCCTCGTCGAAATGGTCACCGCGGTAGAGAATTTCAAAACTCAAGCCATCATACTCTAGAAAAGCGTTAGCTGTTTTGAAGCCATTTTGTTGATAGAAGCTCATACGAGCTTTTCTTTGTTCCAAGTTATCGCATTCTTCATCCAGTCGCTCTACTTCAAGCAACATGGTTCGCTGGTAAAAATCAGTTAGTTTGTCGATAATTTCCTTCCCATACCCATGACTTCTTAAGTGAGGCATGATGGCAAAAAAGCTGATATAAAAAGCTTTTTGATTGGAGATGGCAAAAGCAAAGCCGACAAACTCTTCTTGGTTATAAAAGGCAAAAAAGTGAGCGTCTTCTCGGTCCTGATAGCGCAAGAACTCGGATAGAGGGACTCGTTCTTCCTTGGGGAAAGCTTCCTTGTTTAGCTTTTCAACCTTATCCAGATCGGGAAATGCATCGGTTATTAATTGACTGGTCAAATTCATAAATGACCTCCTTTTCTTGATTATAGCAAATTGTCTCTCTGTAAGCAATTGATTGCAAACTTAGTGATAGAGCCTTGTCGCTCCTTTAGAAAGCTGATATAATAGCTTTATGAATAAGAAACGATCCGTGGACTTGATACATGGTCCTATTCTTCCTGCGCTGTTAAGCTTTGCCTTTCCAATCTTGCTGTCAAATATTTTCCAACAGCTCTATAATACAGCTGACGTCTTGATTGTTGGACGATTTCTTGGTCAAGATTCCTTGGCAGCAGTAGGGGCGACAACTGCCATTTTTGACTTGATTATAGGCTTTACGCTTGGTGTTGGCAATGGCATGGGGATCGTCATTGCCCGCTATTATGGGGCTCGGAATTTTACAAAGATCAAGGAAGCAGTAGCAGCTACCTGGATTTTAGGTGCTCTTTTGAGCATTGTGGTCATGCTGATGGGATTTGTCGGTCTGTATCCACTCTTGCAATATTTAGATACTCCTGCAGAAATCCTTCCTCAGTCCTATCAATATATTTCTATGATTGTGACCTGTGTAGGCGTCAGCTTTGCCTATAATCTCTTTGCAGGTTTGTTGCGGTCCATTGGAGACAGTCTAGCAGCTCTTGGATTTCTGATTTTTTCTGCCTTGGTCAATGTGGTTCTGGATCTCTATTTCATTACGCAACTGCATCTGGGAGTTCAATCTGCGGGGCTTGCTACCATCATCTCGCAAGGCTTATCAGCTGTTCTCTGCTTTTATTATATCCGTAAGAGTGTTCCAGAGCTTCTTCCGGGTCTCAAACATTTCAAATGGAATAAGTCTCTCTATGTTGATCTCTTGGAGCAGGGGCTAGCCATGGGTCTGATGGGGTCAATCGTCTCTATCGGAAGTGTCATTTTGCAATCCTCTGTCAATAGTTTTGGTGCAGTCATTATCAGTGCTCAAACGGCAGCGCGCAGAATCATGGCCTTTGCCTTGCTGCCAATGACGGCTATTTCAGCATCGATGACGACTTTTATCTCTCAAAACTTTGGGGCGAAACGTCCCGAACGTATTGTCCAAGGCCTTCGTTTAGGGAGCTATTTGAGTATGTCTTGGGCAGCCTTTGCCTGTATTTTCCTATTTTTTGCCAGTCCTAGCCTAGTCTCTTTCTTGGCG
This sequence comes from Streptococcus oralis subsp. oralis, assembly GCF_002096435.1. Taxonomy (GTDB): domain Bacteria; phylum Bacillota; class Bacilli; order Lactobacillales; family Streptococcaceae; genus Streptococcus; species Streptococcus oralis_AA. The sequence continues at coordinate 271,352 of NZ_NCUI01000025.1, forward strand.
AGTTCGACAGACAGCTATTTGGTAGAAAACGGGACCTTGTACTTACGTATCAGTTCGGTATTCTATCCATTTTTAAGCCTTTTATTGATTTATAGAAATAGTTTGCAGGGACTAGGCCAAAAACTTTTGCCACTTATATCTAGCTTTATAGAATTGTTTGGGAAAATTATTTTCGTAGCTTGGATTATTCCTTGGACAGGCTATACAGGTGTTATTCTCTGTGAACCGCTACTCTGGGTTGTGATGACTGTCCAACTTTACTTCTCCCTTTCCCGACACCCTTGGATAAAAGAAGGCAAGAAAATCGTGGCAGTCGGAGGCAAAGCCTAGCTTGCTTTGCAAAAGAAAATCCATTTCCTCTAGTGAAAATCAGCTAGACTTGTGTTATAATAAGAAAGATTAAAATGTGAAAAAAGGAGATTCCTAATGGGACGTAAATGGGCCAATATCGTAGCCAAGAAAACGGCTAAAGATGGAGCTAACTCTAAAGTATATGCAAAATTTGGTGTAGAAATCTATGTAGCAGCTAAAAAAGGGGAACCAGATCCAGAATCAAATACTGCTTTGAAATTCGTTATCGATCGTGCTAAACAAGCGCAAGTGCCAAAACACGTTATTGATAAGGCTATCGATAAGGCAAAAGGAAACACAGACGAAACCTTTACAGAAGGACGTTACGAAGGATTTGGACCAAATGGTTCTATGCTGATTGTGGATACCTTGACTTCAAACGTCAACCGTACAGCTGCGAACGTTCGTGCTGCTTTTGGTAAAAATGGCGGTAACATGGGAGCTTCAGGTTCTGTTTCTTACCTCTTTGACAACAAGGGTGTGATCGTATTTGCTGGTGATGATGCGGATGCTATCTTTGAGCTTTTGCTTGAAGCAGACATTGATGTGGATGATGTAGAAGCAGAAGAAGGAACAATCACTGTTTACACAGCTCCAACTGACCTTCACAAGGCCATCGTTGCTTTGCGTGAGTCTGGTATCGAAGAATTCCAAGTAACTGAACTGGAAATGATTCCTCAATCAGAAGTTGAGTTGTCAGGTGAAGACCTTGAAACCTTTGAAAAACTTTACAGCGTTCTTGAAGATGATGAGGACGTCCAAAAGATCTACACAAACGTAGATGGATTCTAATAAAAAAGCGAACAGACTTGCTAGCTGTTCGCTTTTTATATTTGAGATTAGATTCTGGAACCAGAATCTCTTTGCTGTTGGCTTTCTCCTAGGCCCAAAGCCATTTTATGAATTAGTAAGAGCTGTCCATTGTCCTGTTTTGCAAAAGTTAAGGTAACAGTCTTGATATTGTCACCAATAGAGATATAGGTGATTTTTCTCGTATCATATCCCCCAATAGTGGAGTCAAACTCGGAGTCTGGTAGTCCGTGTTTTTTGATAATATCCTTGTAATTGGTACCACCTTTTCCTTTGTTATCAAGGTCACCTTCGATTAAAGCGTCGAACTGTTCTTGGGTCCAAGTGAAGGTATCGTCTTCTTCCTCCTCTTCAGGGAGTGAATCAATGGTATCATCTGTCAAGTCGCGTTCCATTGAGGAGCTAGCTTCTCTATAGGAACGGTTAAACTCTCTGACAAATTCTTTGTAGACATTAGCATACAACATCTGGGTCGTAAGGAAGAGTATAATAGAAGCAATTGACAAGGATGTTCCGATAATGGCCATTGTTTTCCGTTTTTTGAGATTGGCAATAAGTCCGATAATACCTAAGATCAACGCGACAATAGCGATGAAAAACGATAGATAGTTAATAAACGGGATCCAAGATCCTAAAAGTGCGATGGCTCCAAAAATGGTTGCTAAAATCCCTAAAACTTTTTGTTCTTCTGGTTTCATTTGAACGTTTTCTCCCTTCATCAAGTGAATGGATTCCTATCCACGGTAGCTAGTGCTTATTATAGAGAAAATATTCTCCAATGTCAATTCAGACTAAAATAGTTCTCTAGGAAACTTTTTTCTTGACATCTCTTCTGAAAGTGATAAAATAGTTCTCATGGAAACGTAATTAGTTCTCCAGAGAACTATATTTAATCGTGAGAAAGGAGCAATCATGGACAAGCCGATGTTGATGTTTAAACGTTTTGGATACCAGGCTCATCTGATGATACAGAAAGAAGCCAAGCGATGTGGCCTTGAATTTATGGGTGGACCGCAGGGGCAGGTTCTGCGTTTTTTAGATTGCCAAGAACAGTCTGAAAATCTGGTCTTAATTAAGGATATCGAGCAGGAACTCAATATTACTAAATCTGTTGCGAGTAATCTAGTCAAGCGCATGGTACAAAATGGTTTGGTTGAACTAGAGGCCAGCCCGAGTGATAAGCGGGCAAAGTTTGTTCGCTTGACGGATAAATCGCGTTCGCAGATGCAAGAAGTTAAGGCCTTTTTTGATCGGATCAATCAGAGTCTGCTAGAGGGTGTTTCAAAGTCAGACTTGGCAATCTTTGAAAAGGTCCTCTGTCAGTTGCAAGAAAATGTTGAGAAGATAGGAGGAGAGAATGAAGAAACTCGCTAAACGTATTACAGGAAAAGAGTGGGGGATGATTGTCCTTGCGATTCTTTTCACTTGTTTCTCGGTCTATCTAGAGTTAGAGGTGCCGACTTATATTTCGCAAATTACAGAATTACTGGGAACTTCTGGAACGCAGTTGGGTGAACTCTGGTCACCAGCTGCGAAGATGATTGGTTTGTCTTTATTGGCTTTCTTTTCATCTGTTATGGTGGGTTTCTTTGCTGCTCGTGTTGCAGCATCCTATACAACCCATCTACGTAGAGACGTATTTCATCGCGTTTTAGATTTTTCGCAGACAGAAATCAAGCGCTTTTCAATCCCAAGTCTTTTGACTCGGACGACCAATGATATTACCCAGGTACAGATGCTCTTTACCATGGGCTTGCAGGTGGTTACTCGTGGGCCAATTATGGCTATCTGGGCCATTGGAAAAATCCTTGGGAAATCGGAATACTGGCTCTGGGCGGTCGTTGTGGCTGTTATTGTGAATGTCTTGATGACCACCGTTCTTATGACTCTGGCCTTTCCAAAACAATCGGTCATCCAAAAATTGACAGATAAACTCAATAGTATCACTCGTGAAAGTTTGACTGGGATTCGAGTTGTTCGCGCATACAATGCCGAGGATTACCAAGATAAGAAATTTGAGGAAGCTAATACTGAAGTCACCCGTCTCAATCTCTTTGTCACCCGTTTGATGGCGATTATAAATCCTATTATGATGGCGATTTCGAGTGGCTTGAGTCTAGCTATCTACTGGATTGGAGCCTATATCATCAATGACGCAAATTTGACAGACCGTCTACCACTCTTTAGTGATATGGTGGTCTTCATGTCTTATGCCATGCAGGTCGTGATGGGCTTCCTTCTCATGGGAGCACTCTTCATCGTTCTTCCTCGTACCTTGGTTTCGGCAGGACGTATCAATCAAGTATTGGATTTGCATTCTTCTATTGAAAATCCTAGTCAAGCACAGACAGCGGACCCTTCAGTTCAAGGGCAAGTGGAATTTCGTGATGTGACTTTCCGCTACTCTAAAAACTCTGAAGCAGTCGTGGAACATGTCACTTTCAAAGCAGAAGCGGGTCAAACCGTGGCCTTCATCGGATCGACTGGATCAGGTAAGTCCACCCTAGTCAACCTCTTGCCACGTTTTTACGACGTTTCAGATGGAGAAATCCTAGTGGACGGAGTTAATGTGCAAGATTATGACTTGGAAGATTTGCGCAATAAGGTCGGCTATATTCCACAAAAAGCTGTGCTCTTCTCTGGAGATGTCAAGGGGAACTTAGACTTTGGTAAGAGCAAAGAAACTCCTCTAAGCGAAGCTGCTATGTGGCAAGCTCTAGAATTGGCCCAGTCTAAAACCTTTATCGAGGATAAGGAAGCAGGTCTTGCATCAGAAGTAGCCCAAGGCGGAACCAACTTCTCAGGAGGTCAAAGACAGCGTTTGGCCATTGCGCGCGCCTTGGCTCGTAAACCAGAGATTCTCATCTTTGATGACTCTTTCTCAGCCTTGGACTACAAGACAGATCGTGTCCTGCGCCAAGAGCTAGCTGAGAAAACAAAATCCATGACCAAACTTATCGTAGCGCAGCGGATTTCTACCATTATGGATGCTGACCTGATCTTAGTTTTGGATCAAGGAAAAGTCGTGGGGCAAGGCACCCACAAGGAACTTCTAGCTACCAACGAAGTCTACCAAGAAATTGCCTACTCACAACTATCGAAGGAGGAATTGGAACATGGAAAATAAGAAAATGTCTTTTTGGAAATATTATAAACCTTTTCTAGCAGGTCTCCAACTTCCCCTACTAGTAGCGATTGTAGCAGCTGTATGTTCAAGCATCATCACTGTTTATGGACCAACCAAGATTAAAGAAATTACCAACTTGATTTCAGATGGTTTGATGACGGGAATTGACCTAGAGGCTGTTTCAAGTATTGCTAGCTTTTTAGTGATTCTCTATGTGTTTGGAGCTATCCTTAATTATACACAGGCCTATATCTTTTCAACAAGTATCCAACATTTTTCAAAACGCTTGCGGACAGCAATCGCTGAAAAGATCAATCGTTTACCTCTTGCTTATTTTGATCGCCATTCTCAAGGGGACACTCTATCTCGTGTAACCAATGATGTGGATACGGCGGCGCAATCTCTCAACCAAAGTCTAGGGACAGTTCTTTCATCTGTTTTTCTACTAATTGCTGTCTTGGTGACCATGTTTGGGATGAACTGGATTTTGGCACTGGTAACCGTTGTATCAACCCTTGTTGGTTTTGCGGCAGTTTCCGTAATTATGGCCAAGTCACAGGGTTATTTTAAAGCCCAACAAAATAATCTAGCGGCCGTCAATGGTTACGTAGAAGAAATGTACTCTGGCCATAATGTAGTGACTAGCTACAACGCAGTAGATACTTCCAAAGCGAGATTTGCAGGTTTAAACCAAGACTTGCACGACAGTATCTGGAAATCTCAATTTATCTCAGGTATCATGATGCCAGCCATGATCTTTGTTGGGAACTTTAGTTATGTGTTGGTCATCATCGTTGGGGCCGCGCTGGCGTTAGAAGGACATATCACTATAGGGATCATTGTAGCCTTTATGGTCTATGTTCGGACCTTCTCCCAACCTCTGTCACAGATTGCTCAAGGGATTACAAACTTACAACAAGCGAGTGCAGCCATGGGACGTGTCTTTGAATTTCTAGGTGAAGCTGAGATGCAGGATGAATCCCATAAGGAAAGACAATTGACTGACATGAAAGGGGAAGTGGTCTTTGATCATGTGTCCTTTGGTTATACACCAGAGCGCACCATCATCCATGACTTTTCTGCAACAGCTCATGCAGGTCAAAAGGTCGCAATCGTTGGACCGACTGGAGCTGGTAAGACAACCATTGTCAATCTTTTGATGAAGTTCTATGAGATTGATAAGGGAAGTATCCGTATCGATGGTGTCGATACCAAGGATATGAAGCGCTCAGAAGTACACGATGCCTTTTCAATGGTCTTGCAAGATACTTGGCTCTTTGAAGGAACCATTCGAGATAATCTCATCTACAATCAAACAGGCATCAGCGATGAGCGGATGATGGAAGCCAGCAAGGCTGTGGGAATCCACCACTTTATCATGACTTTGCCAGACGGTTATGACACTATCTTGGACGATACAGTGACCTTGTCTGTCGGACAAAAACAACTCTTAACCATTGCTCGTGCTTTGCTGAAGGACGCACCGCTCTTGATTTTGGATGAAGCGACATCCTCAGTTGACACACGTACAGAGGAATTGATTCAGAAAGCCATGGACCGTTTGATGGAGGGTAGAACTTCCTTTGTCATCGCCCACCGCTTGTCAACTATCCGTAATGCAGATTTGATTCTTGTCATGAAAGATGGCAATATCATCGAACAAGGAAACCATGAGGAGCTGATGGCGCAAGGTGGCTTCTACGCTGACTTGTACAATAGTCAATTTACAGAAGACGAAGCAGAAGAATAAAACAAAAGAAGGCTTGACGGCCTTCTTTTTCTGGACTATACTAGAAGACAAACGTCTCACCTGTAGACAAAAACAAGGTAATGAATGAGAAATTTAATGAAAAATTATCAAGAATGGTATCGAAATATCAACTCTAGGCTCACCAGCCATCCCACCCTTCTATTTCTGTTACGCAGTTTTAATCGCTTGATGACAGTCGCCATGCCCTTGGTCTATCTGATTTTGCTAGTCACCACTTACCTGAAACTAGGACTGGGTCAGCAAGTTGAGGTTTATGTGCTTATTCCTGCATCAGGTTTTGTGATCTTGTCTCTTTTTCGTAAGAAAATCAATCACCCACGCCCCTACGAAACTTGGGATATCCGTCCCCTGCTTGAAAAGGATAGTTCGGGACAGTCTATGCCTAGTCGTCATGTCTTTTCGGCAACTATCATCTCCATGGCCTATTTCCATGCTTGGACTTTGATCGGAATGATCTTGCTTATTTGCTCAGGAGTCTTAGCCTTGGTCCGAGTATTAGGTGGTGTGCATTATCCAAAGGACGTCTTGGTTGGCTATGTCTGCGGTCTGTTGTGGGGGTTCCTTTTCTTCCTATTCTGACATGTAAGTTAGGCTGGTCCTACAACCACTTACTGCTTCATATTGACCACTTGCTTTTTTACCCTTGTATTCCTAACTTAGCTTTGATATAGTAGAGTCAGAAAGGAGATGTGATGAAGTTACGAATTGAGATTGACGACAATTTAGAGGAGACTGAAATTGTCATCAAGACACCCACTTTGACAGATGAAATTGCAGATTTGCAACGACTTTTGCAAGAGTCAAAGGCTCCGAGGTTGACTTTTTACAAGGGGACAGGTGAATATTATCTAGACCTGTCAGAAATTCTCTTCTTTGAAACAGAAGGGAGCAAGATTTACGCTCATACCCAGAAGGAAGCCTATGAGGTACGTCTCAAACTCTATGAGTTGGAGTCCATCTTACCTCGCTATTTTAGTCGAGTGTCCAAGTCAACGATCACAAACATCCGTCAGATATACTCGGTGGACAAGTCCTTTTCAGGAACGGGCACCATTTCCTTTTATCAGACGCACAAGGAGGTTCATGTCTCACGGCATTACCAATCCCTCCTAAAAGAAAATCTAAGAAACATGAGGTAAAAGACATGAAAAAGAAAGCATTTGGTATTGTTTTATTGATTTTAGCAGCCTGGATCTTGCTGCAAGGAAATTTTGGCATTCCTTCTTTGGATGGTAAGATATGGCCTTTGCTAGGAATTGTTTTTTTTGCTTATAAGTCCATTGAGTCCATCCTTAGACGCCATCTAACTTCGGCAGTTTTTACAGGTTTACTGGCGCTCATCATTGCAAATTACGCTTATGACTTGTTGCCAGTTACAAATCATTCTCTCATCTGGGCTAGCATCTTGGTAGTACTCGGTGTTGGTTATCTGACACATTCAAGTAAGTTCTGGCATGAAAAAAAATGGTGGTACAATGGAGAAAAAACAGTCATTACGGATAAGGAAGTCGTATTTGGAAGCGGTACTTTCTATAAGCAAGATCAAGATATTGTAGATGACCAAGTTGAAGTCGCTTTTGGAGATGCAAAAATCTACTATGATAACGCAGAGATGTTAGGTGATTTTGCTACTTTGAATATCGAAGTGGCTTTTGGTAATGCAACAGTCTATGTCCCACAACACTGGCGTGTAGATTTGAAAGTAGAAACCTCCTTTGGTGCAGCTAAGGCAGACGCTCCTGTAGCGCCAACAAACAAAACCTTGATTATCCGTGGAGAAGTAGCCTTTGGTAAACTTGGAGTTGTTTACGTTAAATAAAAAAAGTCTCCTAATTTCCTTGCCAAAATAGAGAAAGTGTGATAACATAGTACGGTATGTGGTGCTAGCACATCCGCTATATTAGATCTAATAGGAGGAAAACACAATGGCTAAAGTATGTTACTTTACAGGTCGTAAGACTGTATCAGGAAACAACCGTTCACACGCGATGAACCAAACAAAACGTGCCGTAAAACCAAACCTTCAAAAAGTTACTGTTCTTATCGATGGTAAACCTAAAAAAGTTTGGGCTTCAGCTCGTGCTTTGAAATCAGGTAAAGTTGAACGCGTTTAATAAAAATGAAAAGACCGCTTAGGTCTTTTTCTTTTGCTCTAGAGATAAAACCATTTGAAAAATAGAGTAAATATCCGCCGATACAGCATTCTGCTTTTACACTTGGGCTGAAATATGATAAAATAGAGTATCAACTAGTTGAGGTAAAAAAAATGACTGTAAAAATTAATACAAAAGATGGTCAAATCGAACTGACAGATGAAGTGATTGCAACCGTAGTAGGTGGTGCCGCAACTGAGATTTTTGGAGTGGTCGGTATGGCTAGTAAAAATGCCCTCAAAGACAATTTCCAAGCCCTCCTTGGTAAGGAAAATTATTCTAAGGGTGTTGTCGTGAAGGCAGCCGAAGATGGTAGCATCGCAGTTGATGTTTATACCGTGTTGAGCTACGGAATAAAGATAAGCGAAGTGTCAAAAAACATTCAAGAGCGTGTTCGTTTTAGTCTAGAAAATCAACTAGGAATTACTGCTCAGACTGTGAATGTCTACATTCAAAATATCAAAGTTGTAGGAGAATAATCGTGTCAAAAATTACTACCAGTTTATTCCAAGAGATGGTGCAGGCTGCATCAACTCGTTTGAATAAGCAAGCAGAATATGTCAATTCATTGAACGTCTTTCCAGTTCCAGATGGAGATACTGGGACAAACATGGGAATGACCATTGAAAATGGTGCGAAAGAAGTAGCAGACAAGCCTGCTTCTACAGTTGGAGAAGTAGCGAGCATTCTTGCTAAAGGTCTCTTGATGGGTGCGCGTGGGAACTCAGGGGTTATCACTTCTCAGCTCTTCCGTGGCTTCTCTCAGGCTATCAAGGAAAAAGATGAATTAACAGGTCAAGACTTGGCTCTTGCCTTCCAATCCGGTGTCGAAGTAGCTTATAAAGCGGTTATGAAACCAGTTGAAGGGACCATTTTGACTGTTTCTCGTGGAGCGGCTATTGGGGCTAAGAAAAAAGCCGAGGAGACAGATGATGCTGTTGAGGTCATGCGTGCAGCCTTGGAAGGTGCAAAAGCAGCTTTGGCTAAGACACCAGAAATGCTTCCAGTCCTTAAGGAAGTTGGTGTGGTAGACTCAGGTGGTCAAGGTTTGGTCTTCATCTACGAAGGATTCCTTTCAGCTCTTACTGGTGAATACAGTGCTTCTGAAGACTTTGTAGCGACTCCTGCTAACATGAGTGAAATGATCAATGCAGAGCACCATAAGTCTGTGGCTGGACATGTTGCAACTGAGGATATTACCTTTGGTTACTGTACAGAGATTATGGTAGCTCTCAAACAAGGTCCAACTTATTCTAAGGACTTTGACTACGATGAATTCCGTAACTACTTGAATGAACTCGGTGACTCGCTCCTTGTTGTCAATGATGATGAAATCGTCAAAGTTCACGTCCATACAGAAGATCCAGGTCTTGTCATGCAAGAAGGTCTCAAATATGGTAGCTTGATCAAAGTAAAAGTGGACAACATGCGTAATCAACACGAAGCGCAAGTTGAAAAAGAAGCAACTCAAGGCAACAAGCCTGTTGAAACAAAAGAGTATGCCCTTATCGCAGTAGTAGCTGGTCAAGGTTTAGCAGATATCTTCCGTGCCCAAGGTGTGGATTATGTCATCGAAGGTGGTCAGACAATGAACCCTTCAACAGAAGACTTTATCAAGGCTGTTGAACAGGTCAATGCTCGCAACATTATCTTCTTGCCAAACAACAAAAATATCTTTATGGCAGCTCAATCTGCGGCTGAAGTGCTTGAACAACCTGCTGTTGTGGTAGAAGCACGCACAATTCCTCAAGGGTTGACCAGTCTTCTTGCCTTTGATCCAAGCAAATCAATCGAAGAAAACAAAGAACGTATGACTGCAGCCCTTGGTGATGTTATCAGCGGTAGTGTAACAACAGCCGTTCGTGATACAACGATTGATGGCTTAGAGATTCATGAAAATGACAATCTTGGTATGGTCGATGGGAAAATCCTTGTGTCAAATCCTGACATGCACCAAACCTTGACAGAAACATTGAAACATATGTTGAACGAAGATAGTGAAATCGTGACTTTCTATGTCGGTGAAGACGGAAGCGAAGAACTTGCCAATGAAATTGCCCAAGAAATCGCAGAAGAATTTGAAGATGTTGAAGTAGAGATTCACCAAGGTCAACAACCTGTATATCCATATCTTTTCAGTGTGGAATAAAATTTAATAGATAAAAAAGAAAGTTGATTTTACAGCTTTCTTTTTTTATGACATTTGTCATATTTCCTAGTGACAGAAGCATCTAGCTCCGCTAACTTCAAAAGACTATAATTGAAGTATGAAATGGAGGAAGAAGAAATGAAAAATAAAATGATTGTCGCAGTGAGCTTAGTAGCAGCAGGAGTTATGACCTATCTCATGTTTTCAGGATTGGACGAGGGTTTCTATCATTTTCCTTGGGAGCTATTTGCTGGCTTTGGAATGATGTCTTGGCTTGTCAGAGAGGGTTTGAAATTAGTCAGAGATGTGAAAAAGGAGTTTGAGGAATGAAAAAAGCAATCATCTATTTCTTTATCGGCCTGTCACTCTTGGTATGGTTAGTGGAAATGTTTACTGGTTGGTTTGACCAAACCTTGTTTCGCCAATTCATTCGTGGTGCCTGGGGTTTTGGATTTATGATTTTCGTCGTTTTCCCTATGGGAATGAAGTGGTTGAAAGGAGAATCTCATGACTGTGATTAAAGTTGAGAAATTAAGTAAGAAGATAAAAGACAAGGAGATCTTGCGGAACATCTCCTTTGAAATCAACGATGGTGAATGTGTCGCCTTGATCGGGCCTAACGGAGCAGGAAAAACAACCTTGATTGATTGTCTCTTGGGCGACAAGTTCATGAGCTCAGGTCAGGTCGCCATTCAAGGATTTGCGCCAACAGATCCTCGATTAAAGCAGTTTATTTCTGTCTTGCCTCAAGAAAATACGGTGGTTCAAGACTTGAAAGTGAAAGAACTCTTATCCTTCTTTCAATCAATCTATCCAAACAGTCTTTCAGACAAAGAAATTGATGACTTGCTAAGATTCTCAGACAAGCAGAAAAATCAGTTAGCGGGCAAGCTGTCTGGTGGGCAAAAACGTTTGTTCTCTTTTGTGTTGTCTTTAATAGGTCGTCCAAAAATTCTATTTTTAGATGAGCCGACTGCTGCAATGGATACCTCTACACGTCAGCATTTTTGGGAAATTGTCAATCAGTTAAAGCAAAATGGTGTCACCATTGTCTATTCTTCTCACTATATCGAAGAGGTAGAGCATACGGCTGACCGCATTTTGGTCCTTCACAAGGGTGAATTGATTCGCGATACGACGCCTTATGCTATGCGTGGTGAAGAACAAGAAAAACACTTTACGGTACCACTAACTTATCAGGAAGTTATCAGCACTTTGGACCAGATTCAAGAGCTTGAAATCAAGCAAAATGCTCTTTCCTTCACAACCAAAGAAGCCAGCCAGGTATGGAAAGTCTTGCAAGAACAGGGCTGCATGATCGAAGAAATTGAAGTTCGCAATCGAACTCTCTTAGACAGTATCTTCGAAACGACTCAAGACTAAAGGAGATTGACGATGAAAAATATGACAAGTCTCATGAAAGTGGAAATCATTCTGATGAAACGGCAAGCAGTCTACTACTTGCTATCCATCGGACTTCCAAGTGTGTTTTACCTTATCTTTTCTGGTATGATGTTAGGGTCAGATATTCCAGAAATTGCTCTTCAAGCCTATCTTTTTGCCATGACGCTCTTTAGTATCATGTCAAGTGCTTTTTTCAGTATCCCAAGCACACTCGAGTCTGATAAGACGAACAACTGGCAAAAATTGATTCAACATTCTCCTGTTTCTATGGTAGAATATTATGTATCAAAACTGTTCAGCACTCTGCTAACTTTCTTGTTATCAATTATAGTTGTCTTTTCAGTAGGTCATTTTGTCCGCGGGGTTACTCTACCTTGGATTGACTGGTTGGTGATTGGAGTTATGTTGCTGGTCGGAAGCGTGGTCTTTATCAGCATGGGGGTCTTGGTGAGCTTGCTTCCTAGTGCTCAATTGATGACGGTTATTGGAAATATTGCCTATATTGCTTTGGCTGTCCTAGGTGGACTCTGGTTCCCTTTGAGTTCCTTCCCAGAATGGCTCCAATCCATTGGAAAACTGACCCCAACCTATCAACTGATGCAGGTTGTCTCTACTTATTTGGAGCACCACGAATTTAATATTCTTGCTGCCTTGGTTGTACTAGGTTATACAGTTTTCTTTGGTGTACTGGTAATCCAGCTGAAAAAACGGATTGAGGTAAAATAAATCTATGTTGGAAAAATTTAAAAACATTCATTATATGTTTCATATTTCAATTGTGTTTATCATCTTTCCTATAGCGGGTGTTATCGTTGGAGATTACCCGCTTTTAACCTTGCTATGGACCCTACTATTTGTACTTGCCTTCTATTCGGTTTTAGCCAGTCAGAGTCGCACTGTGCTGTGGATGGCTTGGTGGATCATGCTTGCCTACATTTTTTATACATCGGTTTGGCTGAGTTCGGGTTTCACCTGGTTTATCTTCTATTTATCCAATCTCCTTATTTATGAGCTGGATGAGATTTCTTTTCACTCTTGGCGTTTTGTCAGTTTTGTTGTCTTGCAACCGTTCATTCTGACCGGAATCTATATGGTCAATCATGTTAGTCCCTGGGACCTCCTCTTTTTCTTGGTGACCTTTGTCTTTTCCGATGCACTGACCTTTGGTCTTTATCGAATTCGAGTGTCGGAGGAAATAAAAGAAGAAAAGATGAAACAAAATGCTAAGCTTAATCTTTTCTTGGCTGAAAATGAACGCAATCGTATCGGTCAGGATCTCCATGATAGTCTAGGTCATACCTTTGCTATGTTGAGTGTGAAGACGGACCTTGCCCTCCAACTTCTTCAGATGCAGGCTTATCCACAGGTGGAAAAGGAATTAAGAGAAATACAGCAAATTAGCAAAGAATCAATGCGTGAAGTTCGAACCATTGTGGAAAATCTTAAGTCTAGAACTCTGACATCAGAACTAGAGACTGTGAAAAAGATGTTAGAAATTGCTGGAATTGAGGTGGAAATAGCTAATCAACTAGATACAGCTAGCTTAACTCAAGAATTGGAGTCAACAGCTTCCATGATTTTGCTTGAGTTAGTGACCAATATCATCAAACACGCCAAAGCGTCTAAAGCCTACTTAAAATTAGAACGGACAGAGAAAGAACTCATTTTAACAGTCAGAGATGATGGCTGTGGCTTTGCTTCTCTAAAAGGGGATGAACTCCATACCATTCGAGACCGTGTCCTTCCTTTTTCAGGAGAAGTAAAGGTGATCAGTCAGAAACATCCGACTGAAGTGCAGGTTCGGCTACCTTATAAGGAGAGAAACTAAGATGAAATTACTTGTTGCAGAAGATCAAAGTATGTTGCGAGATGCTATGTGCCAGTTGCTTACCTTTCAACCAGATGTAGATTCTGTCCTACAAGCCAAGGATGGCCAAGAAGCAATCCAACTTTTAGAAAAAGAGTCTGTCGATATCGCCATTCTTGACGTAGAAATGCCTGTTAAGACAGGCCTCGAAGTCTTGGAGTGGATACGAGCAGAAAAGCTAGAAACAAAGGTGGTTGTGGTGACGACCTTCAAACGCCCTGGCTATTTTGAACGTGCGGTCAAGGCTGGAGTGGATGCTTATGTCTTAAAAGAAAGAAGCATTGCAGACCTCATGCAAACCTTGCACACTGTTCTCGAAGGACGCAAGGAATATTCGCCTGAATTGATGGAAGTGATGATGGCGCACCCCAATCCGTTAACAGAGCAAGAAATCGCTGTTTTAAAGGGAATCGCTCAGGGCTTGTCTAATCAAGAAATCGCAGATCAGCTTTATCTATCAAATGGAACCGTCCGAAACTATGTCACTAATATTCTTTCGAAACTAGATGCTAGTAATCGGACGGAGGCAGCCAACATCGCAAAAGAATCTGGTTGGCTTTGATAACAACTCAAATGATTGCTAAATTGAAGGAAATCCATACTAGAATGTAGGAGGCAAAATTGCCTCCTTTTTTTGTTTAGAAAAGCAGTGAAAGCCAGTGTCAAAGAGTTAAAAGATCAGAATAAAAATGAAAAAATATCTTGACAATGAAGGAAAAATTGTGTTATAATAATAGACGGTACTTTTTACTTTTGGTCTCTCAAAAGTGTACAGGGACGTGCTGACAAATGTTGCAAAAGTACACACAGATGGTAGCTGTCACCAAGTGTATCATCACCAAAAATAAAAAAACACAGGAGAATGTAGATGCCTACAATTAACCAATTGGTTCGCAAACCGCGTAAATCAAAAGTAGAAAAATCTAAATCACCAGCTTTGAACGTTGGTTACAACAGTCATAAAAAAGTTCAAACAAACGTTTCTTCACCACAAAAACGTGGTGTTGCAACTCGTGTTGGAACAATGACACCTAAAAAACCTAACTCTGCCCTTCGTAAATTTGCTCGTGTACGTTTGAGCAACCTTATCGAAGTTACTGCCTACATCCCAGGTATCGGACACAACTTGCAAGAGCACAGCGTGGTGCTTCTTCGTGGTGGACGTGTAAAAGACCTTCCAGGGGTACGTTACCATATCGTCCGTGGTGCACTTGATACTGCAGGTGTTAACGATCGTAAACAAGGCCGTTCTAAATACGGTACGAAACGTCCAAAAGCATAAGGAAAGGGGATAAAGAGAAATGAGTCGTAAAAATAGAGCTCCAAAACGTGATGTATTGCCAGATCCGCTTTACAATTCACAACTAGTTACTCGTCTTATCAACCGCGTTATGCTTGACGGTAAACGTGGTACAGCTGCTTCAATCGTTTACGGTGCTTTTGAGCAAATCAAAGAAGCTACTGGTAACGATGCACTTGAAGTATTTGAAACAGCTATGGAAAACATCATGCCTGTACTTGAAGTACGTGCACGTCGTGTTGGTGGATCTAACTACCAAGTCCCAGTTGAAGTTCGTCCAGAACGTCGTACAACACTTGGACTTCGTTGGTTGGTAACCATCGCTCGCCTTCGTGGTGAACACACAATGCAAGACCGTCTTGCAAAAGAAATCTTGGATGCTGCTAACAACACTGGTGCAGCTGTTAAGAAACGTGAAGACACTCACCGTATGGCTGAAGCTAACCGTGCCTTCGCACACTTCCGTTGGTAATATAGGATGCGAAAGCGTTAAGAAAGTTCCAGAGAAAATAGGGAATCAAAGCAGGTTGCGATTGCAACCAATGAGATTCATCTTTTTCTCCAGACTTTTAGCTTGAGCTCAACTCAGCTAACTTGAGCTTTTAGTCCGGGTTCAATTGAGCTCGGTCCGCTCTTAGGTTCAACTCAACTTCCCATATCACAAGTTGAAACCAACAAAAACAAGATAAACATTGAGAACGGGTAGGTCCTGCCTATCCGTTTTTATTAAAATCGTGTTATAATAGAATAGAAATTAAAATAAATAGGAGAAACAAACCTCATGGCACGCGAATTTTCACTTGAAAAAACTCGTAATATCGGTATCATGGCTCATGTCGATGCCGGTAAAACAACAACTACTGAGCGTATTCTTTACTACACTGGTAAAATCCACAAAATCGGTGAAACTCACGAAGGTGCGTCACAAATGGACTGGATGGAGCAAGAGCAAGAACGTGGTATCACTATCACATCTGCTGCGACAACGGCTCAATGGAACAACCACCGCGTAAACATCATCGACACACCAGGACACGTGGACTTCACTATCGAAGTACAACGTTCTCTTCGTGTATTGGACGGTGCGGTTACTGTTCTTGACTCACAATCAGGTGTTGAGCCTCAAACTGAAACAGTTTGGCGTCAAGCAACTGAGTACGGAGTTCCACGTATCGTATTTGCTAACAAAATGGACAAAATCGGTGCTGACTTCCTTTACTCTGTAAGCACACTTCACGACCGTCTTCAAGCAAACGCACACCCAATCCAATTGCCAATCGGTGCTGAAGATGACTTCCGTGGTATCATCGACTTGATCAAGATGAAAGCTGAAATCTATACTAACGACCTTGGTACAGATATCCTTGAAGAAGATATTCCAGCTGAATACCTTGACCAAGCTCAAGAATACCGAGAAAAATTGGTTGAAGCAGTCGCTGAAACTGATGAAGACTTGATGATGAAATACCTTGAAGGTGAAGAAATCACTAACGAAGAATTGAAAGTTGCTATCCGTAAAGCAACTATCAACGTTGAATTCTTCCCAGTATTGTGTGGTTCTGCCTTCAAGAACAAGGGTGTTCAATTGATGCTTGATGCGGTTATCGACTACCTTCCAAGCCCACTTGATATCCCAGCGATCAAAGGTATCAACCCAGATACAGACGAAGAAGAAACTCGTCCAGCATCTGACGAAGAGCCATTCGCAGCTCTTGCCTTCAAGATTGCAACAGACCCATTTGTAGGTCGTTTGACATTCTTCCGTGTATACTCAGGTGTTCTTCAATCAGGTTCTTACGTAATGAACACTTCTAAAGGCAAACGTGAACGTATCGGACGTCTTGTGCAATTGCATGCCAATAGTCGTCAAGAAATCGAAACCGTTTATGCTGGTGATATTGCAGCTGCTATTGGTTTGAAGGATACAACTACTGGTGATTCATTGACAGATGAAAAAGCTAAAATCATCCTTGAGTCAATCCACGTTCCAGAACCAGTTATCCAGTTGATGGTTGAGCCAAAATCTAAAGCTGACCAAGACAAGATGGGTATCGCCCTTCAAAAATTGGCTGAAGAAGATCCAACATTCCGCGTTGAAACAAACGTTGAAACTGGTGAAACAGTTATCTCTGGTATGGGTGAACTTCACCTTGACGTCCTTGTTGACCGTATGCGTCGTGAGTTCAAAGTTGAAGCGAACGTAGGTGCTCCTCAAGTATCTTACCGTGAAACATTCCGCGCTTCTACTCAAGCACGCGGATTCTTCAAACGTCAGTCTGGTGGTAAAGGTCAATTCGGTGATGTATGGATTGAGTTTAGTCCAAACGAAGAAGGTAAAGGATTTGAATTCGAAAACGCAATCGTCGGTGGTGTGGTTCCTCGTGAATTTATCCCAGCGGTTGAAAAAGGTTTGGTAGAATCTATGGCTAACGGAGTTCTTGCAGGTTACCCAATGGTTGACGTTAAAGCTAAACTTTACGATGGTTCATACCACGATGTCGACTCATCTGAAACTGCCTTCAAGATCGCGGCTTCACTTGCCCTTAAAGAAGCTGCTAAATCAGCACAACCAGCTATCCTTGAGCCAATGATGCTTGTAACCATCACTGTTCCAGAAGAAAACCTTGGTGATGTTATGGGTCACGTAACTGCTCGTCGTGGACGTGTAGATGGTATGGAGGCACACGGTAACAGCCAAATCGTTCGTGCTTACGTTCCACTTGCTGAAATGTTCGGTTACGCAACGGTTCTTCGTTCTGCATCTCAAGGACGTGGTACCTTCATGATGGTATTTGACCACTACGAAGATGTACCTAAGTCAGTACAAGAAGAAATCATTAAGAAAAACAAAGGTGAAGACTAATCAGTCCTCACTCTAGAAGGAAGTCACTTAGTGGCTTCCTTTTTTTGTCTTTAACTATTCATTTTTGCTGAATATAGTATACAAATTTGGTCGCTAAGTGAGAAAAATACTAATTCTATCCAGAAAGAAAATATTCTAATTTGATAAATTAAAGTAAATAAAGCTTCCGAATTCCGTAGAAAAGTTAATAAAAATGAGGGAAAGATTCATAAATACACTTTTAGATAGAAAATTCAGAAAATTGACTCTTTTGCCTTGAAAATTTTTGAAAAAATGGTATGATAGTAACAAGCTATTTTTTTAAGAGAAGAGAAAGGGGAACAATGGAGAAAATCAGTTTAGAATCTCCTAAGACGGGGTCGGACCTAGTTTTGGAAACACTTCGGGACTTAGGGATTGATACCATTTTTGGTTATCCTGGTGGTGCGGTCTTACCTTTGTATGATGCGATATACAATTTTAAAGGTATTCGTCACATCTTAGGACGCCATGAGCAAGGTTGTTTGCACGAAGCTGAAGGATATGCCAAATCAACTGGAAAGTTGGGCGTTGCCGTCGTCACGAGTGGACCGGGAGCAACAAATGCCATTACAGGGATTGCAGATGCCATGAGCGATAGCGTTCCCCTTTTGGTCTTTACGGGTCAGGTGGCTCGAGCAGGTATTGGGAAGGATGCCTTTCAGGAGGCGGATATTGTCGGCATTACCATGCCCATTACCAAGTACAATTACCAAGTCCGTGAGACAGCTGATATTCCTCGTATCATTACGGAAGCTGTTCATATCGCAACGACAGGTCGTCCAGGTCCTGTTGTGATTGACTTGCCAAAGGATGTATCAGCCCTAGAGACAGATTTCATCTATTCACCAGAAGTTGATTTACCAAGTTACCAACCGACACTTGATCCAAATGACATGCAAATCAAGAAAATCTTGAAACAATTGTCTAAGGCTAAGAAACCTGTTTTGTTGGCAGGTGGTGGTATCAGCTATGCAGAAGCTTCTAAAGAACTGAATGAATTTGCTGAACGCTATCAAATTCCAGTCGTGACCAGTCTTTTGGGGCAAGGTACAATTGCAACAAGCCATCCACTCTTCCTCGGAATGGGAGGCATGCATGGTTCTTTCGCAGCTAATATTGCCATGACCGAGGCAGACTTTATGATTAGTATTGGTTGCCGTTTCGATGACCGTCTGACCGGAAATCCTAAGACCTTCGCGAAGAATGCTAAGGTTGCCCATATCGATGTTGACCCAGCTGAGATTGGTAAGATTATCAGTGCAGATATTCCAGTGGTTGGGGATGCTAAGAAAGCCTTGCAGATGCTACTGGCAGAACCAACTGTTCATAACAATACTGAAAAGTGGATTGACAAAGTCACTAAGGACAAGAACCGCGTTCGTTCCTATGATAAGAAAGAACGTGTGGTTCAACCGCAGGCAGTCATTGAACGAATCGGTGAGTTGACGAATGGGGATGCTATTGTCGTTACTGACGTTGGCCAACACCAAATGTGGACAGCCCAGTATTACCCATATCAAAATGAACGTCAATTGGTCACTTCAGGTGGCTTGGGTACCATGGGATTTGGTGTTCCTGCAGCTATTGGAGCTAAGATTGCCAATCCAGAAAAAGAAGTAGTTCTTTTTGTCGGTGATGGTGGTTTCCAAATGACCAACCAAGAACTAGCTATCCTAAACATCTACAAGGTGCCGATTAAGGTTGTCATGCTGAATAACCACTCACTAGGAATGGTTCGTCAGTGGCAGGAATCCTTCTATGAGGGTCGGACTTCAGAGTCAGTCTTTGACACTCTTCCTGACTTCCAGCTAATGGCACAGGCTTACGGAATCAAAAACTACAAGTTTGATAATCCAGAGACGATAGAGAAGGATCTAGAAGTCATTCTGGAGGATGTGCCCATGTTTATCGAGGTGGATATTTCTCGTAAGGAACAGGTCTTACCGATGGTACCAGCTGGTAAGAGCAATCATGAGATGTTGGGGGTGAAGTTCCATGCGTAGAATGTTAACAGCTAGATTGCAAAACCGTTCAGGAGTTTTGAATCGTTTTACAGGTGTCCTTTCTCGTCGTCAAGTCAATATTGAGAGTATCTCGGTTGGTGCGACAGAGAACCCCAATGTATCTCGTATCACCATCATTATTGATGTAGCATCTCATGATGAAGTAGAGCAAATCATTAAACAGCTCAATCGTCAGATTGATGTGATTCGCATCCGAGATATCACAGATAAACCGCACTTGGAAAGAGAAGTTATCTTGGTAAAAGTATCTGCTCCTGCTGAGAAGCGTGCAGAAATCTTGGCCATTATCCAACCTTTCCGTGCAACGGTAGTAGATGTGGCTCCAAGCTCAATCACCATCCAGATGACGGGAAATGCTGAGAAGAGTGAAGCTTTATTACGAGTGATTCGACCATATGGTATTAAAAATATCGCTCGTACGGGTGCAACTGGATTTACCCGCGACTAATACTCTTTGATTTTCAATGAGTATAAAATCCAGCATAAATTTGTTTAACCAGCCTATAAGGCAATAAAAATAGAAAAGAGAGAAAAACTATGGCAGTTCAAATGGAATACGAAAAAGATGTTAAAGTAGCAGCGCTTGACGGTAAAAAAATCGCCGTAATCGGTTATGGTTCACAAGGACATGCGCATGCGCAAAACTTGCGTGATTCAGGTCGTGATGTCATCATCGGTGTGCGTCCAGGTAAATCTTTTGACAAAGCAAAAGAAGACGGATTTGACACTTACACAGTAGCAGAAGCTACTAAATTGGCTGACGTTATCATGATTTTGGCACCAGACGAAATCCAACAAGAATTGTACGAAGCAGAAATCGCTCCAAACTTGGAAGCTGGAAATGCAGTTGGATTCGCTCATGGTTTCAATATCCACTTTGAATTTATCAAAGTTCCTGCAGATGTAGATGTCTTCATGTGTGCTCCTAAAGGACCAGGACACTTGGTACGTCGTACTTACGAAGAAGGATTTGGTGTGCCAGCTCTTTACGCAGTTTACCAAGATGCTACAGGAAATGCTAAAAACATTGCTATGGACTGGTGTAAAGGTGTTGGGGCAGCTCGTGTTGGTTTGCTTGAAACAACTTACAAAGAAGAAACTGAAGAAGATTTGTTTGGTGAACAAGCCGTACTTTGCGGTGGTTTGACTGCTCTTATCGAAGCAGGTTTTGAAGTCTTGACAGAAGCAGGCTATGCCCCAGAATTGGCTTACTTTGAAGTTCTTCATGAAATGAAATTGATCGTTGACTTGATCTATGAAGGTGGATTCAAGAAAATGCGTCAATCTATTTCAAACACTGCTGAATACGGTGACTATGTATCAGGTCCACGTGTGATTACTGAGCAAGTGAAAGAAAACATGAAAGTTGTTTTGGCAGATATCCAAAATGGAAAATTTGCAAATGACTTTGTAAATGACTACAAGGCTGGTCGTCCAAAATTAACTGCTTACCGTGAACAAGCAGCTAACCTTGAAATTGAAAAAGTTGGTGCAGAATTGCGTAAAGCAATGCCTTTCGTTGGTAAAAACGACGACGACGCATTCAAAATCTACAATTAATTCTTGTAAAGAGAGACAGAAGGCGAGTTGGGGGGACCTAACTCGTTTTTTATCTTGAAAAGTATATGAGGAGGAGACAATGCTAAGTGCAAAAGATGTGGTGAAAGCCCACAAAGTTTTGAGTGGTGTAGTAGTTGATACACCACTAGAATATGATCATTATTTATCAGAAAAATACCAAGCAAAGATTTATCTCAAAAAGGAGAATGCGCAACGAGTTCGCTCTTTTAAAATTCGTGGAGCCTATTATGCCATTTCTCAACTATCAAAAGAAGAACGCGAGCGTGGTGTAGTCTGTGCCTCTGCGGGAAATCATGCCCAAGGTGTCGCCTATACTTGTAATGAGATGAAGATTCCTGCAACGATCTTTATGCCCATCACCACACCGCAACAAAAGATTGGGCAGGTTCGCTTTTTCGGTGGAGAGTTCGTGACAATCAAGTTGGTTGGGGATACATTTGATGCTTCTGCTAAGGCAGCACAAGAATTTACATTGACAGAAAACCGCACCTTCATCGATCCTTTTGATGATGCGCATGTTCAGGCTGGTCAAGGGACTGTAGCCTATGAAATTCTTGAAGAAGCCCGTAAAGAGTCTATTGATTTTGATACAGTACTTGTACCAGTAGGTGGTGGCGGATTGATTGCCGGTGTTTCAACTTACATCAAGGAAACCAACCCGACCATTGAAGTGATCGGAGTAGAAGCTAATGGTGCTCGCTCTATGAAAGCTGCCTTTGAAGCTGGGGGACCAGTTAAGCTCAAAGAAATTGATAAGTTTGCTGATGGGATAGCCGTACAGAAGGTTGGACAATTAACCTATGAAGCGACTCGTAAGAATGTTGAAACGCTGATTGGGGTGGACGAGGGATTGATTTCCGAAACCTTGATTGATCTTTATTCCAAACAAGGTATTGTAGCAGAACCAGCCGGAGCTGCCAGTGTTGCAGCCTTGGAAGTTTTATCAGACTATATCAAAGGCAAGACGATTTGTTGTATCATTTCTGGAGGGAATAACGATATCAACCGTATGCCAGAGATGGAAGAACGTGCCTTGATTTACGATGGAATCAAGCATTACTTTGTAGTGAATTTCCCACAACGTCCAGGAGCTCTCCGAGAGTTTGTAAATGATATCTTGGGACCGCATGATGATATTACTCGTTTTGAGTATATCAAACGGGCCAGCAAGGGGACAGGGCCAGTCTTGATTGGAATTGCTCTTGCGGATAAGAATGATTATAATGGCTTGATTCTTCGGATGGAAAAGTTTGACCCATCTTATATTAATTTGAATGGGAATGAAACATTGTATAATATGCTAGTTTAATTTCCTATAAAATTTTTCTCATATTATTTGCCTAACCTATTTTTGAGTGCTATAATGAAGGTGATGAAAGGGGGAGATTCCCATGGTTTTACAAATTTTACTTGTTTTATTGTTTTTAGTGGTGATTGCATCAGTGATTATGGTTAGTTCTGTGTATGTGGTTCGACAACAATCTGTCGCTATCATAGAACGCTTTGGTAAATACCAAAAGTTGAGCAATAGTGGTATTCATTTACGAGCTCCTTTTGGAATTGATAGGATTGCGGCAAGAGTTCAACTACGCTTGTTGCAAAGTGAGATTGTTGTAGAGACAAAGACGCAAGATAATGTATTTGTAACGATGAATGTGGCAACTCAGTATCGAGTGAATGAAAATAATGTCACAGATGCTTATTATAAATTGATGCGTCCAGAAGCCCAAATTAAATCCTATATTGAAGATGCTTTGCGTTCATCTGTACCAAAGCTAACACTAGATGAGTTGTTTGAGAAGAAGGATGAAATCGCCTTAGAAGTTCAAAAACAAGTGGCTGAAGAAATGTCTACGTATGGGTATATCATTGTCAAAACGCTGATTACTAAGGTTGAACCTGATGCTGAAGTAAAACAATCAATGAATGAAATTAACGCGGCTCAACGTAAGAGAGTTGCGGCGCAAGAGCTTGCTGAAGCAGATAAGATTAAAATCGTGACCGCAGCAGAAGCAGAAGCAGAAAAAGATCGCCTACATGGTGTAGGGATTGCAGAGCAGCGTAAAGCAATTGTTGACGGACTAGCTGATTCTATCCAAGAGTTAAAGGGAGCCAATGTTGAGCTAACTGAAGAACAAATCATGTCTATCCTATTAACGAACCAGTATTTAGATACGTTGAATAATTTTGCAGATAAAGAGGGTAATAATACAATCTTCCTACCAGCGAATCCTAATGGAGTTGAGGACATAAGAACTCATATATTATCGGCTTTAAAAGCCAAATAAAAATATGCAGAATAATATAGTTACGACGAATATATGTTTTTTTATTGACAAACGAAATAAAAACGTATACAATTAAGTATTGTAAAGAATAATTTAGGAGAAGAACATGGCTAAGTCGAACTTTGAAAAAGTAGAAGCAGTTGTTGGCTGGGTTCGTGATAAGAAAATCACAGGCTACCGTATCTCTAAAGAAACGAATGCGCGTGAAATGTCTATCATTGCTCTAGCACAAGGACGCGCAAAAGTTAAAAATATTTCATTTGAAACAGCTCTTGGTTTAATCGATTTCTATGAAAAAAATCATGAAAAATTTGAAGATTAAACTGTGGTCACAGGCAGATTCCTGAGTCGAGTCTGCCTTTTCTTTACAATTACAAATTAAAAAGACTGCATAAAGAATGCAGTCTTTGTTTATTAGCTGAGATAACGTTGAAGAAATTCTTTTGTCCGTTCTTCTTTAGGGTTCGTGAAGAGGTCTTCTGGTTTGCCTTCTTCAGCAATGACGCCCTTATCCATAAAGATGACACGGTGAGAGACATCGCGGGCAAACTCCATTTCGTGGGTTACGACGATCATGGTCAAGCCCTCTTGAGCCAAATCCTGCATAATTTTGAGGACTTCTCCGACCATTTCTGGGTCAAGAGCAGATGTTGGTTCGTCAAAGAGAATAGCGTCAGGATTCATGGAGAGTGCGCGGGCGATAGCTACGCGTTGTTTTTGGCCCCCGGAGAGTTGCTTCGGCTTGGCTTGCCAGTAACGTTCTCCCATGCCGACTTTTTCGAGATTCTCTTTGGCAATTTTTTCAGCTTCAGAGTGGTCGCGTTTGAGTACAGTCGTTTGGGCAACGATAGTATTTTCAAGGACATTCAGATTTTCAAAGAGATTGAAAGATTGGAAAACCATACCGAGTTTTTCACGATAATGGGTGAGGTTATAGCCTTTTTCTAAGACATTTTCTCCTCGATAGAGAATCTCTCCCTCTGTAGGTGTTTCGAGTAAATTAATCGAACGAAGGAAGGTTGATTTTCCACTTCCTGAGCTCCCGATGATGGAAATAACCTCTCCTTTATGGACGGTGAGAGAAATGTCTTTTAGCACTTCGTTTTGCCCATAGGATTTTTTGAGGTGTTTGATTTCAAGGATTGGTTGTGTCATTTTTTCAAATCCTCCGTTTGCATTTGGTTAGCACCTGTAGTGTAAGTATCCATGTCCATACGACGTTCTATGAAGCGTAGGATACGGGTCACAGTAAAGGTGAGGACAAAGTAAATCACGGCGATGATGGTAAAGGTCTGGAAGTATTGATAGGTTTGTGTTGCTACAGTATTTCCTGAGAAATAAAGCTCAACAACTGAAATAACGTTCAATACAGAGGTATCTTTGATATTGATGACAAACTCATTACCAGTAGCAGGTAGAATATTACGGACAACCTGAGGTAGGACAATCTTACGCATGGTTTGGTTATGGGTCATACCAAGAGCGGTTGCGGCTTCAAACTGTCCTTTGTCAACTGCTAGAATACCACCACGAACGATCTCTGTCATGTAGGCACCCGTATTGATTGAGACGATGAAGATAGCAGCTAGTGTGCGGTCAAGGTTGATACCGAAAGCTTGGGCGGTTCCATAGTAGATAACCATGGATTGAACAATCATCGGTGTACCACGGAAGATTTCAATATAGACATTGAGAATCCAACCGACTAGTTTCTGTAGGGCGTACATTGCCTTGTTCTCAGATAGTGGAGCGGTACGGAAGACCCCAATCGCAAGTCCGATAAGGAGACCTGTGATGGTTCCGATAATGGATATTAAGAGTGTGATACCAGCACCACGCAAGAGTTGTTGCCAGTTTTCAGAAAGGATCTTAGCGACTTGGCTAAAGAAACTACTTTCTTCCTCTGTTGTTGTAGACTCCACAGGTTGCTCTTTAATCATACGATCCATGAGGGCTACTTGCTCATCCTTTGAGATGGTTTCGATGCTCGCATTGATTTGGCTGATGCGGCTGTCATCTTTACGAAGTCCAATGGCAATAGCTGTATCTTCTTCGCCAGTTTTGAAACCTGGTTGAGGTTGGATCATTTTGAACTTAGCGTTAGCAGACTCAGCGGTCATTGCTTCAGGTCGTTCAGAAACATAGGCATCAATAACACCAGCCTCTAGAGCTTGACGCATTTGGGCGAAGTCACCCATAGCTGTTTCTTTTTTGGCACCTGGAATTTGGGAAATCAGGTCATAAAGATAAACACCTTGTTGAGACGTGATTTTTGCCCCACTAAAGTCCTCTAAAGATTTGGCATTTGCATAGGCAGAGTCCTTTTTTACCAATAGAACCGGTTCGCTAGTATAGTAACTGCTTGAAAAAGCAATTTCTTGTTTGCGTTCAGCGGTTGGGCTCATACCGGCAATGATCATATCGATTTTGCCAGAAGTAAGGGCTGGAACAAGTCCTTCCCATTTGGTTTTCACAACCAAAGGTTCCTTGCCTAAGTCTTTGGCAATCTTTTTTGCGATTTGAACATCGTAGCCGTTGGCATATTGGTTGGTACCGTCGATTTTGACGGCGCCGTTACTATCGTCGTCTTGAGTCCAGTTGAAGGGAGCGTAAGCAGCCTCCATCCCGATGCGTAAATATTCGTCGGCTTGGACTTGGCTAACTAGTCCTAAGGTAAGGGCTAGGCTAGCAAGGATAGATAAGCATAATTTTTTCATGTTTTCTCCTATTTCTAGTCTAAAAATGACTCTCTCTATTGTATCTAAAAATAGTGAGATTTTCAATACAAGTAAGCCTTTACTTATAAAAAATGATATAATGGTAAAAAGATTGAAAGGTAACCGATTATGAAAAAAAGATGGCTGTTGGCTTTGGTATTTACTTATTTATTATTTATACCGAGCCTGGTTTTTGCAGTAGACTTTGATATCTTATCCTATCAGGGTGATTTGAATATTCATGCAGATAATACTGCAATTTTTAAGGAAACAATTACCTACCGCTTTGGAGATGATTATAATGGTCAGTTAGTTGGGCTAGGGAAAGCTGGGAAAATGCCAGAAGGATTTGACATTGATCCCGATCCGACCGTTCAGGTCTCTAAAAATGGAAGAATTGTTCAAAATGCTTCCTTCTATACTATGGAGGAAGAGGACGGCTACAAGGTAAAAATTTACAATGCTGGCTATGCCGGGGATACTGTTCGGGTAACGGTTACCTGGAAATTAACAAATCTTCTCTTCTTATATGAGGATATCGCAGAGCTAAATTGGCAACCCTTGACAGATAGTACTGGAGACATCAAAGAGATTGAGTTTAAGGTCAGCTCTGATACTCCAGCAGAGAAACTCTATTTTCATGCAGGCCAACTCCTAAGGGACTCTAGTGTTGAAAAAGTAAATAATCTCTATCATGTCAAAATGAAAGACCTTCCTAGAAAGAGTCAAATCGAATTACATGCTTACTGGCCTAGAAGTGCTTTTGCAGGAGCTCCGGATCAAGGATTAGAGGAAGAACGTTTAACCGATTTTAACCGGATTGAAAGCAATATAGCAACAGGAAAAGCGCAAAGTGAGATAATGATGAAATGGGGGTTCCCCGTCATTTTTATGAGCCTCTTACTTTTAGTTCCTCTCTTCTATAGGAAGTTTCGTCAGAGTACAAGCATTAAAAAGGTCTTTCCAAAAGATCATCGACTCTACGAACCACCGATGAATTTGCCTCCAATGGTTTTAGCAGAAGCAGTGTATTCAACTTCCTTAGAGGAAGTCAATCCCCTAAACAAATCAGGGTTTGGTAAATTTACTTTTGAACGTTTGATTCAGGCAACCTTGTTGGATTTAGTAGATCGAGGCCATTTATCTATTTTCCAAGGTGATGAGGAACCTTATGTGCGCATTATCAGTGAAAAGGGTTTGTCCAATTTTGAGAAAGAATGTCTGCGCATGACCTTGTCAAATAAGAAAGAATTGGCTATTTCAGAGCTCTTCCCTGATTACCAAGTTTCATCTTCTCTTTACCGTGGTGCCAAAGAGTCAGATGAAAAACATATCCGAGAAACAGGATCGCGCCTCAAACGCTCCTTTGAAGGAAGACTTCAACGCATTCAGTCTTGTGTCAAGGATAAGGTCCATGTACTTCGTATCCCAAGCTACTATCGTCCCTTGACAAGCGAGGAACGCCGCCTTGCTCTCGGGATGCGAGTTTGTTCAGCCATAACAGCTCTAGGTGGACTGCTATTCTTTTACTATAGCTGGCAAACACATGGTTTCTTTTCGATCCCATTTCTACTCTTAGGATTGACAGGATTAGGGGCTAGTTTCTGGGTTTACCTTGCCACGCGAGGAGCCTATCGCGATGGAGTTCTAACAGAGGAAGGAGCGGAGATTTTCTATCTCTGGACGAGTTTTGAAAATATGCTTCGCGACATCGCTCATCTGGATCAGGCCGAGCTAGAGAGCATCGTCCTTTGGAACCGTCTATTGGTCTATGCGACTCTCTTTGGTTATGCCAAGAAGGTGAGCAAGTTAATGAAAGGCCGTCATATTCAGCTTGAAAATCCAGATTTGAATCTTTATGTAGCCTATGGTTGGCACTCACAGTTCTACACCTCAACTGCACAAATCAAGCAATATACTGCTGTCGCAAATACAGCTAGCAATTACTCTGTATCTTCTGGAAGTGGAAGTTCAGGTGGAGGATTTTCAGGAGGCGGAGGCGGTGGTAGCATCGGCGCCTTCTAAAAAATCTATCGCAACATCTGAAATTATGCTATAATAGAGGACAGAAAAAGGAGTAATGTATGTATTTTATTGAAATTTTGAAGTCAATCTTTTTTGGGATTGTTGAAGGAATTACAGAATGGTTGCCCGTTTCAAGTACTGGCCACTTGATTTTAGCTATAGATTTAGTTCCGTATAAAGATCAAAATGAAGCTTTCA